>NZ_CP031142.1:2857500-3175000 GCF_014697215.1 Saccharopolyspora pogona
CGACGCCCAGAACAATCCGCAAAAGGCGATCAGCGACATCAAGGCGCTCGTCGCGCAGGGCGCCGACGCCATCGTCGTGTTCCCCGACGCGGGCCAAGCGCTCCTGCCAACGCTGCGGGAGGCGTTCCAGAACGGCGTAGCGATCGTGCCGTGGACCGCCAACCCGGGTGGCACCGCCGGTACTGACTACACCACGTTCGTCGGCCACAACACGGTCAACGACGGGCACACCTGGGCCCGCTGGACCTGCGAGCACCTGGGGGATGCCGGTGGCAACGTCCTCTTCCTGGGCGGCACGCCGGGCAACACCCAGAGCACCACGGAGATCAAGGGCATCGAGGATGAGTTCACGAGCAACCCGGCCTGCAAGAACGCCAAGTTGCTGAACGAACCGGGCAAACCGATCGACACGAACTGGAACCCGGCCCAGACGCAGCGGGTCGTCGCGGGCCTGCTGACCAAGTACAACAAGATCGACGCGATTATCTCGGACTCGGGCGACGGCTCGGTCGGTGGCGTTCGCGCCTTCGAATCGGCCGGCCGCAAGCTTCCGCTGTGGACGGCGAACGACAACAACGGCCTGGCGTGCGAATGGCAGAAGGCCAGGGCACAGCAGCCCGGCTTCAACCTCGTGACCGTCTCGAGCCGGACCTGGCTCGTCCGCCTCGCGCTGCGCAAAGCCGTCGCCGCGAAGGAGGGCATCAACAACGACGAGCCGGACATCATCAACATCCCGATCTACGAAGACAGTTTCGACAGCGGCAAGCAACCGAAGTGCGAGTCGGCACTGCCGACCAGCGCCATCCTCTCGGCCGAACTCGCGCCCGAGAAGCTCAAGAGCATCTACAACTGATCGATCTGTGCGCTGGTCCGCGGTCGGCGGCCGCGGACCAGCACCGGAAGGGACTCACACGATGGACGAATCGAGCGCCCGCCTGGTGATGCGCGGTGTGACCAAACGTTTTCCCGGTGTACTCGCCCTGGACGGGGTCGACTTCGAGGCCCAGGAGGGTGAAATCCACGCGCTCGTCGGCGGCAATGGCGCGGGCAAGTCGACCCTCATGGCAGTCGCTTCGGGCGCGGTGAAACCGGACAGTGGGCATATCGCGATCGCGGGCCGACCGCTGGCCGAGATCTCCCCGGTGGCCGCGCGCGAGCAGGGCCTCGCGATCGCCTTTCAGCACCCGACACTGCTCCCGGACCTCACGGTGACGGAGAACCTCATGCTGTCGGTGCCCGCGGCGAAGCGCCCGCGCTTCGGTGAGGCGACGCGGTGGGCGACGGAGAAGTTGCGGGCGATGGGCATGCCGATCGACGCCACCGTCCCGGTTCGCGCGCTCACCCTCGCCGAGAAGCAGGCGGTCGAGATCTGCGGCGCACTCGCGTGCGACCCGAGCGTCGTCATCTTCGACGAGCCGACCGAGCCCTTCATGTCCGCCGAGACCGAGCGGCTGTTCGAGCGGATTCGTGAGCTCGCCGCCCGCGGTGTCGCCGTCGTGTACATCAGCCATCGGCTGCCCGACGTGTTCGCCCTCGCCGACCGCATCACGGTGCTACGCGACGGCCAGATACGCGGCACCTTCAACCGGGCCGAGGTGAGCGAACAGGAGGTCATCACGCGCGTCGCCGGGCGGGAGGTCACCTCGCTGTTCCCCGATCGCGCCGCCGATGCGGGCGAACCGGTCCTGCAGGTGCGGGACCTGACATCCGATCGGCTGGGCGGGGTGAGCGTCGCCCTGGCCCGGCGGGAGATCCTCGGTCTCGCCGGCGTTGAGGGCAACGGGCAGCGCGAATTCATCAGGGCACTGGGCGGTGCCGCGCCGAGCCGGGGGCGGGTGCTGATCGAAGGCCGACCGGTCGACGTATCGAGCCCTCGCCGGGCGCGCGAGTCGGGTGTCGTGCTCATGCCCCAGGAACGTCATGTCGAAGGTGTCGCGACCATTCACTCCGTCCGCGAGAACCTGGCCGTCGCGGCGACCGACCGGACATCGCGCGCCGGAATCATCGGTGTCCAACGCGAAGATCAGCTCGTCGCAAGGGAAGTAGTCGAGCTCGGCGTCAAGCTCGCGTCCCCGGACGTCGCCGTCGGGACGCTTTCGGGAGGCAACCAGCAAAAGGTGGTGCTGGGTCGTTCGCTGCTGTCCGATCCCAAGGTCCTGCTGTGCGATGAACCCACCCAGGGCATCGACGTAGGCGTCCGCTCGGACATCTACCACCGGCTGCGGGACACGGCGGACAGTGGCGTGCCCGTCGTCGTCCTCAGCTCCGACAACGTGGAGCTCGCCGGACTGTGCGACCGCGTCCTGGTCTTCTCGAAGGGCCAGGTGGTCGCCGAACTGGTCGGCGATGCGATCACCGATAACGCGATCACCGAGGCCGCATTGACCGGCTCGCCCGCCGAGCAAGAGGAGCGGGTCGCGTCGCGGGAGAAAACACCGGGACGCGGCTGGCGAAAGCTGCTGTCCAGCGAGCAAGGACCGAGCACGTTCCTGATCGCCGCCATCATAGCGCTGACCATCGTCGGGACCGCCCAGAACGACCGGTTTCTGTCCAGCTTCAACATCTCCAGCATGCTGGAGCTCCTCGGCCCGCTGCTGTTCCTGTCCGCCGGTCAGCTGATCGTGATGCTGACGGGCGGAATCGATCTCTCGGTGGGGCCGCTGAGCGGAGCGCTCGTCGTCGTCGCGTCGTTCTATGTCAGCGACGACTACGCCATGGGCTGGTGGGTCGTGGGGTTCGTGATGATGGTGTTGGTAGCCGGTGGAATCGGCTTGGTGAACGGCACCTTGGTGAAGTTCGCCCGCGTCACGCCCGTGGTGGCCACACTCGTGACCTATATGGCGCTGCAGGGTTTTTCGCTGTTCATGCGCGATGTCCCCGGCGGCTTGATCGCCGAACCGGTAACCTCGCTGCTCAAGGTCAAGATCGGTCCCGTCCCGTGGCCCGTGATCGCCGGGGCAGTAATTCTGGTCGTTCTCGAACTCGCGTCGCGCCGCACGATGGCCGGTTTGTGCCTGCGTGGCACTGGTTCCGCCGACCAGGCCGCGTACAAGCGGGGCATCCCCGTCACTCGCGTCTACGTGCTGGCTTACGTGGCGGGCTCGATGTGCACGCTGTTCGGCGCGTTCTTGCTGGCGGCACAGACCGGCATCGGTGACCCGACGGCCGGTATCTCCTACACTCTCGCCAGCATCACCGCGGTGGTCCTTGGTGGTGCTTCCATTTTCGGCGGCCGCGGAAGCTTCATCGGGGTTCTCTTCGGGGTCCTGCTGCTTCAGGTGACACAGAACACCGCCTCGTTCGCCGGTCTCTCCCAGGCTTGGCAGTACTGGCTTCCTGGCCTGATGGCACTGGTCGCGACCGGACTGTTCGCCCAAGTACAACACCGCACCAAGCGTTCCGCACCGTCCAGTGGCAATTCCCTGAAACTGTAGAGGGTTGATTTGTATGGATTAGACAAGGCATGGCCTACATCGAGAAACGCGGGAGGCGTTATCACAGGATCCCCGCAGAGCGCATGAGCCGTTCGACGCGCTTTTGATTGACGCGCTCACCCAGCCCGGGGGTAAGCAGTTCACGGCATTGTTCGACACTGTCCTGGCTGATGCCGGCATCGAGGTCGTCGAGATTCCTCCGGGCTGTCCCCGAGCGAACTGCTTCGCCGAACCACGACGGCCGAGCAGCAACACCGACTCGAGATGGCGAGATGCCGGTGCAGGCGCATCGCCGGGCGTCCCGCTCCACAGTGCGCCTGCTCCGATTACATCCACTCCACGCGTCGTTGTGACAATGCCTGCAGGCGCAACAGGGTGGGGGCTCGCAGCAGCAACCGCCCGGCTCGGCGATCGCGCTGCGCGACGAACTCGGCTCGGCCGGGAAGGAAATGGTGAGCGCATGACGGACGCAAAGAACTGGGACGTCGACACCGCGGCGGACGTGCTGCTGGCAGCCGAGAAGCAGCGGCGGGATCGAGGCTCGATCACCGCCGAGTGGCCGGGCCTCGACCTCCCCACCGCCTACGACCCGACGCGAGCGTGAGGTGGCCGCCCTCGTCGCCAAGGGCATGTCGAACAAGGACATCGCGGCAACACTGGTGATCGCCCAGCGCACCGCAGAAGCCCATATCGACCACATCCTCACCAAGCTCGCCTTCACTTCCCGCGCCCAGATCGCGGCCTGGATCACCGAACAACAGCAAGGCTAAGCAGCAAGGCCAACGGGATAGGGCATAGACCTTGATCATTTATCGGGAACCCGCACACGTGAGAAGGTGGTTGTGCCGCCCGCACGTGTCCGTTAACCCCGTAGCCAAGATCAGTAGCTGGGTGGCGTTACGCTGATCATGAATCGCACGGTGTTCCTGCCGTCGTTGCGGAAGCGGTGCGGGATGTTCGAGTCGAAGTGGCAGCTGTCGCCGGTCTTGAGTACGTGGGTTTGCTCGCCGATCTGGACGGTGAGCCGGCCGACGAGGACCACCACGCACTCCTCGGAGGGGTGCGAGCGGAGTTCCTCGGAGGAGACGGCACCGGGTTCGAGCGAGCCTTCGAGAACTTCGAGTTTGGCGCCGCCTGGGGAGGCTCGAGTGTAGGTGATGGCGTGATGTGGTGAGGAGATCCGGTATCGGTCGTCGCGGCGGATGACCGCGACGGTCTGGTCGTCGCCGTCCTGGAACAGGCTGAACAGCGGGACGTCGAGAACCTCGGCGATGCGTCGCATGGTTTCGAGGCTGGGATCGGTGACGCCACGTTCAACCTGGCTGATCAGGCCGGTGGACACGCCAGCCTGATCAGCCAGCTGGCGGACAGTCAGGCCCCGGAGGTTTCGGTATTCACGGATCCGTGTCACGGTCACCGAACCATTATCATCCGACAGGCCTTCGACCCTGGTCACCGGGCTGCGTGCCGGGCGACCAGGGACGAACGGTGTCGTCGTGGGTCATCGGGTGATGCTGGCCCCGATGGCCTCTTCCGGCGCAGCGGGCAAACCGTTCCCGGTTCCGATGTCGATCGCGGCGTCCGAGGGTGGCCGGGTGACCAGGCTTACCGCCACTGTGACGACGAGGTTGACCACGAGCGCGGGCAGGCCGACAACCATGCCGGCAGGCACTGCGTGCAGAACTATCGATCCAAGCGCAGGCACACCGATGATCAGCCCGCCGCAGATGGCCCCAGCGGCCAGGCCTGCCGCGGTGACTCTTCGCCACAACATGGACAGGAACAGGGCGGGGGCGAGCTGGCCGACTGCGCTGTACATGTTGGTCATGATGGTCAGTAGTTTCGCGTTGCTGCTGGCGACCAGGAGCACTGCCAGTGCGGTGAACACGAGGGCGCCGATTCGGGTCAGGGTGAGCGAAGAGGCCCACCGTTTCGACGCGGCGCCGATCACGTTGCGGGTGAGCAGGCTGCTGGCGGTGAGGATGAGGACCGCGGTGGGCACGAGTGCGACGAGGATGCCCGCGCCGCCGAGGATGCCGATGACCCAGTCCGGGTACTTCTCGCGCACGAAGATGAGCAGCGATTGGTTGGCTTGTTTGTCGGTGAGCTTTGGCAGCGCGAGCACTGCGGCGAGCGCGATGATGCAAATCAGGACGTAGAACAGCGAGTACAGGGGTTGGATCACCTGGTTGCGGCGGATCGTCGCCGTGTCCTTGGCGCTGTAGGACACCTGGAACATATGGGGCAGGGCGAATTGCCCCAGCGGGGTGACCAGCAGGAAGCTCATCCACCACCAGGTGTTCGTCGCGGTCCCACCCTGGATGCCGGGAAGGGTCGCGCTGTTGGGGTGCGCCTGTTTCATCGCGTCGAAGATGCCCAGTGGACTATGGACACCGGCCGCGTTCGCCGCGCCCACCGTGATCACGAGCAGGACCACGATCAGCAGGATGTCTTTGACGATCGCGGTGAAGGCGGCGCTGCGCATACCCCCGACCAGGACGAACAAGGCGACGAGGACACCACCGGCCACGACGTAGGCCAGCGAGGGCACAGCAGTGCCGAAGAGGCTGGCCAAGATGAGGCTCAGGCCGGTCAGTTGCAGCTGGGTGTAGAGCAGCAACGCGATGATGCCGAACACGGCGATCAGGCCGCCGAACCACGGCGCCTCGAAGCGGTTGGTGAAGAAATCCCCCATCGTGACCAGCCCATGGCGTTTACCCGCACGCCAGATCTTCGGGACCACCCAGTAGCCCACCGTCGCGGCCAGCACGACCGTGCCGAGAACATAGAATCCAGGCGCGCCATTGCTGAACACTCCCTGGGAAGCGCCCAGCAGCGCGGATGTGGTGAACGTTTCACCGACGAGCAGGAACCAGAACAACCAGGTGCCGAACCGCCGTCCGCCCACCGACCATTCCTGCATGTTCATCGTCCGGCCACGAGCGGCAGCCACCGAACCCCACACGATCGAGCCGACCGCGATCACTAAAGCAATGATCAACGCCATCTCGCGCTCCTAGAAACGGTTCAGTTCGCCGTTGCGGCGATCGACGACGTAGATGACACCGATCGCGGCCGACCCGACCACCACGCCGAGCGTCATCCACACCAGCAGGAACGGAATCGAACCGAACACGTAGCCAACCTGGTTGACTAGCGGAACAGCAGCGATACACCACACGGGTGGCACCGCCAACAACAGCCAGTGCCAGCGCCGCTGGGACGTGCGCCCGGCAGCTGGGATGGACGGTCGGGACATGGTTACTCCTGTCAAGACACACAACTCTGTGTTCATCTCTTATGAATTCGCATCAGTGTGAGTGACTTAGGTCATGGCGTCAATCTCCAGGCGGGACCTTCCGCGTGGAAGGACTTGCGCAGTGATGCTGCCACCTGTTCACTGTGACTAATCACAGCTACGCGTTGTTCACACGGAGGTGACGCATGGATCCCCACCGTTTCCGGGCCCAGTTCCCCAGCTTGGCCGACACCACGCACCTGGCCTCGTGCAGTCAAGGCGCGATCGCCACAAGCGTCACCGCGGCACTGGCCGAGATGGCGTACCTGGTGCGCGACCAGGGTGCCCCGTGGGGTGCGTGGATGACGGAGGTGGAACGGTTGCGTGCTACCGCGGCTAGCTTCCTCAACGCGTCGGCGAGCGAAATCGCGCTGGTGCCCTCCGCATCTCATGGCGCGTTCCAGGTCGCCAACGCGGTGGACTTCGCAGCCGGTGGCGTGATCGTGTCGATGGCGGCCGAGTTCCCCAGCGTCGGACAGGTGCTGCACGCGCAGCGCCGGGGCGACGGTGAGACACGTTGGGTCAGTCACGACGCGATGCGCACGCTCGGCGTGGTCGAGGCGTACCGCGCCCAGATCGATGACGCGACCCGGCTGGTGTCGATCCCGCTGGCCCTCTACACCAACGGATCCCTCCAGCCGGTCAACGAGATCGCCAAACACGCACGCGAGGTTGGGGCGCGCGTGCTGGTCGACGCCTACCAGGCAGCCGGGGTGGTCCCCATCGACGTGGCCGGGATCGACTGCGACTACCTCATCACCGGGACGCTGAAATATCTGCTCGGTCTCGCCGGAATCGCGGTGCTGTTCGCCCGGTCCGGCGTCGCGGACCAGCACCCGCCGCGGATGACCGGCTGGTTCGGTCGCGTCGACCCGTTCAATTTCGATCCGACGAGCCTCGACGTCCCCAAGGAGGCACGCCGGTTCGAGTCCGGTACCCCGGCCATCCCCACGGTGTACGCGGCGCGGGCCGGAATCGAGGTCCTCAACCAGGTCGACCCGATCGCCCGGTGGACCCATGTCGAGAACCTGGTCGCAGAGACGAGTGCCCGGCTGGCCGAAGCAGGCGAGACGCTGAGCGTGCCGGCACCGGACGCCAAGCCCGGACCACAGGTCGCGGTGGTCGACCCCGACCCCGAGGCGCTGGCAGCGTTCCTGGCCGCCCGCAGGATCGTCACCTCGCCACGCGGGTCGATCTTGCGCATCGCGTTCCACTACTACAACACCACTGAAGACATCGATCGCGTATGCACCGCGATCGCCGAGTACCGGAGGCAAGCGTGACCCCCCGAAGCATCCTCGTGGCCGCGCGGCTCCTGACGGACGCGACCGCACCGCTGATCAACGATGCGGTCGTGTGCGTCGAGGGCGACACGATCACCTATGCCGGACCCCGCAGCTCCGCGCCGAGCTGGGCGAGCACCGCCGAGGCGGTCACCGACCTCGGCGACACCACCCTGATGCCGGGGTTGATCGACTGCCATGTGCACCTCTGCCTGGATCCGGCGTCCGACGCTGATCTCAACGAGATGTCGTCCGACCATGAGGCGCTGCGGCGACTGATGGTGGCCAATGCCGGGCGGCTGCTCGACGCGGGCGTCACCACCGCCCGCGACCTCGGCTCACCCGGCACCCTGGGCACCGAGGTGCGGGACCTGCTGGTCACCCTGCCGCACGCCACACCCCGGATGCTGGTGGCGAACGCACCGATCACCGTCACCCGTGGCCACTGCTGGTCTATGGGCGGCATCGCCGATGGCGTCGACGAGGTCCGGGCACAGGTGCGCCGACACGCCGACCAAGGGGTGGACCTGATCAAGGTGATGGCCACAGGCGGGTTCATGACACCCGGCAGCCATCCGTCCGAAGCCCGCTACACCGTCGAGGAACTCAGCGCCCTAGTCGCCGAGGCGCACGCCAACGACCTTCCGGTGACCAGCCACGTGCTAGGCACCGAGGGCATCGAACGGGCCGTTCTCGCCGGTGTCGACTGCCTCGAACACTGCGGCTGGGTCACGCGGACCGGCACCCAGTACGACCCCCGTATCGCCGCGGTGATCATTGAACGGGGCATCGCCGTCAGTCCCGCGATGAACACTGCCTGCACCACCGAACACTACATGTGCCCGTGGGACGAACGAGATGCGGTCGTCGGCAACCTGCGCAGACTCATCGCCCTCGGTGCGATCATCGCGGCCGGCACGGACGCCGGCATCCCGATGGTCCACTTTGAACGCTACGTGGACTGCCTGGACACCTTCATCGACGCCGGCATGTCGCCACGGCAGGCGATCGCCAGCGCTACCGAAGTCGCCGCCCGCGTCTGTCGACTGGAGGATGTCACCGGGCGTCTGCGCCCGGGCCTGAGCGCCGACTTGATCGCCGTCGACGGTGACCCCACGCAGAACATCGCCGCCCTGGAGAATCCCCGCTTCGTCATGGCCTCCGGCCGCCCCCACGCGGTTCGCGTGCGCAACGCCGATCTCAACACCGGTGACGCCGTCGCGCGTGACCGAATCCGCCGCAATCTCGAAGTCGGAGCAGGGCGCCACAACACAGCGCCCACATCGTGAGGTGCAGGCTCCCCCGGTTCGAGATCGAGATGAGCCGAGCCGCGTTCGGGCCTCCTACGGCGCCACGGGTGTGCGTTCCGCGAACTCTTTGGAGGTAGCGTGATGAGCTATCGACCCTTTGGCCGCACGGGGATCAGGGTGAGCCCGCTGGCGTTGGGCGCGATGAATTTTGGTGGCCGGGCCAAGCCTGACCACGACAACAGCGTCCGGATCATCCACCGGGCGCTCGATGCCGGCACCAACCTGATCGACACCGCGGATGCGTACTCGCAGGGCGAGTCGGAGGAGATCGTCGGCAAGGCGCTGGCGGGGCGGCGGGACAACGTGGTGCTGGCTACCAAGTTCCACCTCCAGATCGGCGAGGAGGTCAACCAATGCGGCAACTCGCGGCGGTGGATCTTCCAGGAGGTGGAGAACAGCCTCCGGCGACTGCGAACCGACTGGATCGACCTGTACCAGGTGCACCGCCCGGACCCGGACACGGACTTCGACGAGACCCTGGGCGCGCTGTCCGATCTGATGCACCAGGGCAAGATCCGCGTGGCACACCCGCGTGTGGCCGAGGCCGCGTCGTCGGGGCCTGCGACCCTACGACGGGTCAAGTGATCGTCGCGTTCGTCATCGTGCACGACGACCCGGCAGCCGAACAGACAGCGAACACCGAACTGGTGGAGGAGTTGCGTCGCCACGTGGCGACCACGGTCGGCCCGATCTGCAGTTCGACGTAGCCCGCAACTTCCATGGAAATCGAACCTTCGATTTCAATGGAAATTGCGTCCATCGGCGTGTCGAGGTACGACACACCGACGCCTGTGGAGAACTCCCGCAATTTCAATGGAAATCGGTGCGTTGGCGACGGCACCACGCTGCAGGATGCGTCAGTCATGGAGCTGATCTCCTCCAAGCTGCGCACGCCAGCGCGCGCGGCTGTCACGACCGCCAGAGCCCGGCGCGGGCCTACGCCGACGTTTCCTGCCCGGCGCGGGTCCACCGAACGGATACCGCGGACGCGGCACGATCGGTCCGGACCTCGATGAACTCGCCCAGGATCGTCGCGCGGTCGAAGAGCACCGGCTCGTCGCCTGCGGAATAGGTCACCCGGTCGCTGAGGAACACCGGAACGCCGGTCGGCTTTTCCAGGATCTTGCCCAGTCGAGCCGAGAGCACGCCGGGGTTGAGGCGTTCGGTAGCCCGTTCCACCATGGCGCCGGTTTCGGCCAAGGCGCCGTAGAGCGAGGTGCTGGTGAAATCGACGTGCGCCAGCGGTCCGGCGACGGCTTCCGGAAGCCAGGACACCTGATGGATCGCGGGTACACCGCCGACTCGACGCAACCGTTCGACCCGCACCGCCGGTGCACCGGCTTCCCGGCCAAGCCGGACCGCCACCCATCCGGGTAGCTTGCGCCTGGTCCGGCTCAGCAGGACGGTGTCGATCGGGTGCCCTTGCGCGCGGAGTTCGTCGGACAAGCTTTGCAGCGATCCGATGTTGTAGACGGCTTTCGGCGCCGTCACGAAGGTGCCCCGACCGGCCTCCTGGGTCACCAGCCCGCGTTCGGCGAGCACCTGCAGCGCCTGCCGCAAGGTCATCAAAGTGACGCCGTATGCGGTGCTGAGCTCACGCTGCGCCGGCAGTGCCTGGCCGGATTCATACATCCCTGCCTTGATCTTGGCCTCGAGGTCCGCGGCGATCACCGCGTACTTCGGCGTGCGTGGCCCGCGATCACTGCCCAACACCCCGTCCGCTCCTCAGCTCACCCGTCGGCCGCGTCCAGCGCCGCCCGCAGCGACGCAACACTGGCGCCGAGCTGTTCAGGACCGGCACCGTCGAGAACTTTACGCATCAGCGCCGAGCCCACGACGACGCCGTCCGCATACCGCGCCGCCTTGGCAGCATGGTGCGGGGATGACACCCCGAAACCGGCAAGCACGGGCAGGTCGGTGCGGCGTCGAAGGGACGTGGCGAGCTCCCGTCCGGAACCCGCCAGTTCCAGTTGCTCGCCCGTGGTGCCCATCAGGCTCACGGCGTAGACGAACCCCCGGCTGCGCTCGACGATCACCTGCTGCCGTTGCGGCGGGGTGACCGGCGAGGCCAGCAGGACCAGGTCGATACCGTGTCTGTCGGCCACCTCGGACAGCGATCCGGCCTCGTCGACCGGCAGGTCCGGGACGATGAGCCCGGTAATCCCGGACTCGCACAGTGCCCGGCAGAACTCCTCCGCACCGTTGCGGAACACGAGATTCGCGTATGTCATCACGACCAACGGCACGGATAGGCCGAGGCCGGCGACGTCGCGGAGGATCCGCTCGACGGTTGCCCCCCGCCGCAGCGCTTTCTCTGACGCGCGTTGCACGGTGGGGCCGTCAAGGGTCGGATCGGAGAAGGGCAGCCCGATCTCGATGAGATCGGCACCAGCTTGCTCGCTCGCATGGAGGTAGTCGGTCCAGTTTTCGGTGATACCTCCCGTGATGTATGGGGCGAGGATCTTGCCCCCAGCGTCGCGGACCTGTCGGGTCTGGGCTTCGAGAGCCTTGACCTCGTGGCGCAAGGACTTCATCGGGTCGACTCCATGAGGGTTGGCATGTCCTTGTCACCGCGGCCCGACAGGGTCAGCAGCACGGTCGCGCCTGGGGGAATCTCACCTTGCTCGACCGCGCGGAGCACCCAGGCGACGGCGTGCGCGGACTCGAGCGCGCAGAGAATCCCCTCGGATACCCCGAGCTTGCGCAGAGCCTTGACGACCTCGTGATCGTCCACCGTCACATAGCGGGCGCGGCCGAGATCGGAGAGGTACGCGTGCTCGGGACCGATGCCCGGATAGTCTAGCCGCGCCGCGATCGAATGCGCATAGCTGATTTGCCCGTGCGAATCCTGCAGCACCTTCGTCCTGAAGCCGTGCAGCACCCCGGTGGTACCGGCGTTGACCGCGGCACCACCTGCCGCCTCGACCCCGACCAACTGTGCGGGGGTGTCAAGGAAACCGGCGAACGTGCCGGCCGCGTTCGAGCCGCCACCGATACATGCGACGACGAAGTCCGGCGTGCCCGTACGCAGATAAGCCGCGCACTGCGTTCGCGCCTCGTCGCCGATCACCCGCTGGAACTCCCGAACCATCCAGGGATACGGATGTGGCCCCATCACCGAGCCGATGCAGTAGTAACTGTCATTCACCGAAGAAACCCAATGCCGCAGGGCCTCGCTGGTCGCGTCCTTCAACGTCCGGCTGCCCGTGCTAACCGGCACCACTTCGGCGCCGAGCATGCGCATGCGGAAAACGTTGAGTTCCTGACGCTCGATGTCCCGTTCCCCCATGAACACCGTGGCCGCGAAGCCCAGCCACGCGGCCGCGGTCGCAGTGGCCACCCCGTGCTGTCCCGCCCCGGTCTCGGCGATCAGCCGACGTTTCCCCATCCGCTGTCCGAGCAACGCCTGACCAAGCACGCTATTGATCTTGTGCGAGCCGGTGTGCAGGAGATCTTCCCGCTTGAGCAGCAATGTGATCCCTAGCTCGGCCGACAGTCGCCAGGCCGGCGTCACCGGGGTCGGCCGCCCCGCATAAACCGACAAAACGCGCTCGAGCCGGCTCCGAAACGACGGATCCTCCCATGCCGCACGAAATTCGCGCTCGACCTCGTCGCAGGCCGGCACCAAAGACTCCGGCACGAACCGACCCCCGTACTCGCCGAACCGGCCAAGCCCGCTCGGCGGCCGCGCATCCAGCGCGCCCCCATCCGAGTGCCACGCACTCCAACTGTTCTAGAACTCATTGCTATGTTCTAGCACATCTCGCCGGATGAGTTCTAGAACCCATGCCGTGTAGTTAGGGCCTGCAGATCAATAACGCGCTTGGTTGGCCTGAGCAGGCGTGAGAGCATCGATGTCGGTCGCTTGCTGGGACGAACTCGGTTCGGGTTCCGGGCAGCCTATGAGGGCGAAGTCCTCGGGCCTGCCGAACTGGCCGGCGGCCTCCCGCAACAATTGACAGATCGTCGGGCCGAACCCCGAGCAGCCGGGGGCAAGGCGGTCGTTCCGAAGTCGACGACGCGAGCATCCACCCGAGCGTGATCATCTCCCAGGCGTGCCCCTGGTTCCGGGAGTAGAGCCGTTCCGCTGCGCTCATCGCGGCGTCCTCTGTTGATCTATTCAGACTGGGAGCGCTCTACTGCTCCAAGGTCCGCAGAACGCGCTGCCGACGGCATCTTCTGATGTTCGAACACGGCTGTCCACTCAGGACTCTTTGGCTGAGTTTGATCAGCACGGCGAGGCCACCTTGCTATCCACCGAGTTGTGTTTCCAGTGTCCACAGTGTTCAGACGACGGGTCTGTCATGAGAGCGTCAATGCCGGGGTGTCAATTGTGTGGTCTCAGGACTTGTTCGGCGGTTTGCCGTCGGGGATGCTTTACCTGATCTTGGATTGACCTCGGCTCCGGTGACGTGGATCGGGTGATCGGCTCGAGGTCACGACGTGGCCAAGATGGGGCGACGTTCCCCGGATCGAGAGGAGCATCGGGCGGACATGTACGAGAACTTGACGCGCCGCTGGGCGGAGCACGTGCGCGACGAGGGGTGGAGCGAGCGGACCGCGTTCCACGCCGACGGCCGGGCGTGGACCTTCGCGGAGGTGTTCGACGGCGCGGCCAGGGTGGCGGCCGGGTACCGGTCGCGCGGCCTGCGCGCCGGTGACCGGGTGCTGCTCGCCCTGCCCGACAGCGTGCAGATGGTGTGGTGCCTGCTCGGCGCGTGGCAGGCCGGTCTCGTCGCGGTCCCGGTGAACGTCCAGATGAGCCGGGACGACCTGGCGCGCGACGTGGCCACGGCCGAAACGGCGCTCGCCGTGGTCGACCCGGAGACCGCGGGGTGGCTCGACGACGCCGGGCTCGCCCCCACTGTCGAGGTCGGTCCGCTCGTCGCCGCCGAGCCGGACGAGGTGTTCGCCGAGGGCGGGAACGCCGCCGCGCTGGCCGTGTTCACCTCCGGCACCACCGGGGCACCGAAGCTGTGCTTCTTCCGCCACCGTGACCTCGGCGCCCCGCGCGCGCCGGGCCTGGTGAGCGGCCCCGACACCGTCGGGCTCTCGGTGTCGCGCATGTACTTCGTCGGCGGGTTGAGCGCGTCGGTGTTCACCACCCTCGAAACCGGGCAGACCGCGGTGCTGTCGCGGCCCCGCGCGACCCCGGCTGCCGCGGTCGAGCTCATGCGCCACCACAACGTCACCGTCCTGTTCGCGCAGCCGAGCTTCCTGGCACGGCTGCTGCTCGAACCCGGCCACGCCGAGGTGCTCGGCAACGTCCGGCAGGCCTTCTGCGCCGGGGAGGTGCTCACCGCGCGGCTGCGCGAGCAGCTGGTGCCGATCATGGGCGACCGGCTGCTCAACACCTACGGCACGACGGAGGCCGGTGGCGTCGCCGTCGGTCCGCCCGCCGTCTACGACGTGCCGTCGGCGGTCGGCCCGCCCCTGCCCGGCAGGCCGGTGCGCGTCGTCGACGCCGACGGACGGGAGCTGCTCACCGGCGGCAGGGGCGAGCTGCACATCCGCGTCCCCTTCGCCACTCGTGGCGTCGCCCGCGGCAGCTTAGGACCCGACATCCTGACCGACGTGTGGTGGCCGACCGGCGACCTCGCGTCGATCGACGAGAACGGTGTCGTGCACGCTCACGGCAGGCTCGACGACGTCGAGGTGATCGGCGGGCAGAACGTGGTCCCGAGCGAGGTCGAACGCCTGCTGGAGAGCCACCCGCGGGTGCTGGAGGCGGCGGTCAGCTCCGTGCGGCGCCCGGCTGGGTACACGAGCCTGCGCGCCTACGTCGTCGCCGCTGCGGCACCCGGCTCGCCCGAGGAGGGGCCGGTGCGGGGTGACGACGCGCTTGGCGCCGAGCTGGTCGAGCTCGCCCGGTCCACGCTGTCGTGGTACAAGGTCCCGCAGGATGTCGTGTGGCTGGACGCGCTGCCCCGCAACGGCAACGGCAAGGTGCTGCGCAGGGTGCTTCGCACGCAGGGCGACCAGTTCGTCTAGGTCTGCGTCGCCGTTGGTCTACACCGGGAGAGCCGGTGCAGACCCACGGCGGAGGGTCGTCCGCAGGGCCCGGTCAGCCCGGCGGACGGGTGTACCGGTTGCGCAGGTTCGTGATCAACCCGTCGCTGTCGACGGTCGCGTGCTCGACCCCGGCCGCGGTCATCAGGCTGCCATCGGCCCGGCGCGCCGCGACGACCCAGTGCGACTCGATCGTGCCGTCGTCGAGGATCGTGGTCGTCCAGTAGTGCTTGCTCTCGGCCACCGCCGCCACGAACGCCTGGTAGAACTCCCTGATCGCGGCGATTCCGGTCACCGGCTCGTCGCGCAGCCGCACGGTGGCGTCCGGCGCGAAGATCGTGGGGAGCTCCTCCAATGCCGCCCGGTCCCGCACCGCGCGGTCGGCGAGTTCCATGTAGCGGTCGAGCGCTGTCCGCGTCGTCTGATCTTTCACATCGGCTCCGTCATCGCGTACTCCTGCCGGATCTGCTCCTCCGGCACACCGTTGACCCGTGCCGCGCGAAGCACCAGCTCCGGTGCCATCAGCGACGCGGGATGGGCGGTCATGAACCCCACCGCCCGCAGGGCCGTGCCGACCTGCTCGTCCCGGCCCGCCGCGTCCCGCACCTGTCGCACGGCCCACGCCCGCCGTCGCTCCGGCTCGGTGACCGGTGGCGCTGCCACGCCCAGCCGGACAGCGTCACCGGCCGTGGACGTCTGCCAGGCGGTTTCGACGACGACTTTCTCCAGTTCGAGGAGGTGCCGGGCGGGGGATTCCAGGTCGGGGCCGGAGCGCAGGTACTCCGACAGGCAGGACGCGTGGAGCGCGGCCGAGGACATGCCCTGCCCGTACACGGGGTTGAACGATGCCACGGCGTCGCCGACGATCGCCAGGCGGGCGGGGAAGCGGTCGAGCGCTTCGAAGTGACGCCATCTGCTGTCGGGGTGGCGGTACGGGACAACCTCGCCGACGAGTTCGCCCCGGACGGCTTCCTGGAAGATCGGCGGCAGCTCACGGCACCGGGCCGCGAACTCGTCGGGCGTGCGGCCCTCTGCAGCGTTGCCGAAGTGAGCGAGCATCACCGCCCACTGCTGGTTCTCGATCGCGTTGACCGCCGCTCCGGCTATGCCCTTCGGGAATTGCGGGCTGTAGCGGGAGATGCCGCTGAGGGGGCCATCCCAGTCGATCGAGCGCGTGTAGCGGGCGGAGAGGTAGCGGATGTCGATCGGGAGCCGTTCTGTCTCCGGCCGAGGCCAGCCGCCCTGCTCCAGCCAGTCAGGCAACCTGCTGCCGCGACCGGTGGCGTCGACGACGAAGTCGGCGGGCGCGACGACGTGGTCGCCGCCGATCGCATAGCGCACCGACTCGACCGCGCCGCGCTCGTACCGCAACCCGGTGACGCGTCCGCTCACCAGCTCGACGTTGGGCAGTGCGAGCGTGCGCCGCTGGATCAGCGACTCCAGGAAGGGGCGGCTGCTCGCCACGAACTCCGCGTTGGGGGTGGCGATCTGATAGACGTCGTCGAGGTAGGTGGCGGTGTGCTCCGGACCGCACGAGACAGCGCCCTCGGCGAGGGCCTGTGCCACGACACCGGGGAAGAAGCGTTCGAGCTGCGCGCGCCCGCCGGGCAGCAGGAGGTGCACCTGGTAGCCCTGCGGGACGCCGGGACGAACCGCGCCGTTCAGCGCGTCCGGGTGGTCGGGCTCGATGATCACGACACGGTCGGCGTGGTCGGCGAGCACGCGCGCCGCGACCAGGCCCGCGACTCCGCCGCCGAGCACGCAGGCGGTGCCGAGATGGACCTTGGAGTCGACCGGCGTGACGCCGGTGGTGAGCCGCTCGAAGACCGCGGCGGGAGAGTTCGACATCTGATCCCTCATGCGTCGTGGACGGGCGTCTCAGTCGAGGAGGCGGCGCAGGAAAGTCTCCCGCACGAGACCGACGGGCACGGTTCCGCGACACAGCAGCGCGGTGACGGTCAGCACGGGAGCGTCGGCGTCGCCGGGCATCCGCGCGGAGGGCTCGACGCGGGGCAGGTCGGGGAACGTGACCATCACGCGCTGCACACCACCCGAAGCCAGCGCGGGCCCCAGCGGGATGTTGGTGGTGCCGAGAACGGTGCGTTCCTCGGTGCTGATGCGGTCGAGCGCAACGACGGCGCTCGCGGTGGCGATCTTGGCGGTCCCGGCGCGCAGGTGGACGGCGCGGAACTGCACGCTGGTACTCGTCGAGATCTGCATCAGCTCGGCCACCCGCTCCGGCGGCAGGAAGGTGTCTCCCTCCGCCTCCGCGGCCTCCCGGCCGGGTGTCGGCTCGGCCAGCGGGATGGGCAACCGGCCGCCCGTTCGGTGGCGGATCTCCGCGGTGACCGGGGCACCGCACCACTCCTCCAGCACCTCGGTGGCCAACTTCGAGGGCTCCTGCAGGAGCGACACGAACCGGGCCAGGCGGTGCGGCCCCGTGCGCACGGGCGACGGGCCCAAACCCATGTGTTCTCCCTCTCCGATCATTTCGGTGCGACCGCGCGGCCGGCTCACAAAACCCTTCCCACGACAATGGCGACGAGCACGAGCCACCCGAAGAAACGATTCGAGACGAACTTCTCCCGGCAGTCGGCGGGGTTGTCGATGTCCACCGTCGCCACCTGCCGGTACAGCTGCGCCACGCTCGGCAGGAGCAGCGCGTAGAACGTCCAGTGCACACCGGCGACGGCTCCGGCGGCGACGATCCCGACCACCGTCGCCCCGTAGAACCCGGCGACCCAGGTCCGGGTCGCCCTGCCGAGGCGCAGCGCGGCGGACTTCACCCCCGCCAGCAGGTCGTCCGCCTTGTCCTGGTGGGCGTAGATCGTGTCGAACCCCAGCGTCCAGAAGAAACCAGCGACGTAGAGCAGGAGCGCGGGGGTCTCGATCCTCCCGGTCACCGCGAGCCAGCCCGCGAGGACGTACGAGTTGAAGACCAGCCCCAGCCAGGCCTGCGGCCAGTAGGTGATCCGCTTCATGAACGGGTACGCGACCACCAGCGGATAGGAGGCGGCCACGAGCGCCGCCGCCGGAACGCTGGCCACGGCCAGCACGAGCAGCGCCGCCACCGCCTGCACCACGGCGAAGACCAGCGCTCCCGCGACCGTGACCGAACCGGCCGGGATCGGCCTCGCGGCGGTACGCGCCACCCGAGCGTCGACCTTGTGGTCGACGATGTCGTTGACGGTGCAGCCGAAACCGCGCACCAACACCGCGCCGATCGCGAACAGCAGCACCTGCCGCCAGTCGGGCAGCCCCGCCGAGGCGAGCGCCATCCCCCACAGACCGGGGAGGAGGTACAGCCAGCTGCCGATGGGCGCGTGCACCCGCGCCAGCTGGAGATACGGGAGGAGGGCCTTCGGCGCACGCGGCACGACCGACGCCGCGATGCTCGGCACGACCCACCGGTTCCGCACGCTCTGCTGCGACGGTTGAGCGGAAATATCAATCACCTGACCTGCTCGACGACGACTGTTCCCACCCTCGCTGACAGTCCAGCTCAAGCAGAGAGGAAGACGTGTACGTCGGACCAAAAGACCTGCCCCTCCGCGCGTCCAGGCTGACCAGCCGCTGGTGCGGGCTCCGCGAGGCGAACATGGCCAACCCCGACCTCGTGTCCTACGCCGGCTCTGCCGACCTGGTCTCCTGACCAGTACCGCCTTCCCCCAGTCAGGTGCGTGGGGTGAACAGCACCTGGTTCCAGGTCGACCCTACCCACGAACAAATCCACGCCACGTGCCTGGCCAGATCTGATGCCGTAGCGTGATGTGACTACACGCGATATCTGTCATCAGAAGATCGGTGCGACATGGGGTTCTGCTCATCGTTTCCAGCGATGGCCGGCACCAGCTACAGGTACTACTTGTCACTTTGCGATGGTGCCGGCCGGTTCCGTGGACGGGTGGAGCAGCGGCTACAAGACGGCTTCCAGCGGTAGGTCGCTGCCGCGCCAGGTGGCTGCCAACTCCTGCACCGGCAGGTTGAGCGCCTCACCGAGGCAGATGATCGTGCCGAATCCGGGAGAGGGTAGTCGTCCTGTCTCGATCTTGCGCAGGGTTTCCGGCGAGATGCCAGCCGCGTGCGCGACTTCCGCTAGGTCGCGTCCCGCTCGCGCGTGGCGCAGCAGGGCGCCGAGACGCCTGCCTGCTTCGATCTGCTCAGGTGTAAGCGGTTGGCGGACCATGCGCCCAGGATATTACTGGTATTACTATACCGGCAAGTGTTAGAGTGCCGGTATAGTAATACCAACACTCTGTGACGCGAGGTATTCGTGATTGAACTGAAGACGCCTGCGGAGATCCAACGAATGCACGTGGCCGGGCGTTTCGTCGCCGGAATACTCTCCGAGGTCGGCCAGCTCGCCGACGTGGGCGTCAATCTCCTGGACCTGGAGCACCACGTGCGCGGCATGATCAAACGGCGCGGGGCGGAGTCGTGCTACTGGGAATACGCGCCGTCCTTCGGACGCGGCCCGTTCCGCAACGTCATCTGCCTGTCGGTCAACGACGCCGTCCTGCACGGCCTGCCCCACGACTACACGCTGCGTGACGGCGACGTACTCAGCGCGGACCTCGCGGTCAGCGTCGACGGCTGGGTGGCCGATTCGGCGCGCACGGTCGTCGTCGGGACCGCCGCCGAGGAGGACTTGCGGATCATCCGCGCCACCGAGGAAGCGTTGGAGGCGGCGATCGAGATGGCGCTTCCGGGCAACCGCCTGGGTGACATCTCGGCGGCCATCTGGGCGGTAGCCCACGACTACGGTTACCCGGTCAACACCGAGTTCGGTGGCCACGGCCTCGGCCGCACCATGCACGAGGGGCCCCACGTTTCGAACAAGGGCCAGGCCGGGCGCGGCCTCACGCTCCGGCCGGGCCTGACCCTCGCGCTCGAACCCTGGTTCGCCCGCACGACCGACCAGATCGTCTATGACTCCGATGGCTGGACCATCCGGTCGGCCGACGGCTCACGCACGGCCCACTCCGAGCACACGGTCGCCATCACCGACGACGCCCCCTTGGTGCTCACCCGGCGTGAACCAGAGGACCCCGTAACGAGGGGTGATTCCGCCAGTCGTCTATCCACAAAAGACGCCTAGCACACCAACGGCAGGTGCTTGGCCCGTAGCGGATCACAGGTGCCAACCGGGCTCAGCGCCGAACAGATCCACTAGCCCGCCGCCTTCGTGCCAAGCCGGCAACCCTCCGCAAGCCGACATCCGCAAATCGGCATGACAGTGCTCTCCGGTGTGACCTCGGAAACACCGGTGGCTCCCAGCCCAGGTCGGACAGGGAGCCACCGGAGAGAGGCAGGTCAGACGCGCACGCTGGCGGCCTGCGGGCCCTTAGGGCCCTGGGTGACCTCGTAGGTCACGTGCTGGTCCTCGGACAGCTCACGGAAGCCCGAGGCCTCGATGGCCGAGAAGTGCACGAATACGTCCGGGCCACCGTCGTCGGGGGCGATAAAGCCGAAGCCCTTTTCCGCGTTGAACCACTTCACGGTTCCCTGTGCCATGACGATCTCCTTAGGACCTAGAGCTAGAACCGGCGCGACACCTTGCGTGCCTGCCGGGGCCGGCGGGATTTCAGACGGCTGCTAACTCCAGCTTGACCAAAGAGAGCGGCTCGCCCGCATCGATATCCTGCGAGCGTGCACGAAACACGATCCAGAACTACTGCGACCACAACTGACACTACACCACCATGAGCTTCATCAACAGGCGGACCGACCCGGGCGTGTCGCAACTCTAGGCGAGGCGCGTGGGTCCCCTCCCGATCATCCTCCGCCAAGAGACGACGGGAGGCCCGTCACCTGCCAAAAAGTGATCACGGTGCCGCCGGACACGACCACCGGCAAGCCCCATCCGCCGGACTGTCAGTCATGCACGGTGCCCAAAAGTCAACTGAAGACCAGTGATCTGCTCCGCTATGACGACGGCAGCGGCAAGCCGCTGGGCATGGCCGACCATTGCGTGACCTTCGACTGCAGTATCTCCGACGAGCGCACTGCAGCGTCGAGCCGGACAAAGCCCGGAGAACGCAGGGCAAAACGCCCGGGTGCGGCCGATCTACGTCGGCCGCACCCGGACAAGACCGACTACTGCTGCCGTTGCGCGATGCCCTTCATATACCGGCGACCTCGCGGCCATGGAGGACGAGGGCTACGCCAGCATCACTGGCGATTCGGGGCGGAGAGAACATCTATCCGCGTGAAATCGAGGAGTTCCTCTACACGCAACGGCCTGACCAGCCATACCTATGGACCCATTAATCCACAGTGGACCTTAGGGCCGCCACTGCGTGGGCTCACCCACGACCTATCGCTCCGGCAGCATGCGGGGTTTAACAACCCTGCGATGCCACGTGAGCTGAGGGTTTGGCTCATGGAGCGCTCGATGCTGGCACGATCACCGGTCATGTTCTGGTCGTTTGCAGCGGTTGATCTTCGGCAGATGGGCATCCTGCGGGCACGAGTGCCCGAAGCAGCCATCCACGAACACGGCGATCCGCGCCCCGCGGAGCAAGACATCAGCAGGCGTTGAGCCATTGGAGTGGTTTTTCGGCAAGGCCCGTCGACCGTGATCGGGAATCTGGACACTGGCTGGGCACAGTGGATGCGACTCGCCCGGGAGTGCTATGAGCTCTGGATCAGCCTTGCCAGATAGGCAAACCGATGCTTCGGGCGGGGCCAGGGTGCGCGATGTGGTCCACGATGTGGTGGCCGAGGTCGCGTCGGACGAACTGCCTTTGGTGGCCGGACTGGCGCGGTCCGACGACGCCACGGTCGTGAGGCGGTTGAGCCGCTGGGGCCAGCGGCGGGAGCCGTTGGGTTTCGGCTTGGCCGAGATCGCGGCGATGGTGACTCCCGTGGTGTGGCTGGCGGTGGACGAGGTGGCGCAGCGGCTCGCCGGCGCCGCCGTGGACGGCACGGCGAAGGGCGCAAAGGGCTTGCTGGGCAAGGTCTTCCGCCGGAAGAAGACGCCCGCGGTCGTTCCGCCGCTAGCCCCCGAGCAGCTCGTCGAGGTGCGGCAACGGGTACTGGAGCTGGCCGCGCAACGCGGCCTGGAGCCAGAACACGCGATCACGATCGCCGACGCGGTGGTGGCTCGGCTGGCGCTGCCCCGCGGTCCAGCGCAAGGCCCCACCGATCCGGACGCCAGCACCCCGACCCAGGGCTAGCGCGGGGCTAGGCGCCGATGACCAAGACGAATCGTCAACCGCAAACCGACGAGCGGGCGATTGTGGCGGGCACGACCATACGCTTCGTGCTCCTGGTCGCGCTGCTGCTGGTGAGCAGCGGCCGGATGATGCTGGATGTCGCGCTCGGGTTCTACGGCGAAGGCGACATGAGCTGCGTGCTGGCGGCCGGAGGAGATCCCAGCCAGAACTCCAGCCTGTACATCGGCGCCATCGTCCACGCACCCGCGTTCGAGGCATGCACCGCTAGCTACCAGTCATCGCCGCCGTGGTGGCTGCCCCTCGTCGTGTGGCCCACGCTGCTGCTGATCGGTGCCGGCCTGCTGTTCTGGGGCCTGCCGGCCTGGCGGACGCGGCGGGGACGGGTCGTCCCGCTGGAGGCGATCGACCGCGATGGCGCGCTGCATCGGCTGCTGGGCGAGTTGGCGGCGGGGGCGGGCCTGGCCCGTGTGCCGCGTGTCGTCGTCGATCCGGCGGCGCCCTCGACCGGTGCGGTGGTGTTCGGCCGCAATGGTCGGCCGACCGTCTGCCTGGACGGTGGTCTGCTCGCCCGCAGGCGCACCGACCCTCTCGGCTTTCGGGCGGTGCTGCTGCACGAGTTGGCCCACATCCGCAATGGCGATGTCACCATCACGTACGTCACTGTCAGCCTGTGGCGGGTGTTCCTGGGTTTGGTGCTGCTGCCTTTCCTGGCCCGCTACATCACGATGTTCGCCCACGAACTGGGATCGACGATCGGCCCCAACGAGGAGCCGATGGCCACGCGTGGCCTCCTGCTCACGGTATTCCTGGTCGTGCTGGTCTACCTGGCGCGCGCGGATGTGTTGCGCAGCCGGGAGATGTACGCCGACCTGGCGGCCGTGCGATGGGGCGCGGACCCCCGCACCTGGGCCGCCAGGACACCCGCCGCAGCCGGAGGCGCACCGCGGCCGGCGTTCGGTTCGTTTGCCGAACTGTGGCGCACCCATCCGCGATGGGATCTGCGCCGGGATGCCCTGACCAATCCGGCGGCGCTGTTCGCTGTGCCGGCGTTGCCGATGTTTCTGACCGGGGCCGCCGCCGCGCTGATCAACGCACATTTGTGGTCCT
Organism: Saccharopolyspora pogona; assembly: GCF_014697215.1. Lineage (GTDB taxonomy): Bacteria > Actinomycetota > Actinomycetes > Mycobacteriales > Pseudonocardiaceae > Saccharopolyspora > Saccharopolyspora hattusasensis. The sequence goes on from NZ_CP031142.1 coordinate 2,881,120, forward strand.
TGGCCCAGCAGTACGCCCCGAACAACAAATGGGCCGAGCAGGCGGCGGCGCTGACTGCGGCGGCGCTGGTTTCGGGGGTTGCTGGAATCGCCCTGTGGCGTGCAGTGGCCCATGCCGGGCTCACCGCTCGGCGTGCACCATCCGGTGTGCGGGCGGGGCTGTGGCTGGGAGCCGGGATGGCGGCTGCGGAACTGTTCGTCAACCGCGCTGTCCTCTTCGGGTGGCTTCCCGCGCAGCCCGCGGTCCTGGTGCTGGTGGTGCTCGCAGGAGTGGTCTTCGCTTGGTGGACAACACAATGCGCCCAACTGTGGAGCGGAGTGTGGCCGGGGCGTCGGATCTGGACGGCGATGCTGCCGGGCCTGGCGGCCGGATGCGTGGCGTTGTCAGCGTGGTTCGCGTGGTGGCAGGGCGTGGGGACGATCATCGGGCACGGGTGGCAGGTCAACCCGGACGGCGTCCGCCAACTGTTGATGCAGGGACTGTCGCCGGACCAGGCCGCGGAGCACTACACGGCGTTGTCCGCGATTGCCTTTGTGTGGCCACAACTGCAGACGATCACCTACTTGCCCGTTGTGCTGTCTGCGGTTGCGGTGTTGTGGCTCATGCCGCTGCTGGCCTGGGTGATTCCTCCGGCCCCTGTCTCGCCCCGCTGGGTGCGCGACGCCGTGGGGGCGTCCGGTGGCGTGCCACCACACGGGGAGGGGTTGCCGCCGCTGCGACGGGCGTTGCTGCCGGGACTGCTGGGCGGGGTGCTGAGCTGGGCAGTCGTCGTATGCGTGATGGCGTACATGCACACGTGGCAGCCGCCGCTCGGGCAACGAGACGTCACCACCTTGCTCTACCAGGCATGGGTGTTCTTGGCCCTGTTAGCGGCGGTGGTCACCGCCGCCGTAATCGCGAGCGTGCTGGCGAGTCGCTACCGGCTTCTCATTGCACTCATCGCGGCCGAGACCGCGGCTTTGGCGGGTTTCGCCGGGGTTTTCGTGCTCGCCGACATGGACGGCTGTGTCCAGCCGCTGAACACACTCCAGTCGTCCTGCGTGGTGAGTCCCGCCTCGATCTGGCTTGGCTTCCAGCACATCCTGGGAGTCATCCTGGTGCTTGGTGCGCTGGTGGCAGTCTTTGCGGCCGCAGCCGTGTCGGCGATCCGCAGAGCGTGGCCGCCAGCGACGCAAGGGCCCCGGGCGGGGCGGGATGGTTTGCTCGCCCGCCGGACTTGCGTAGGCGCGTTGTGCGCAGTGGCGGTGGTGATCACGTTGACCCAGGAGATACCGCGGGTCTTGAAACGCCCACTGGAACACGCACCGGCCGTGGGAAGGATCGTTCCCGGCGACAACACAGCGGTTTCCGCCCACACGCGTGCGATGCAGGTGATCGCCTGGAGCCGAGTCGGGGGATGGGCGCTGATGGACCGCTTTGCCGCCGACGCCCGCAGCCTGTCCGAGGTCCTGCGCGAGGCCGCGACCGTCACGAAAGGCGTCATCGATCCGGCCCGCGTTCGCCCCTTCTGCGATGACCTCGCCCAGATCGCGCGAGACGCCGATCGCTTCTTCCCGGTACCCGAGCCGCAGGCCCAATCCCGCTGGCAGGAATTCATCGCGCAGGCGAGGGAGAGCAGCGCGGACTGCGGACAGGCCCTGGACCAGGAAAACGGCCGCCTCTTCCTCGTGGCGGTACGCGAAATGACCGAGGCGGGAGACACACTCAAGGCGGTGAAGGACCGGATCGGCACGGTGGCGCACGACGGCGGCTTCTAGCGCCTCCTGAGCCGTTTCCCTAGCAAACGCCGACATCGGATAATGGCCTTGATCGGCAGGTCACCAGGCGTGCGCACTGCAAGCGCTGGGGGCCGTAGATCACTGGCTCACCACCACGGTCGAACCTACGCGCTTGACAGCGGGTCGTCGAGCGTTTGCACGACATGTTGCCCGACGGCGAGGTCCGGCACTTTGTCGTGCTGAACCTGCCCGACTACACCACGACCTCCACCGTGTCCCTTGGGCTGGGCGTAGCTTGGTGCCCCGGATCTGAACGGTCTCCATGTGCGCCGAAAAGGCCGGGAGACTACGGATATTCGCTTTCGGCGGGAACGGCACATCCGGAAAACTCAACATCGTGACACCAGACATGGACCGCCTGGGGCGTGACCTCTGTTCAGCGGCCGGGGACGGCCTGACCTCAGACGAGATGGGTGAGGTCATCTCCCGCACCATCGTCGGCCTGGTCGCACACGACGCCCTCCACGTGTGCTGGCGGAACCCGGATACGAACATGGCCTCATTCGGATTCTGGCATCGGCTTACCGCGAAGATCGGCCGAATGCAGATGATCAACTTGTACTCGGGCCAGGAGCCGGCCCATCCTGCCGAGCTGGCACGCCGAGGCGTCCTGGCGCAGGTGGTGAATGCGCGCGACCGGCTTGCGTACAAGATCCTGCTGGACAACGGGTTCGGCAGCGAGTTGCGTCTGCTCCTGCGGGGCTCCCACGGGTCGTGGGGAACACTCGTGCTGTTCCGGGAGCAGGGCGGCAGACCCTTCGAACAAAGCGATGTGGACCGCGTCGCGGAGCTTGTCAAACCCCTGGTGGCGGCGTCGCGGGGCTACATCAGGGCAACCCCCCTGCGTCCAGCGGACCAGGACCTGCCCCCAGGAGTCATCGTGGTGGGCGCCGATCACGCGGTACGCGGGATCACTCCTGAGGGGCACGCGTGGCTACGTGAAATACGTCTGCCAGGGCCACTGGCCAAGCCCGAGTGGGCAGCGACAGCCCTCTCGAGCGAGGTGGCGATGGCCAGCAGGAGGTTCGTACGTGACCCAACAACATCGCGCCCGGTGGCCTGTTTGCCCTCGGCATACGCCGGACGTTGGGTTAGCGTCCAAGGCCAACCTCTCAACGCGGATGGCACGGGCGACGTGGCAGTGATCATCCAGGCGGCTGGTGTGGAACTGCTGCCCGCTCTGTCGGCCTGGTACGACATCACTGCCAGAGAACGCACCATCATCGACCAACTCCGCGAGGGCATACCCGCCAAGCAGATCGCCCGACGGCTCGACTTGTCGGTGCACACCGTGAACGATCACCTCAAGTCCATCTACCGGAAAATCAGCATCACCAGCCGCGAGGAGATCATGGCTGTGCTGACTCGTTGAGGTCGACTGGTCAAGCACCTCACGGGAGCCGATTACGCAGGAAGAAGTTCCACATACGGTTGGCGATATCAGTACGGTTGTCGTCCGCGGGCCAGAAGTGAGTGCCCCGATAGACGCGCCACACCACCTGAACGCCCGCACGGCACGGGCCGTACACGGCGGCCTCCACCGGTACACCCGGTTCCGTGACCGGGGTCGCCGGGCAGTCGTTTCGTCGGAGCCATTCATCGCGGTGCGCGACGGCGAGCGGGGGAAGGCTGATGAGGTCACCATCGCTGTGGAACAGACCCACCGCGATCGGGCGGTCCGGTACACAGGGGCTGCCGGTGAACGAAGGGGACACGCCTCCGTAGGCGGCAACCGAGGCGAACACCGTGGAGGCGTCGCACGCGAGCCTGGCCGACATGTTGGCGCCGCTGGAGAAGCCCTCCACGTGGATCCGGCGCGGATCGACACACCAGGTTCGGGAGATGTCCTTGACCACCTCACGCAGGTAGGTGACGTCACCGGACCGCTGGGCTGCGTCCCACACCAGTCCTGCCCCTGCCGACGGGTAAGCGACGATGAAGTACCTGGTGGCGGCGGCAGTTGACCAACGAGTCTCCCTCTCGTGCAAGAAGTACGGCTGGAGCGCGCCGTGGAGGCTGAGCAGCAACGGCACCGAAGCCCCGGACAGACCCGGTGGCACGTTCACGTGGTAGGTCCTGCCCGCGGCCTCACGGCTGACGGTTCCCGAGGTGGGCACTAGCGTGCAGCCGGCTCCCCCCGTCGCGGTTGCGGAAGCGGAGGGGGTGCCGGTGATCAGGAGTCCCACGCACATCGAGACGGCGAGCAACCGGGCGGTGAGCCGTCTGGCGAGGGTAGCGCGTGACAGTCTTCGGGGGCGGGTAGATGCGTGCACCCTGGTTTCTCCTTGTCGGCGGTGTGATCAGCGGGCGTTACACGGTACTGCGCGGCCTGGCCGCCGACACGGCTGCATGGCCACACCCGCGCGTTACAGGCAACACGTGCTCTTGTCACCCCCCCAAAGCTTGGGATTCACGAACTTCCCGCACCGAACGATCCTCGAAATTGCGCACTGGTAGTTGGCTGACGGCCGAATCGACCGGCAGACCCTTACCTAGCGCGTCAGGGATCAGGGGCTATGAATCCGATCGGGAGAACACATGCGATCTGCTGAGCTGACAAAACCAATGCTAGGAAGGAAAATCGGCGCCGCACTCGCGGCGACTGCGGCAGCACTCGCGTTCACCGTCGCGCCTGCCCAGGCCGCTGCGGGCAACGCGGACCTGCTGTGGCACAACCCGAGGACCGGCGACGTGGGCGCTTGGCTCACCGACGGTCACGGCACGGTGCTCGGGGACAACAGGCTGTCCTGGAAGTGCGGGCCCGACTGCGCCAACCAGTGGCGCGTGGTCGGCGGCGGTGACTTCAACAACGACTTCACCTCCGACGTGCTGTGGCACAACGCCACGACGGGCGAGCTGTCCGCGTGGATCCTGGACGGCAAGGGCACCGTCACGAAGGCGTTGAGCCTCGACTGGAAGTGCGGCCCCGAGTGCGCGAACCAGTGGAAGGCCGTCGCCATCGGCGACTTCAACGCCGACAACAAGTCGGACATCGTGTGGCACAACGCGTCCACCGGCGAGGTGGGAACGTGGCTGCTCGACGGCAAGGGGCACGTGACCGGCAACCCGAACCTGTCCTGGCCGTGCGGGCCCGACTGCGCGAACCAGTGGAAGGCCGTCGGTGCCGGTGACTTCAACGAGGACAACCTCGACGACCTGTTGTGGCACAACGCCACCACCGGTGAGGTGTCGGCGTGGCTCACCAACGGCAAGCAGACGGTGACCGGTGACCTGAAGCTGTCCTGGAAGTGCGGGCCCGACTGCGCGAACCAGTGGAAGATCGTCGGTGTCAACGACTTCAACAACGACTTCAAGAACGACGTGGTGTGGCACAACGCCACCACGGGTGAGGTCGCGACGTGGACGTTGAACGGCAAGGGCGCCGTGACCGGTGACCCGCGCCTGTCTTGGAAGTGCGGCCCCGGCTGCGCGAACGACTGGAAGGCCGTCGCCACCGGCAACTTCGGCTGACGCTGACGAACCCGGCGCTTCCCCCGGCTACGACTGGGGGAAGCGCCGGGCTCGTACCGGATCAGCTCGGACCGCCGCTGCGTACCGAGCTGCGACGAGCATGCTCTGCTCGGGCTCGACGCGGAGGAGATCCAGCGCCATCTCGTACACCACGGGGCCGGGCTTGTAGGCGCGCACGAGTTCGCTGGAAAGCACGCAGTGCCAAGGTAGAGCGCCTCGGCGGCCGATATCGGCGAGCATCGCCGTGGTCGCGTTGGACAGCGCCACCAGGGTGAAACGTCCCGACAGGGCGCGGAGAGCCGGCGCCGCATCCGGCCACGGGCGCAGCGGATCTCGCGCACATCTATCGCCATTCCGGCGATCTTCCCACGGGAATGCGGGCGGCCGTGCGTGCTCTCGCACGGACCGGTGCCCGTGGCGTCGTGAGCGGCAATGCCGGTTCTTACCGGTGTCATGTCTCGGTAGATGTGTGAATCCCCGGACGCGCCTAACCCACCCACGGAAGAAGCAGAAGAGCCATAAAAAAGTCCGGCGCCGGGGAGAGCCGTAACCTGCTTTCAGGACGAGAGCGGGTTCTCGCTGCCAGTGATATGACGGCATGGCCGGCCACCCAGCGGCGGTGGATGTCCGTCCTTAGTGGAGAGATTCGCGCATCGGCGTTCCACCGCGTACACACCCCGCGCCCGGCCCCACCATGCTCAGCCGGATCAGCGCAGCGCGGCTGACTCGGAGCCGAGCAACTCCTGCGGCAGGCGTCCGGCCAGCGTGGCCCAGTCCCGCATCGCCCCGGCCAGGCCGGGCACCTCCGGCTCGCCAAGCGCCTGCGGGCCGTCGCACAGCGCCGCGGCCGGGTCCGGGTGGACGTCGATCATCACCCCGTCGGCCCCGGCCGCCACGGCCGCGCGGGCCAGTGGCAGCACCAGCTCTCGCCGCCCGGCCGCGTGGGACGGATCGACCACCACCGGCAGGTGGGACCGGGCCTGCGCGACCAGCACCGCCGAGAGGTCCAGCGTGTTGCGGGTGGCGGGTTCGAAGGTGCGGATGCCGCGCTCGCACAGCACGATTCGGGTGTTGCCGCGCAGCGCGATGTACTCCGCGGCCAGCAGCCACTCCTCGACTGTCGCGCTCATGCCTCGCTTCAGCAGCACGGGCTTCCCGCTGTCCCCCACCGCTTCCAGCAGGCCGAAGTTCTGCATGTTCCGCGTGCCGATCTGGAGCATGTCCGCCCAGCCGGCGACCAACTCCACGTCTCGGCTATCGACCACCTCGGTGACCACCGGCATCCCTGTCTCGGCGCGGACCTCGGCCAGGATGCGCAACGCCTCCGCGCGCAGGCCCCGGAAACCGTACGGCGAGCTGCGCGGTTTGAACGCGCCGGCCCGTAACAGTGAAGCACCCGCGGCCTTGGCGAGCCGGGCAGCGGCAAAAGTCTGCTCCGGCGTCTCGACCGCGCAGGGTCCGGCGATCAGGGTGAACGTGTCCGGGCCGATGGCGACGCCACCGACCTCCACCACCGAACGGCTCTCGCGCGCCTCTCTGCTCACCAGCGGATACGCCGACGCCACGCGGGCAGACCCCGGCCGCAACCGAAAGCCGATCAGCGCGCGAGCCCGGTCCAGGATCTCGACCAGCTCCCCGCGGTTGGCCGCCGTGGCGATCACATACCCGACGCGGCCGTAGGCGTCGACCGGCGGGGCGACGCGCTGCCCAGGTTTCGCGGTGACCGTCACGGCCCGCACTCCGGGCAGCGCCCTGGTCTGCTCCACGCCGGTCACCTCTTCGAGCATGCCTTCCTCGGGCGGCAGCAGGAACTGGATGCCGGCATAGCCCTCGAACGACTCCGGCAGGTCGATCTCCGCGCCCGCGGCGAAGCGAACCTGGGCCTCCAGCAGGTCGACCCCGGTGCCCAGCCGGAACAGCTCAGGAATCATGCCCCCGGCCAGGCGCGGGTTGATCTCGACGACCGCGGTGCCGTCCGGGCCGAGCTTGACCTCGGTGTGACTGGGGCCGAACTCCAGCGACACCGCGGAAAGCGCCGCACGGCCCACCGCGGCCATCTCCTCGGCGACCGTGGCGGGCAGATCCGCGGGCACGATGTGCCTGCTCTCCACGAAGTTCGGGCCTGGCGTCACGGTCTTCTCGACGATGCCGAGCAGCCGTTGCTCCTTGCCGGTGCCGAACATCTCCACGCTGTACTCGGGCTGGTCGAGGAACTGCTCGACCAGCGCGGCGCGGCGGGTCGCCTGGCCTCGGCCGTTCTCGGTGACGGCCAAGACCCGGTTCACCTGGGCGATCGCCTCCCCGACTGTGGCGCACAGCAGCACGTTGGTCGAACCCGAGTCATCCACCGGCTTCACCACACAGGGCAGGCCGACCCCGGCGACCGCCTCCCAAGCGGACACGGCGTCGGTGACGACGGTGTACACCGGCTGCCGCACACCGGCCTCGGCCAGCGCGGCCCGGAGCGCGCCCTTGTCACGGCAGCGTCCGACGGCCTCGGCGTCGGCTGCGGGCAGGCCCAGCCCGGCGGCCAGGCGGGCGGCCGTGGCCAGGTAGAACTCGCTAGTCGTGGTCACCGCGGCGATCGGGGCTCGACCGGCCACCCTGCCGACCGCCAGGTTCAGCGCGTCGAAGTCGTTGGTGTCGCAGGTGACCACCTTGGCCCCGGTATCGGCCAGGCCCAGGTACCGCTCGGGCCAGTTGGTCATCAGCACGGCCCGGTAACCGAGCTCCCTGGCCACGCCGAGCGCCCGCATGCCAGTGCCGGTGGTGTTCGACTCGACGAAGACGAACAGCGGTGGGCGGTCGCTGTCGGCGACCCGGTAGGACCAGCTGGACACCGTGGTGCCGGCGCGAACCTGCTGTGGAATTTCCGCGATCGGCAGCTCGGCGAGGCCGCGTTCGGCCCAGTACCCCTCGTGGTGCACGGTCTCGGTGTACCGGTCACCGCGGTCGGGGAAGATGCCGACGATCCGCGTGCCCGGCGGGGCGGTGGCGGCGAGCCAGGTGAGCACCCGGTACACCGACCCCGAGGTGTTGCCGGTGAACAGCTTCTCCTCGCGAGCCAGCGCCCGGGTGGCATCGAACGCCTCCCGGTCGTTGAGCCAGTGCACCTCGTCGATCAGCGAGTGGTCCAGGTTCGGCGGGTGCAGGCTGTTACCCAGCCCGCTCTGCAGCCGCTGCGGCCAGTCCGGCTGTCCGAACAGGACACTGCCGACGCAGTCCACCCCGATCACCCGCACGTCGGGCAGCCGCTCCCGCAGCGCGCGCGACGTGCCGCACAGCGACCCGCCGCTGCCCACCGAGCCGACCAGCACGTCGACGCCCCCCAGGTCGGTGACCAGCTCATCAGCCAGCGCGCGGTAGGCGGCGGGATTCTCCGGGTTGGCGTACTGCCGCGGCCAGAAGGCGCCGGGCAGCGTGTTCATCAGCTCGTTCAGCTTGGTCAGCCGGGCGCCCTGCCATCCGTGTTCGTCCATTTCGGACACGACGTGCACCTGGCAGCCGAGGCCGGTGAGCTTGGCCAGGGTGATCCGGTCGATACGAGGATCGGTGACGATGTGCACCGAGTGCCCCAGCAGGGTGCCGACCAACGCCACGCCGAGCGCCATGGTGCCCGATGAGCTTTCAACGATCGGCGCGCCCTCGGCGAGTTCGCCGGACTCGCGGGCGCGCGTGATGATCTGCTTGGCCACCCTGTCCTTCATCGCGAACAGGTTCTGCAACTCCAGCTTGGCATGGATCTCCACGCCGCGGTCCGCTCCGGCCCGCAACCGCACCAGCGGAGTGTCGCCGATGACGTCGATCAGGCTGTGACTCAGCATCAGCGCCGTCCCATTCCCATTCCGTCGAAGCTCAAACACCGGTACACCGCGACGTTTCCCGCGATGGACGAACATGCGCCGGCCGCCGCGGCGACCTGGTCCGGGTAGCCGGGCACGGCCGGGTCCAGCAGAACGCCGAGGCTGGTCCCGCTATGCGCGGCGACCACGCCGAGCCCGCCGACGTCCTCGCAGACACCGAGCACCCGCTCCAGCGTGGCCTTGGGCCGCAGGACCTGGTTCATCAGCGCGCTGCGGGTGGCCACCCGGCCCACCCCGGCGAGGTCCCGCCGCCCCACCGCTTCCGCCATCCGCGCCAGCAGCCCGGCGTACTCGCGCCGGTCGGCCGCGGTGAACGGCTTGGGGATGCGGTTGAACTCCACGGTGTCGATCTCGCCGCCCTCGTCCACGCCGACCACGGTCATCGGCGGCAGCGAGCCGAGCACCGAGTGCAGGGCGACCCGGCGGTGGTAGAAGGCGACCACCGCGGCGTAGAGCACGCCGTCGGTGGGTTCGATGCGGGCCAGGAAGTTCTCGATCCGCCGGGGCGGCAAGGTGATGCCGAGCGCGTTGGCCACGGCCCGCGCGGTAGCCACCAGGTCCGCCGAGGAACTGGCCATGCCCTTCCCCTCGGGCAGGCCACTGTCGATGGTGATCTCCCCGCCGATCGGCCGCCCGGCGTCGGCCAGGATCATCCGGGCCAGCCGGAGCGCCTTGGTCTTGCGGCGCGGCCACACTGTCAGCTCGCCGGGGTCCGCGCTGCCCCGGAAGGTCGCCACGGACCAGCGCGCGATCGGCAAGGTGACCAGGAAGTCGCCCTCCGGCTCTGGGAGCACCCCTTGCAGCAGTTCACCGAACACTCCGAAGGCGGTGCCGACGCCGGTCACCCCGCGATAGAACGGCCGGGGCCCGGCGAGGCTTCCGGTGGCTCCGCTCACGCCCGCGCACCCGCGGCCTCGGCCAGCACCGCGGCCAGCTCGGCATCGGCGTCGGCGAGCCCGGTGCGCCGCGCGGCCCAGACCGAAGCCAGCTGGTCGAACTCGGCCTCCTGCGTGGCGAGCAGCTCGCGCATGGGCTCGGGCCCCGTCGACCCGGCGGTGCGCTTGGCGGGCAATGCGGCCGTGACGTCCATGGCTTCGCGCAGCAGGGCTTCCGCGAGCGGTGTCGCATATCCGTGTTCCGCCAGCACTTTTTCCAGCAGGGCCGGCTCGGGCTCGGCGGGAGGCAGCCCCTTCGCCACCGCGGCGACAATGTAGCGGCCGGTGACCACCTGGGCCGTCCGCCACGGCACCCCCGCTCGTAGCGTCAGCTGGTTGGCGAGGGTGAATCCGCCGAAGTACTCCGCCTCGCAGGCACGGGCGAGGCGTTCCTCGTTGAACTCCAGGCGGTCCAGCACGCCGGTGAGCAGGCGCGAGATCGAGGCGAGCGTGTCGAACGCGGCGGGCACCTGGGCACTGGCCTCTTTGGACACCTCCACGGAGTTGCTGTAGGAGGTGGCGCGCTGCGCGGTCGCGATGCCGTGATAGGCCGCGTGCAGATGCGCGGTGCGGCCGCGAATCCTCTCCAGCACAGGGAAGTTCTTCTTCTGCGGCATCGCCGACGAGATGCCCGACCAGTCGTCGGGCAGGTCGAGGTAGCCGTAGCCGGTGCCGCCCCAGGTCATCAGGTCGGTGACAAACCGGCTCAGCGCCACGCCCAGCATCGAGAACTCGGCGCAGGCCTCCAGCGCCCAGTCCCGCTGCGACACCGCGCGCAACGCGTGCCGCTGAACACTCTCGCAGCCCAGCAGCCGGGCCATGCGTTCGCGATCCCAGCCCAGCTCCTGACCGGCCATCGCGCCCGCGCCCATCGGGCAGGCGCTGGCGGTCAGATAGACCGGCTCCAGCCGCGAGAGCGTGTGGAGCAGTTGCTCGGCCAGCGCGGAGAAGTAGAACGCCGGGCTGACCAGCTGGGCGGCCTGCATGTGCGTGTAGCCGGGCATCATCAGCCCGCCGGTGCGGGCGGCCAGCCGCCCGGCGGCGCGGCCCAACTCGATCAGCAGCTCGGCAGTGTCCAACAGTCGGGCCCGGCCGTACAGCACCTGCGCGGAGGCCTGGAGGTCGTTGCGGCTGCGGTCGACGTGCCAGGCGGGCGGCACCTCGGGCAACCGCCGGCTGATGAAGCTTTCCAGCGAGAACACCAGGTCGCTCATCGCCCCGCGCGCGGACCGCTCCACCGCGTCCGGGGTGGCGCGATCGAGCAGCCCGGAGATCAGCCCCACCTGCTCGCCGGTCAGCAGGCCCATCCTGGCGTACTCGGCGAGCAGCACCTTCTCCAATCGCACGTAGTGCGGCAGCAGGCAGGCCAGCTCGAACCGGAGCTGCGGTTCCAGGATCTCCGTGCGCAGCAGGCCGTCCGGCCCGGCCGAGATCCGGCCGGTCAGGTTCGTGTGGTCGATGCTCAAACCGGGCTCCTCGTTCGGGACAGGTGTGGGCAGGCGCCGAGCACCACGCCGGCGACCTCGGTGGCTCTGCTGCTCGGAAAGTAGTGGCCGCCCTCGGCGAGCTCGCGCAGGCTCAGTCGGCGGGTCAGCCGGGCCCAGGCGGACAGGTGACGCGCGGCCTCACTGGTGTGCGGATCGTCGGCGGCGACGACCAACTCCACCGGGGTGTCGACCCGGTGCGCGAGCGGCGAGCGCAGTGCGCTGCGGAAGAACTCACCGGCGCTGCGCACGTCGTGGCGGTAGGCAGCCCCGACGACGCGGGCCCGCTCCGGTTTGAGGCCGTCGACCTCGATGTAGCCGCTGTCCTCCAGCATCGCCGTCACGAGTTCGCGATCATCCAGCACGGTCACCCGGATGTCCTCGGCCCGCAGCTGGTCCTCGGTGGCGGGCCGGATCGCGCCGAGGAACACGTGGTGCGCCGGTGCGCCCTCGTCCTCCAGCAGCCGGGCCAGTGCCAATGCGGGAGCGGCGCCGGTGCTGTGTCCCCACACCAGCAGGGGCGCGCTCCGGTGATCACGCAGTTCCGTGCACACCGCCTCTGCAATCGCGTCCACCGTGGCCAGTTCGGCCGGTTCGGCTCCGAGATCATGACCCGGCGGCTCGACGCCGAGCACCTGGACGCCGTGTGCCCGCAGCTCCCGTGCCAACCGCTGGAAGTTGACCGAGTTCCCGCCCGCGTGCGGGAAGCAGACCAACCTCGCAACGGGATCGGAGTCCACTTCGGACAGAGAGTGGAGCAGGCGCCGGGCCGGGAGCGAACGGCGTTCGTCGATCACCGCGGCGAGCTCGGAGAGCACCGGGTGCGCCAGCACCTGCCGCAGTGACACCAGCCCGTCCAGTTTGACCAGCAGCCGCACCACCGACAGGGAAGTGCCGCCGAGACGGAAGAAGTCGTCCGCGTGCCCGATCCGCTCCAACGGCACGTGCAGCACTTCGGCCCAGGCGGTGGCCAGCGCCCGTTCGGTGGGCGTGGCCGGAGCGGCGTACGGCCCGTCGGCGTGCCCAAGCGTGGCCGCCAGCAAAGCCAGCACCGCTTTGTCGGTCTTCCCGTTGGCGTTGAGCGGCAGGCGGTCCAGCCGGTGCACGTAGGTGGGCACCAGCTGGCCGGGCAGTTGCGCGGCCAGCCGCGCGCGCACCTCTCCCCCATCGAGCTTCCCGGAGCCGGTGAAAAACGCCACCAGGATGGCTTCCCGGCCCTCGCCGCTGTCCACCACGACCGCCGCCGAGTCGACTCCGTCGATATCGGCCAGCCCGTGCTCGACCTCGCCGATCTCCACCCGCGCGCCCCGGATGCGGATCTGCTCGTCACGGCGGCCGAGGAACTCCAGCCGCCCGCCAGGCAGCCAGCGGCCGAGGTCCCCGGTGCGGTAGAGCCGTTGTCCCGGCCGGTGCGGGTCGGGTCGGAAGGCCCGCGCGGTCTGCGCCTCGTCACCGAGATACCCGCGGCCCACGCAGACCCCGGAGAAGGCGATCTCCCCCGGCGCGCCGAGCGGCAGCAGCGAGAGGTCGTCACCGATCAACGAGACGTCGACGTTGCGCACCGCGCGCCCGAGCGTCACCGGCTCGTCCGGATGCCGCAGCACCGCGTGCGTGGTGTCGTCGGACAACTCGGTGGCGCCGTAGGCGTTGACCAGCGTGATGCTCGGACAGCAGGCGAACCACCGGCGCACCAGATCCGGGCGCAGCACCTCGCCGGTCACCGACATCGCCCGCAGCCGCCCCAGCCCGCCCGGCCGGCTCTCCAGCCGGGCGACCAGCACCTCGAAGTAGGACGGCACGAGCTGCGCGACCCGCACTCCGGAAGCGGCCAGCTCGTCGCGGAAGGCGTCCACGTCCAGCAACACCTCGGAATCCACGATCCGCGAGCTGCCACCGCACAGCAGCGGCGCGAGTAGCTGCCACAGCGAGATGTCGAAGCACTGGGACGCCGTCTGCGCCACCACCTCCCCCGGCGTCAGCTCCATGTCGGCGACCTTGGCCAGCAAGTGATTGAGCAGGCCCGCGTGCTCGCACATCACGCCCTTCGGCGTCCCGGTGGAGCCCGAGGTGAAGTAGACGTACGCAAGCGCGTCCGCCACCACGGCGACCGTGGTGGCGGACGCGCCGGTGCCGAGCAATTCGTCAATGGTGAGCACACAACGCCCGGCACCCACCGTTGCGCCGTCGATGCCCGCTCCGGCCAGCACCATCGAGCAGCCGGCCTGGTCCAGCACCCCGGCGATCCGGCTCGCGGCCGCGCCCGGGTCCACCGGGAGATAGGCGCCACCGGCCCGGAGCACACCGAGCACCGCCGCGGCCCAACCGAGATCCCGCGCCGTGACCACGGCGACGATCTGACCAGTGGCGAGACCGCAGTCCAGCAGGGCGGCAGCCACCTCGGTGGAACGCTCGTCCAGTTCGCGGTAGGTCCAGCTGCGGTCACGATGTGAAACCGCGATGTCGTCGGGACGTCGGCGGGCCTGCTCCGTGAAAAGCTCGGCGAGCATCCGCTCGCCCAGCGGCTCGCGCGGCCCAGCGAGATCCCGAAGCTGATGACGAATCTCCCGCTCGCTCAAGAGATCCTCGACGCGGTGCACCGCGTCGAAGTCGTCGGCAAGCAGGCGCAACGCGCTCAGGTGATAACCGGCCATGCGGGTCACCGCCTCGGCATCGAGCAAGTCGGATCGTGAAGTCACCGACAGCCCGCCGTCGGCGAACCGGACACCGAGCACCCCCTCGTGCACAACACCGCCGGGAGAAAGATCGAGAACGGATTCGGTTTTTGAGTCCGCGCGCACCTCGACGACGCCCGCCGCCAGTTCCCGCCAGCTCCGGCCACCGACCTCCGCACGCACCGGCCGGATAGCCGATTCGGTAATCAACCCGGCAACCGGCGCGGGTTCACCGGTGACGGCGGAGAGCACGGCCAGGTGCGCCGCGAGCAGGAAAGAATCGACAGCCCCGTGCCGCGCGGTCGCGGTCGCGTGGAGCCGGTCCAGCAACGCCGCCGGTATCTCCAAGCGGCAGCTGACCGGCGTGGCCGCGCCCGGCGCCGGCCAGCGCGGGACCACCGTGGCGGCACGCCTTGACGGGCCGGTGCTCACCACACGCGCGACGGTCGCATCGGGCGAATTCATTTACACGCAACTCCCGGGCCACCACACGGCCTGAACTCGTGGCGAAGAAAATCGAAATGACCGAAAAAACCCGCACTTTCCTGGCTTTCCCGGTCAACATTAGGCAACTCGCGGCACGCACCAGACCGGATTTGTTGCTCACGGACACGGCAATTATTGCGGGCAGTTGACATTTGTTGCGCGGCATTTCCCACGCGAGGCGATCAGCTCGTGGCGGGTGATCCGAGCTGCCGCGAAGCGGCGTCCATCTGCCGCCACACCTTGAAGAGGAACGGGCACCCGGCGGCGATCACGCACAGGCCGCAGAGCGCGTACGCCGCGCCGTGCGGACCAATCCCGTCGAGCAGCACCCCGGCGGTCACCGAACCGAGTGGCATCGCCGCGCTGCCCACCGCGTGCAGGGCGCTGAACACCCTGCCGCGCAACGGTTCCGGCACCCGGTCGTACTTGACCGCGGCGATCACCGGGTTCAGCGCGCCGTTGGCCACCATGCTCAGCGAAACCAGCCCCACCAACAGCACCGGCGGGGGGCCGAGCGCCACCACGAGGTACACCGGAGGACCGGAGAGCAGCCCGCAGACGGCGAAGGTGCGCCAGCGGTGCCGTCCCGTGCCACGGAGCGCGTAGAGCGCGGTGCCGAGTACGCTGCCGCCGCTGGCAGCCCCGATGAGCACCCCTACCAACGCGCTGTTGTGCCAGACCAGCACGCCGAACGCCGGGAGCAACACGGAAAGCAACCCGGTGGTCAGCGCGTTGCTGCTGGCGTTGCTCGCGCCCAGCACTACCAGCAGCCGATCCCGCCGCAGGTAACCCAGTGCCTCCCGCAGCTCCTGCAGGTAACCGGCGGCGCTGGGGCCACCGGACACGGGACGCACCCGCACGAACACGCCGACCAGCACCGCCGCCAGCAGCAGCGCAGCGCCGTCGGCCAGCAGCACGGTGGCCGGGCTGAACAACGCGATCAGCAGGCCGCCGAGCAGGGCCCCGAACAGGTCACCTGCCCGTTGCGAAGCCTCCTCCGCGCTGGTGCCGCGGGAAACCCGGGTCCCGGTGACAGCCAGCACCGCGGGCAGCAGCACCTGTTTGGCGCTGCGGGACGGGGCCCGGCCGGCGCCGATCCCCAGCGCCAGCACCACAAGCAGCGGCAGCGACACGCCCACCGTGTTGTGCGCCAACGGAATCAGCACCACCGCACCACAGGCGAACAGGTCCGCGACCAAGCTCGCACGCCGGGCACCGTACCGGTCGACCAGTGTGCCGGTGAGCACCACCGACAGCACCAGTCCGAGCGTCTCGGCAGCGGCCACCAGCCCGGTGCTCACCCCGCTGCCGGTGGTCTGCAGCACGAACCACGGAATGGCGATCAGCGTCATCGTCGATCCCACCGTGGCGATGCCGACCGCCGCGACCAGCGCGACCAATGGCGTCGTGCGCGTCACCGGCCGACCACCCGGAACGGGGTGGATTCCGGCGGAAATGCGGGACAGTCGTATTCCGGGCTGCTATTGTTGCCGCGCCGTCCGACCGAAAAATCCGCGCGACGGAATTCATCGATCCGAGAACCCGATCCGGAGCGGCCCTCACTCATGCGACCCGTTGTCACCGAACGTCTCCTGCTCCGCTCGTTCACCAAATCCGATCTGGACGACCTGTACGACATCCAGCGCCGCCCCGACGTCGCACGTTACCTGTTCTGGAACGCCCGCACCCTGGAGGAAACCAGGGAGGCGCTGGCGGTGCGCATCACCCAGACCGAGCTGGCCGCCGAGGGCGAGAACCTGGCGATCGCCGTGGAACTGCGCGAGACCGGCCGCCTGATCGCGGACTTCAACCTGGAGTGGCTCAGCGCCGAGCTTGGCCGCGCCGAGATCGGGTTCGTGATGAATCCCGACCACTCCGGCCACGGCTATGCCACCGAAGCCGGAGCCGAGGTGCTGCGAATGGCATTCGAGAGCTACGGGTTCCACCGCGTGGTCGGCCTGTGCAACGGGAACAACCACAGCTCGCAGCGCCTGATGGAGCGCCTCGGCATGCGACGCGAAGCCTTCTTCGTCCAGGGCGAAATGCTCAAGGGCGAGCGCGCCGATCTCGCCGTCTACGCGATGCTGGCCACCGACTGGGAGCAGGGCGCCGGGGCGGCTCGCTCCGGGGAGCGGACCGCCGCGGGTAAACAACTCGGCCCTAAGAGTTCCTAACAAAATGATCACTTGACGTGCCATAGGTTCCTTGATCGTAGATCATGAACAGGTGAGGAAAGGTGAGCAACCGCCATGGATCGTCCCCGACGAGCTGTGGGAGCGAATCGAGCCGGTGTTGCCGCGTTGGGAGAACGCGCTGCCCAAGCTGGGCCGCAAGCGGCTGCCGGACCGGCTGGTCTTGCAGGGAATCCTGTTCGTGCTGCATACCGGGATCCAGTGGGAGTTTCTGCCCCAGGAGCTGGGGTTTGGATCCGGAATGACCTGCTGGCGGCGCCTGGCGGAATGGAACGAGGCCGGGGTGTGGCAGCGGCTGCACGAGGCGCTTTTGGCCGAGCTGAACGCGGCCGGGATGCTGGACTGGTCTCGGGCGGTGATCGACAGCTCGCATGTGCGGGCGGCGCGGCGCGGCCCAAAAGCGGCCCGAGCCCGGTCGACCGTGCCCGGCCGGGCTCCAAGCACCACGTGATCACCGAGGGCGGCGGCATTCCGACGGCATTCAGCCTGACCGGCGGCAACGTCAATGACGTCACCCAGCTCCTCCCACTGGTCGAGGCGATCCCGCCCGTGCGAGGCAAGCGCGGGCGCCCCCGCCGCCGACCCGATGCGCTGTACGCCGACCGCGCCTACGACTCTGATAAACACCGGGACAAGTTGCGCGCCAAGGGAATCGACCCGCAGATCGCCGAACGTGGAACCGGCCACGGCTCCGGACTCGGCGTGATCAGGTGGGTCGTCGAGCGCACAATCGCCTGGTACCACGGCATGCGACGTCTGCGCATCCGCTGGGAACGCCGCGACGACATCCACGAGGCGTTTCTCGGCCTGGCTACCTGCATCATCTGCTACCGACACATCAAGATCCTTTGTTAGGAACTCTAAAGGACCGAGCAATTAAGCGGCTCGGTCCGTAGGGGCTTTGCTTGCGCTCCCGTCTCGCCGCTGGCTGTGATGAGACGGGTCGCATACACACCTAGCCGGTGGGATCGGGCATGCTTACAAATACCCACGCCGAGCGTGCGCGGCCGCGCACGTTGACCCCGGCGACGACGTCAGCGGGTCCAGCGAGACCACACCGACGACAAGAGAAAAAGTCCCGATTGGGCCTGTTGGCCCGCTCCGTGTGACCACACAGCGGGCAGTGCTGCGAGGTGTAGTGCGCGTCCACCTCGATCACGGGAACGCCTACACGCCGGGCTTTGTAGGCGATGTAGTCCCCGAGCTGGGCGAACGGCCAGGAGGATTGCGTGGCCCGCTGGTCGCGTCGAACCGTGACCCGCTCGCGGATACCGCCGAGTTCTTCGAGGGCGATACCGCGTTCGGTGCGTTGGGCGACGGCCACAACATCCTTCGCGATCGTATGGTTCATGTGCGCGGCGTGCCGCGCTTCCCGCTTCGCGCGCTTTTTCAGCAGACGAGCAGCCGAGCGGGTGTTTTTGGCCTGGATCTCTGCCTTCTTCTTAGCCTGCCAACGCCCTTCGCTGAAACGGGCACAACCTCCTCAGCCGCTTCTAACCCCGGCCCCGCTGCTCCAGCAGCCGCCCGGCCCAGTGGAAAAACGCGTCGGCCAACTCGGACCGAGCCGGCTCGGGGAACTGCGAGAAGTTGGCCATCACCGTGCACCACTCGCCGAACACCGGGCCCTGTTCGGTGATCAGGAAGTCCACGCACAGATAGTCGGCGCCGAGCGTGCGGACCACGCGCAGGCAGTCGTCGAGCACCGCCGAGAAGTCGGCGCTTCGACTCGCGTTCCCGCCCTGAGCGATGTTGGACAGGTAGCGGCCGATCACTTGCTCGCGCAGCATGCTGGTGACCACCTCGCCCTCCACCAGCGCGACCCGGAGGTCGCCGGAGTTGGGCAGGAACTCCTGCACCAGGTAGCCCTTGCCGGTCTGGGCGGCGATGTCCACCGCGGAACGCAGCTGTTCGAAGGTGTCCACTTTGAGCACACCGAACCCCGTGCCGGACTCGCGCGCCTTGAGGATGTAAGGGCCGTCGCCGATCTCGCGACGCACCACCTCCAGGCCCTCCCGCGCGTGGCGGCGGAACGGTAGCGCGACGGTCTTGGGCACCTTCAGACCGAGCTGCGCCGCCCGGCCGATCATCGCCAGCTTGTCGCGCTCCAGCCATTCCGGCGCAGCCATCGCGTGGTTGAGCACGAACGAGTCGCTGGCGTCGATGATCCGGGAGATGCCGTGCAGGTAGGACACGGCCTGCTGGTCATTGCCGATGTCGTCGACGATGTAGCACTGCCGGGTCTCCAGCAGGTCCACCCCGCCACGCCACAGCCGCGGCTGGTCCACGCAGGTCGGGGTGAGCTCGCTGGCCGGGATGAACTGGAAGCCGAAGCCGTGCCGGGCACCCTGCGCGGTCCACCGGTCGGTGATATCGGCGATGATCTTGCCGAGATGGCTGGGGTTGAAATCGTCCGGGTTGTAGATCCAGTTGACCATCCGCTCGGCCGGTTTGGCCGAGGGAGTGACGACCTCTCGAACCGCTGAGTACACGGTCAGAACTCCTCAAGGGTGGTGGCGGTCTTCGAACGCTCGCCGGCAGCCAGGAAGTCTTCCAGCTCGGAGTACTTCTCGCGTAGCAGCCGTTTGAGCACCTTGCCGGTGGCCCCCTGGGGGAAGTCGGCCTCGGTCCGGGCCAGCTCCAGCACGGCCAGCTCCAGCAGCCCGGCCGAGCGCAGCGCCTGGTTCGCCGTGGCCAGCAGCACGTCCGGCGTCATGCGCTGGTCGGCCGTGGTGACCACGGCCACCGGAACGGTCCGGCCGCGGTGGCATCCGGCGACCACCGCGCAGTCGGCGATCACCGGCAGCTCATTGAGCAGAAACTCCTCCAGCTGCACCGAGTGCCCGGTGCCGGTCTCCGTCTCGATGGCGTCCACTTCCCGGTCCACCTGGTAGAAGTCGCCGTTGGCGTCCTGGTAGGCGAGGTCACCGGAGAGCCAGAACCCGGCCAGGCGGCTGCGGTAGGTGGCGTCCGAGTCGTTCCAGTACCCGGCGGTGATGGTCGGGCCCTTGGCCGCGAACAGGCCGATCTCGCCGGGTTCGGCGCGGGTGCCGTCCTCGCGCAGCACCACCACCTCGGCGACGGCGTCGGGGCGGCCGACGCAGCGATCGTTGCGCTGCGAGGTCAGGGACCGGGGCTGCACCATGATTCCCCATCCCAGTTCGGTCGCGCCGAACCGGTCGTAGAACACCGCCGAGGGCAGTTCCGGGTTCCGTTTGGCCAGGATGGATTTCAGGTGTGCCTCGTGGATCGCGTCGCCCATGGTCACCCAGCCGTCCACCGAGTCCAGCGCGCCGTCGGCGACCTCCACCTCGGCCAGCTCGGCGTATGCATGCGCGAAGGCCATCACCGTGGTGGGCCGGTACTTCGCGATCGCCTCGGCCAGCTCGGCACCGGTCGGGTCGTACAGCGGCACCAGCGGGGTACCGGCCAGGATGGCGTAGTTGGCGTACATCACCGAGCCGAGGTGGGACTGCGGCTGCGCGGCCATCATCGTCGCGTCGGGCCCGTCGATGAAGTCGGTGAGCCGGAACCGAGGCCCGGCGATGCTCGAATGGTGGGTCTGCACCACCGGTTTGGGAAAGCCCGTGGTGCCCGAGGAGTGCAGGATCGACACCGGGTCCTCCGGTGCATGCCGGAACCGGGCCGACTCGGGCAGCTCGGCGGCCGGCGGGGCGGGCAGCTCCTCCGCGATGATCAGCCAGCCCACGCTGCCGACTTCGGACAATTCCGCACCGAGCGCGGCCAGTCGGGAGCGCGTGGTGCAGATGCCGACCGGCGCGGTGCGGCGGCACAGCTCCAGCGAGGTGGCCCGGGGCGCTTTGCTGTTGACCAGCACCCCGATGGCACCGATCTGGGCGAGCGCGTGGAAGTGCACCGAATAGGCGAACGAGTCCTCCAGGTAGACCAGCACCCGGTCGCGCGGGCGCACACCGAGGCTCAGGTAGTGCACCGACCAGCTCTGCGCCAGCTTGTCCAGCTCCAGCAGGCTGAAATCGGTGCGCCACTCGCCACCGGGGGTGGCCAGCGGCCGCCCCGAGCTGATGAACGGCAGGTCGGGATGCGCGGCGACGGTCAGTGCCGACCGCAGCACGTTCCCGCCGCCCAGTCCGGGATCGGCCGCCAGCTTCGCGCGGCCCTCCGGGGACAGCAAGGTTCGGCCAGACAGAGCCATCGCAGCCATCGTCGCGCCTTTCGGGTCCGGGTACTCGGCACTGATCGTGCTCAGCCGCCCCGGGCCGCCGCGACGGATTTGTTGCGGTTGTGGACCTTCCTTGCCGCGCCACACCGCGTTTGTTGCCGGTAACCGCCGAACCGGGGTCCGGCGCGACAACGACGCGGTATATCTGGGCAATCCCCCGATCACCAGCCATCAGAGCACTGGAGCGGAGCATGCCCTTGAACGCGGTCGGCGACCCGGATGGCCCAGTGGCGTCGAAGATCCGGCTCGCGGCGGACCCGGACCGGCTGGACCGCACGGAGCTGGAGCGGCTGCGGGAGCGAAACTTCGCCGCGATGGTCGACGCCGCGATGGCCACCCCCGCGGTCCGCCGCCGCTGGCCGGACCTCGCGCCAGGCATGACCACCGCCGACCTCGCCCGCCTCCCCCTGCTCAGCAGCCGCGAACTGGCCGACGGTAGCCCGCCGCACTCGCCGGAGTTCCAGCTCGGCGGCGACGGCCCCGGAATGGTGCTGCGCTCTAGCGGCACGGCCAGCAGGCCCAAGATGATGTACCACTCCTGGGACTTCAACCTCCAGGTCGGGCGGCTGGGTGCCCGCGCGTTACTCGCGGCCACCCGCTCGGCCCCGGCCCGGCGCGTGGCCAACTGCTTTTACCCGGCCGAGCTCAGCGGCGGCGCTTTCCTGTTCACGCAGGAGGTGATCCGGCTCGCCGGCGCCCGCTCCTACCCGCTGGCCAGCCAGACCAGCCCGGCCGAGAGCGCGGCGGTCATCGCCGAGCACCGCGTGGACGCACTGGCGGCCAACCCCGGTTACGGCGTCGAGCTGCTGATCGGGTCCCCGCCGGCGCAGATCGCCGCACTGAGGTACTTCTTCTACATCGGCGAACTTCTTGGCAAGGCCCGCACTCAGGCGATCGCGGAGGCCGCGCCCCAGGTCGCCGTGCGCTCGCTGGCCTACTCGACCTCGGAGACCGGGCCGATCGGCTACCAGTGCGAGCAGCTCTCCGGTGCCACCCACCACGTGCACGAGGACGCAGTCGTGGTGGAGATCGTCGACGAGCAGACCGGGGTGCCAGTGCCGGACGGGGACACCGGTGAGGTGATCGTCACCGCGCTGAGCGACACCGGGATGGCGCTGTTCCGCTACCGCATCGGCGATGTCGGCTCCTTCGGCACCGCCCCCTGCCCGTGCGGCAGCCCCGCGCGGCTGCTCACCCTGCACGGTCGCACCGCGACCTCGCTCAACATAGACACCGAGGTGGTGTCCTCGGACCTGCTGCTCGGCCAGCTCGGCCGGCTCGGCGTCACCGAACCCGCTGACTGCCAGCTCCAGGTGCTGCCCGAGCAGCACGGCCACCGGCTGCGGCTGCTGCTGTCCAGCCGGACGCCCGAATGGATCACCACCCAGGCGGTGGTCGACTGCCTCAGCCGCGCCCAGCAACTGCGCGCGGTGCTGAACAGCGCGCAGTGCCTCGGCTTCAGCGTGGAGCGCGTCGCGCCCGAGCTGTTCGCGCGCACCGATCGCGGCAAGGTCCCCGTTCTTTACGCGCCCGACAGCCGAATGACGCCGAAGGAGCACTGAATGACCTCGCCGGAGACGAAGCTGGAAGCCCTGCGGGCCGAGCTCGACGGCATCGACCTGCGCCTGCTCGACGTGCTGCGGGAACGCATCGAGCTATGCGTGCGCATCGCCGAGCACAAGCGCGAGCACGGCGTGCCGATGATGCAGCCGCACCGCATCGGCGTGGTGCAGCAACGCGCCGCCGACTACGGCGCCGAGCACGGCATCGACCAGGCATTCCTGCGTGCGCTCTACGACCTGGTCATCGGCGAGACCTGCCGGGTCGAGGACCTGGTCATCGGCACGCCGGCGGCACCGTAGACGGGCGAGGACCAGCTGGAGGACGGGCCCATGCGGACCCTTTTGATCGACAACTACGACTCATTCACCTACAACCTGCACCAGCTGCTCGGTGAGGTGACGGGGCGGGCCCCGGTAGTCGTGCGCAACGACCAGGAGCTGCCGGCCCGACTGGCCGCCGAGTTCGACGCCGTCGTGGTCTCCCCCGGGCCCGGGCGGCCCGACCGCAGCCGCGACTTCGGCACCAGCGCGCAGGCCATCCGGGACTCGGGGCTGCCGGTGCTCGGGGTCTGCCTGGGGCACCAGGGCATCGCACACCTCCTCGGCGGCACGGTGGACCTGGCGCCGGAGCCGATGCACGGCCGCAACTCGCCCGTCTACCACACCGGCAGCGGGGTGTTCGCCGGTCTGCCGTCGCCGTTCTCGGTGGTGCGCTACCACTCCCTGACCGTCACCCGGCTGCCGGCGGAGCTGGAGGCCGTGGCGTGGACCGAGGACGGCGTGCTGATGGGTCTGCGGCACCGCACCGCGCCGCTGTGGGGCGTGCAGTTCCACCCCGAGTCGATCAGCAGCGAGTACGGCAGGCAGCTGCTGGCGAACTTCCGTGACCTGGCGCTGGGGGCGGGCGCCGTGGCGCCGCCACCGCCCATCAGACCGTCCACATCGGACATCCAGGCCCTGCGGATGCACGTCCGGGAGATCGAGTGTGAACCGGACACCGCCACCGCGCACCGTGAGCTGTTCGCCGGCGCGCCGCACAGCTTCTGGCTGGACACCAGCGAAGTCCGGCCGGGCCAGTCCCGGTTCTCCTTCCTGGGCGACGATCGGGGCCCGCTGGCCGAGCACCTCACCTACCGGCTCGCGGAGCGGACCGTGCGGGTCCACCGCTGCGACGGCACCGAGCAGCGGATCCGGCAGGACTTCTTCGGTTATCTCGACGAGCAGCTCAGGCGACGCGCCGTGCCGACGCCGCCGGGCTTGCCGTTCGAGTTCGATCTCGGTTACGTCGGCTACCTCGGTTACGAGCTGAAGGCGGAGACCTCGGGCTCGGCCGTGCACCGGTCCGAGACCCCGGACGCGGCGATGATCTTCGTCGATCGGATGCTCGCGATCGATCACGTCCAGCACCGCTCGTACCTGCTCGCGCTGAGCACCGAGCAGACCGAGGCCGCCGCCATCGCCTGGCTGGACGAGACCGCGCTGCGGCTACTCGCCCTGCCATCGTCTGGTGTGGACGGACAAGCACGGGTGCTGGACGCCGGCACGGCCACCGACCTGGACCGGCTGGACACCGCGCGGCCGCGGCACGACCGGGCCGCCTATCTCGCCCGGGTGGCCACCTGCCTGGAAGAGATCAAGCATGGCGAGTCCTACGAGATCTGCCTGACCAACACGGTCACCGTGGACGAGCGGATCGACCCGCTGCACACCTACCAGACCCTGCGGCGGATCAGCCCGGTGCCCTACGGCGCGTTTCTGGACTTCGACGGGCTGGCGGTGCTCAGCGCCTCCCCGGAGCGATTCCTGTCCATCGGCGCGGACGGCGTGGTGGAGTCCAAACCGATCAAGGGCACCCGCCCCCGCGGTGCTACCCCGGAGGAGGACGAGAGGCTCAAGCTCGACCTGGCCGCCCGGGAGAAGGACCGCGCGGAGAACCTGATGATCGTCGACCTGGTGCGCAACGATCTGAATAGGGTGTGCGAGATCGGCTCGGTGCACGTGCCGACGCTGTTCGACGTCGAGACCTACGCGCCGGTGCACCAGCTCGTCTCCACCATCCGCGGCACGCTGCGCGCCGGGGAGTCGGCGGTGAGCTGTGTGCGGGCGGCGTTCCCCGGCGGCTCCATGACCGGCGCGCCGAAGGTGCGCACGATGGAGATCATCGACCGCTTGGAGGAGGGTCCGCGCGGGGTCTACTCGGGGGCCATCGGCTGGTTCTCGCTGTCCGGCGCGGCGGATCTGAGTATCGTGATCCGCACGCTGGTCGCCGACGGGGAACGGCTGAGCTTCGGCGTCGGCGGCGCGATCGTGGCGCTGTCGGATCCGGTGGAGGAGTTCGAGGAGACCGTGGTCAAGTCCCGTGCCGTGCTCACCGCGGTCGCGCAGACGGCGATGCGCCCCGCGATGGGTGGCGCGCTGTGACCGGCGTGCGGTCGCTGCGCCGCTGCCTGGTGCTCGGCGGTGCGGGCGCGGTGGGTGAACTGTTCGCGCGTGCTCTCCGGGATTCCGGCGCCGAGGTGGTAATCGCCGACCCAGCGGCCGGTAGCGGGGACGCCACCGCCCCGGACGCCGCGCTCCGCGCCGAGCTGGCCGCCGCCGACTTGGTACTGCTGGCGGTGCCCGAGCGCACCGCACTCGCCGCACTCCCAGTGCTGGCAACACATCTGCGTCCGGGCACGCTGGTCGCCGACACCCTGTCGGTGAAGGGTGCCGTCGCGACAGTGCTGCGGGAGATGAGCGGGATCGAGGCGGTGAGCCTCAACCCGATGTTCGCCCCCTCACTGGGCTTCACCGCCAAGCCGGTCGCCGCCGTAATAGTCCACAATGGACCTAGGGTGGCGGAGCTGCTGGCACTGCTGCGGGACTGGGGCGGCCACGCGGTGCTGTGCGAGGCGGGCGACCACGATCGCCTCGCCGCCGCCACCCAGGCGCTCACCCACGCCACCATGCTGGGTTTCGGCCTGGCGCTGACCACGCTCGCCGACGGCGTCCGCGAGGTGGCGCCCCTGGCCCCGCCGCCCCATCGCACCCTGCTCGCGCTGCTCGCCCGCATCACGTCCGGAACGCCGGAGGTCTACTGGGACGTCCAGGCGGCCAATCCGGACGCACCCGGCGCCCGCGCCGCCCTGGCAGCCGGTATCCGGCAGATCGCCGATCTGGTCGACGCTGGCGACGAAGCCGGTTTCGAAGCAGCACTGGCCAGGCTGCGGGCGTTCTTCGACGACGAGCTGCCCCGGCACGCGAGCGTGTGCGCCCAGCTGTTCGACGGCCTACCGCCCCTTTCCGGTGAGTGGGAGTGAGCGGGAGTGAGTCCGCGCATTGGTCAGATCGCCAGGGAACCGGCCGCCAACTACCGCACCCCGGGAACCGCATCCGGGAACCGCATCCGGGAACCGCATCCGGGAACCGCGAGAACACCACATTCGGCCTTGCACGCCCGCCCACCCAAACCGAAACAGTTGCGCCCCAAGCGAGGAAGCATGATCCAGCCGCAAAAAACCCAGCCGGTCAACTGGGTCAAGTCCCGGATCAGCCGGACCTCCGACTCCCTCGACCGCGCCTTCGAGCAAGGGCTGACCGGACACACCATCACCGGCCGCGAGGGGAAGAAGGTGCGGCTGGCCGACGGGAGTGCGGCGCTGGAGTTCGTCTCGTGCTCGTATCTCGGCCTCGAAGAACATCCGGCGCTGATCGACGCCGCCGAGACGGCGCTGCGCCGGTTCGGGGTGCACTTCTCCTCCTCCCGCAACCGGATGCGGCCGCACTACCTGCCTGAGCTGGAGGAGCTGCTGGCCACGGTCTACCGGGGCAACCGAGCGGTTGCCTTCACCTCGGTGGGAACCGTGCACCTGGGGCTGCTGCCGCTGCTGGGTAGCGGTGCGCTGCCCAGCTACCGGATCGCGCCCGCCGGAGCCGCCTTCCTGGTGGAGAAGACCGCGCATTCGTCGATGCAGATCCTGCGTGGGCTGCTGGGGCAGATCGGCCCCACGCACCGGTTCGACCTGGACTCCGCCGATTCGCTGGAGACCGCGCTGCGCGAGATCGGCGAGACCGGGCGCACTCCGGTCGCGCTGGTCGACGGGGTGGGCTCGATGGGCGGGCTGATCGACGTGGCCGGCGTCCTGGAGGCGTTGCGGCCCTACGGCGGCCACCTCTACATCGACGACGCGCACGGCATCTCCATCGCGGGCGCGATGGGCGCCGGGTACGCCTTCGAGAGCCTCGGCGACCAGTTGCCGGAGAACGTGGTGATCGCCGGTTCGCTGTCCAAGGCGTTCGGCGGTTCCGGCGGGTTCGCGCTGGTGCCAGGCGAAGCCGACGTCCGGGCGCTACGGAAGTTCGCCAACCCACTGGTGTTCGGGCACTCGATCATGCTGCCGCTGCTGGCCGCGAACGTGGCCGCCGCCG
The DNA here is from genome assembly GCF_014697215.1 of Saccharopolyspora pogona. Lineage (GTDB taxonomy): Bacteria > Actinomycetota > Actinomycetes > Mycobacteriales > Pseudonocardiaceae > Saccharopolyspora > Saccharopolyspora hattusasensis. The sequence continues at coordinate 2,908,168 of NZ_CP031142.1, forward strand.
AGCTGCACGTGAACGGGGAGGTGGCCGCGCTCCAGGAGAAGTTGTGGCGCAACGTCACCGACTTCGACGATCTGACCGGCGGGAGACTGGTCAACTCCGGCCTGTGGTCCCCGGTGCGCGGCGCGCACTTCGCCACCGAGGAGGATGCGTTCCAGACCACGGCCGCACTGAAACACGCCGGGGTGCTGGTCCTCCCCGCGTTCTTCCCCACCGTCGCGAAGGGCACCGGCCTGGTCCGCTTCGCGCTGTCGTCCCTTCACGAACGCGGCGATCTGGAGACCGCGGCAAAGATACTGGAAGGAACCCGATTCGGATGAGCGGTCCCCGAACGCTGGGCGAGGTGCTGGACGACGCCGAGAAGACGCTGGCCGACGCCGGCGCCTGGGCACCCCGTCAAGACGCCGAGACCCTGGCCGCGCACGTGCTTTGCCGACCGGCCCAGCAGCTTCCGGTGGACGAGCCGCTCGGGGCGGCCGCGGCCGGCCGGCTCCAGGACCTGCTGGCCGACCGGGCCCGGCGGGTGCCGGTGGAGTACCTGACCGGGCGTGCCCGCCTCGGTGGCATCGACATCGAGGTGGGGCCCGGGGTCTTCGTGCCGCGCAAGCACACCGAGCCGCTGCTGGCCTGGGGCCTGAAGGTGCTCGAAAACGTCGAGAACCCGGTGGTGGTCGACCTGTGCACCGGTTCCGCGGCGATCGCGCTGGCCGTGGCCCACGCCCGCCCGGACGCCACGGTGCACGCCGTCGAGCTGGCGCCGGACGCGCTGAGCTGGGCCCGCCGCAACGTCGCCGCGCGGGCCGCCGCCGGGGACACGCCGATCTCGCTGCACGAGGGCGACGTCACCGCACCCGACCTGTTCTCCGGGCTCCGCGGCGGTGTCGACCTGCTGCTGGCGAACCCGCCGTTCGTGGTGGAGGGCCGGATGCTTCCGCCCGAGTGGGAGGAGCACCAGCCGCACCCGGCGCTGTTCTCCGGGCACGACGGCCTGGTTGTCATCCGCGCGGTCACCGGCGCGGCGGCGCGGCTGCTGCGGCCCGGCGGCGGAGTAGCCATCGAACACGACGACGAGCAGGCGGAGGCGGTGATGTCGTTGCTGGGCGGGCTTCAGGCGTTCGAGGACATCGCCGACCACACCGATCACAACGACCTGCCCCGGTACACCACGGCACGAAGGGTTTAGGACGTGTTTTATAAGCGGCAGCAGCCGCTTGCGGTGTGGGACTCAACTGGCACCGCCGCGGGTTCTCAGGGGTCCTTCTCGCGAGGACAGCCCCGACGCGGTGAACTGGGCATTCATGATGTCGGGCATCCCGCAGCGAGAAGACCTCTGAGGTTCCGCTACCCGCACCGCTACGCAAACCACTTTCGAAACAGGCCTTAGGACGCAAATGGAGATCTCACGACGCGGAGCACTGAGACTGGGTGGCATCGCCGCGGGAACCGGTGCGGTGTGGCTGGCATCGTGGCCGGTCCCGGCACTGGCCCAGGAAGGCACGCCGGAGGCCCTCTCGGTGACCGTCCGGGAAAGCGCGAACCTGGGTGTCACGGTGTCCCCGGACGGCCGCACGCTGGCCATCGACGTCGCGGGCGGCATTTGGGTGCTGCCCGTCGCCGGCGGCGCGGCGCGGCTGATCACCCCGCTCGACCACGACGCCTGCCGCCCGCAGTTCTCCCCCGATGGGCGGCGGATCCTGTTCCAGTCCTTCCGTGACGGGGTGTACGACGCCTGGACCGTCGCCCCGGACGGCAGTGCGCTGACCCAGCTGACCACCGGACCCGGCTACAACACCGAGCCCCGTCTCTCCCCCGATGGCAAGCGGCTCGCCTTCTCCTCCGATCGCGACCACCTCAGCCGTATTTGGGTGCTGGAGCTGGATTCCGGGGCGCTCACCGCGGTCACCAGCGCCGACGAGGTGCACACAAGCCCGGCGTGGTCTCCGGACGGCAGCAAACTGGCATACCTGGTGGGCGACACCGTCATCGAGGTGCTGGACCTTGCTTCCGGCAACCGCGAACGCCCGGTCCCCGGCGACGCGGGGCTGGCCGCGCCCGGCTTCACCCCGGACGGCCGGAACCTGACCTACGTGCGCATCGAGGGGCCCAAGACCGATCTGGTGGTGGGCGACCAAGCCGTGGTCACCGGTGAGGACCTTTCCCCGCTCCCAATGGCGTGGCTGTCCGCCAGCGAGTTCCTCTACACCGCAGGTGGCCGCGTGCGGCGCCGTGGACTGACCGGCCCGGCCACCGACGTCGCGTTCACCGCTGTCTTGCCGCTGGCCAACCGCCGCTACCACCGCGCGCCACGGGACCTGGGCTCCACCGCCGTCCGGCAGGCCAAGGGCATCGCCAGCCCGGTGCTCTCTCGTGACGGCGAGCAGGTGGCCTTTCGCGCGCTGAACGCCCTGTGGGTGCTGCCGATCGGAGGCACTGCCCGCAAGGTCGTCGACGACGGCTACTTCTCCTCCGATCCCGACTTTTCACCGGACGGCCGCTCGCTGGTCTACGTCAGCGACCGCGCCGGAACGGCGAACCTGTGGCGGCTGGAACTGGGCACCGGCCGGTCCGAACGGCTGACCGACGCGACCGACGCCCAGCTGACGCCCCGGTATTCCCCGGACGGCACGAAGATCGCCTACCAGGACGAGTCGGGCGGCACCTGGGTGCTCGACATCGCCGCCCGGACCGCCCGGCAGGTGCTGCCCACCCTGTACCAGCCAGGGCGGCCGAGCTGGTCACCCGACGGCGGCAAGCTGGCGCTGGCCGCCATGCGGCCCTACTCGCGGCGCACGGAGACCGGGCACAACCAGATCCTCGTTGTGGACCTCGAAAGCGGCGAGCTCCGCTACCAGGCCGTGGCCGCGGAGCGTTCCCTCTCCACCAGGGGCGACGACGGTCCACTGTGGACGAAAGATGGCTTCGTATTCGGCGCCGAGAGCCTCGCCTGGCGCGTGCCGACGGACGCGTCGGGCACCATCACCGCCCCGCCCGTACAGCTGACCAACGAGGTCACCGACTCGCTCTCGGTGAGCGGGGACGGCCGCACGGTGCTCTACCTGTGCAACGGGACGCTGCGGCTGACCGACGGCGGGGCCGCTCGCACCGTGGCCGCCGACCTCCGGTACCGGCCGGCCCGCGCCACCGGCCGGGTGGTGCTGCGGGCGGGGGCGGTGTGGGACGGCACCTCGGACAAGCTGCAGCGGGACGTCGACATCGTGCTCAAGGACGACCGGGTGGCGGCGCTCGTGCCCAGCGCGGGTCACAGCCCCGGCAGCGCCCAGGTGATCGACCTGTCCGGGCTGACAGTGCTTCCCGGCCTGATCGACACCCACAACCACTGGCACATGCGCGGGCGGCAGTGGGGCGACCGGCAGGGGCGGCTATGGCTGTCCTACGGCGTCACCACCAGCCGTTCCCCGGGTGATCCGGCCTACCAGATGGTGGAGAACCGGGAAGCGCTGGAGGCAGGAACCCGGGTCGGCCCTCGATATCTCGGATCCGGCGAGGCGCTCGACGGCTCCCGCGCCTCGTACAACTGCATGCGCACCACGATGTCGGCCCGGCAGCTGGAACGGGAACTGGACCGGGCGACCGGGCTGGACTACGACCTCGTCAAGCTGTACATGCGCCTGCCCGTACCGATGGAGCGCCGGGCCGTGGAACGGGCACACGCCAAGGGCATTCCGGTCACCTCGCACTACCTGTACCCGGCGGCGCACAGCGGGCTGGACGGCATGGAGCATCCCGGCGGCGGTCACCGTCTCGGCTACTCCCGTACCCTCAGCTACAACCTGTACCGGATGTCGGCCGACGCCGTCGACGTGCTGGCGGCCAGCGGGATGTGGGTCTCCTCCACGACGATCTTCGCCAGCGAACTGTTCGCCGAGGACCGCTCGCTGGTGGACGACGAACGAACCCGGACCCTGTTCCCCGGCTGGGAGTACGAGCGGCTCCAGGCCAAGGCCGACGGAGCGAACGGCCCGCACGCCGAGCTGTACCGCCGGATCACCGCCGGAATGGTCGACGCGTTGCTGCGGGTGCACCGGGCGGGCGGACTGGTGGTCTCCGGCACCGACGCCCCGCTCGACGACATCGGCATCAGCGCCCACCAGAACCTGCGTGCGCTGGTCAAGTACGGGTTCACCCCGCAGGAGGCACTGCTGACCGCCACCGGTAACGCGGCGAAGGCAATCGGTTACGGCGACACGCTGGGCGCGGTGGCTCCGGGCCGGTTTGCCGACCTGGTCGCCGTCGAGGGCGATCCGCTGACCGACATCCGCGCCGCGGCCGCCGTGCGAGCGGTGTTCGTCGGCGGGGTGCGGCACACCGTGCCGGATCTGCTGGCGCCGTTCCGTTCCACAGGCAGGGCTTTCGCCGCAGCGGGGACGGTGGCCGCGGCCCCGCCGCTGCCCTCGGCGACGGCCCGCGCCGAGCACTACTGGCACCGTCCGGAGTGGACGCGGGAGAGCTGCTGCCACTGAGCAGGTCGTCTGAGTGCGCCCCGCTGCGGGGCGCACTCAGACGACCTGGAGGTCCCGCTCCCGCGCGGATCCGGCACCGGCCCGGTAACTGGAGGCGGACATGCCGAACCGCTTCTTGAACATCCGCTGGAAGTGGCTCAGCTCCCGGTATCCGACGGCACGCGCGACATCGGTGATCGAGGTCGACGTTTCGCGCAGCAGGAATCGCGCCTCGTTCATGCGCAACATGGTGACGAAGTCGATGAACCGCCACCCGGTTTGCTCCCGGAAGCTGCGGGAGAAGTGGTAACGGCTCATGTACACCGCGCTCGCCACCCGGTTCAGGGTGAGATCCGGATCGGTGAAGCAGGTGCGCAGATAGTCCATCGCGTACCGGACGCTGGGCGAGAGCCCGGCCAGGTCCAGCTCCGCCGCATCGACGTCTGCGGCGGCCGCCTCGGCGGGCGCGGTGCTCAGGTGCACGCGCTGCCCGGCGTGCCGGTAACCCGGCAGAGAGTGCAGGAGCTCGTGGGGCGGCCGGATCTCGATGTCGTCCGGCCCGACAACAACCTGGCAATCCCCGAGGAACGGCTGTAAGCGCAACCAGACGAACTGCGTGCTCTCCCCGCAGAACAGCCCGGTCAGCAGCTCCCCGACCCGGGCGGCAACTGGCGTCCAGCCGTCCGCTTCGAGCACCCGCGGGGTCGCCGATTCTCCGAGGAGCTCGCGCAGCTGCTCGTAGGCGTGCGGCTGCAACCGCCGGTCCACCCGGACCATGAACAGGCTGCCGATCACCCCGTCACCGATGCGGTCGGTGTCGAGCAGCACCACGTCGGCCGGGTCGATCCGCGGGTTCGCGCTGAAGTAGGTGGAGAAGCCGAGCACACCGAGCGCCTGCGCATTGTGGTGGGCCACCAGGTCTCGCAGCTGATTCATGCCTCGGTGCAGGTTCACCGCCGCCGGCTCCGGCAGCGCCGCGATCTGCTTCACAGTCTGGTCCACCAGCTCGTCACTGGTCACATAAACCACGCTGCGCCCGCGGGCGATGGCGTCCGCGCCGATCAGGGACGCGGCCGCCACCGAATTTCGCCGCTCCGGTAGCTCTAGTTCGACGTCCGGTTCATCCCGCAGGGTGCGGTAGCGCTCCAGCGCGCTTGCCTCCGGCAGCCTCCGCAACGACCAGGGAGCCGCCTCCTGTGCCGAACTCACTGACTGTACCTCCCCCAGAATCCGCGCTGGACCGGCTCCCGGCCGCTTCAGCGCGATCGAAAGAATTGTCACCGATGTGACCGAGCAGCAGAGCGAGCATGGGAAACCTCGTCACAACAGGGAACCCGACCGCCCCCGCCGCCCGATATTTCCCTCGCTTCCCGCGCAAATGCAGCCATAGGAATAGCGTGAAAAATTCCCTCGAAAACGCTCCCCCGGAAAGCGTTCGAGAGAAAAATTTGCTTAGTAACTTTGTTCATCCCAGTTCACACATGCCTCGAAGACTAGAAGGTTCCCCCGACCTGGTCAAGATCGAACCCGCAGTGGACGCATATTCACTCAACTGGAGCAACAGCGACACAAGAATCCGCCTCGGCTAGCTCGCGTTTTAATAGTCCATTCGGAGGGACAACAATTGAGGTGATTCCCGTAAGATCGTTTTTGGGTGGCGGTGTCGGGGTTTGATGTGTCCGGGGTCGGACCTGCCCGGAAGAAGTGGGACGCGGGGTCCCTGGTACGGCGGGAAGTCGTGCGACAGGTACGCCCGCGATCCCGGTCCGGCACACGTACCGGATCGCGTTGACGATCTCACGAAGATCATGCACCCTCGCCGCCACGCCCGGCCCGCGCCGCGCGGCACGCCATGCCGTCAACGTCGGCTCGATCAACGCCCATCGGGCATCGGACAGGTCGCCGGGGTACGCGCGCCGGACACTCACAAGCCGATCAAAATATCAGGTGCTATCTGAAAACGGACAGATCAACATCAACCGAGATCAAATGCCCTATAAGCATCCGAATACGGCAGCACCGATGGGGCGTGCCGCGAACCCGACGGAAAAGGTGGCGAAGGTCAGCAAGGTCCCAGCGAACGGGGTCGCTGGAAAAAGCTCCGGGAAGACCAGTGCGGCGACCGTGCCGTACAGCATGAAGTCGTACCACTCGATGATGCTCCCGGCGGTGCTGGCCGCGGGTGCGGCGAAGCCGCCGGGCCAGCGATACGGACCGGTGTGAAGATACGAGTGCCGGTGCCATGATTGCGGGATCCAACTGAGCGATTGAGGCCAAGCAATCGTCTTGCATATTGGCCATGCAGGGTCCGAATGTCGCGGGCTTACTGCTGCGGCCAATGGCGGGCACGTCACCTGCACCCGGCCACGCCCCGCCCGTCAGGCCTGCAGCGAGATAGCCCCGCGTCCTCGCGACACGCACGAGGTCATGACCCCCCGGCGCTCGTCCGCGCTCAGGCACAAATCCCAGTGTTCAATCTCCCCATCAACGACTTCGAGGACACAGCTGCCGCAGGCGCCGCCCTCACATGAGTAGTCAACGGGCACGTTCTCGCGCAGCATCGCTTGAAGGAGCGACTCGTCCTCCGCGACGTGGATCGCCCGCTTCGAGAGCACCAACCACGCATCGAATGCGTCGCCGAGTTGCTCTCCAGGTTCGTTTGCCACACCGGTGAAGCTCTCGCAGCGAACACGCATCGGGTCGAGGTGGGCGCTAGCCCTCAAATAAGCGAGTCGGTCTCTGTGGGGCGGTGGTAGCCGAAATGATCACGTTGGCGTGAGCGTGGGATACGCCGATGAGTGGTGGGGGACGTTGTGGGGCTCGTATGGGCCGGTGTCGTGGCGCTCGGGTGGGTGCTGGGCGCCGATTTCGGGGTTCGGGCAGGCGTTGTCGCCACCGCGGGTGCGCGGTGGTCGGGTGTGAAGTCTGGTAACCGGTGGTGGGTTAGCCGAAGCGGGTGCGTTCGATGGTGTTCCAGGTGCTGAAGAGTCGGTCCAGGCTGGGTTGGTAGCCGATGAGCCGGATGGTGATGCTGCGGGCGTGGCGGATGACCATGGCGGGGATGAGGATGATGTGGTGGAGGAAGCGGCGGAATTCCATGCGGATGTAGTCGCGCCGGTGGTGTTTTCGGTGCATCATCATCGCGAACCAGGATTTGATGTTCCACGCGAGCGCGGCGATGACCATGTAGGCCCAGTTGGAGATCAGGTCGTATAACGGTACCCGCAGGGCTTGGATGCCGGATTTGAGTTGTCCGATGATGTTTTCCTGATCGCAGCGGTCGCCTGCGCAGGCCACCACCTCGGCGGCGGTGAGGTCGGTGCGGGTGGTGATGTAGAAGAAGTAGCGGATCTCGTCGAACAGGACCTGTTCGCCGCGGGTTTTGCTGATGTTCTTGCGCACCGCGACCACTTGGTAGGGCCGCCGGCATTTGCCGGGCTGGTAGGTGAACTCGGCGACGTCCTCGTGGTTGAGTTCGAGGTTGACATACCCGCGTTCGGTGACGATCCGCTGCTTGTGGTTCTCCCTGCGGGCACGGGTCCCTCCGGTGCGCGGCTCGTAGGCGGCGGGCCGCTGCAGCCGGCTCCAGCAGGCCTCGTCGAGCGCTTCGGCGCGGGAGCGCAGCGCGGCGTTGTTGTCCATGCCGAAGACGAAGTCAACCTTCTCGGCCCAGCGGTCGAAGTGCGCGGTCAACGAGAAGTCGGTATCCCCGCGCAGGCACACCCGCTCGGCGTGCGGGGCCACCAACTCGATCGCCTTGTCGATCCACTGCGCCGCGCCCTGATGGCTGGGCGCGTTGCCGGGCCGGTTGACCAGATACAGCACTTCCTTGGTGTTGGCCAGCGACACGATCAGCGGCGCATACCCCCAGATTCCCTTGTAGGAAATGTCCATCCCGGCCTTGTGCTCCCCGCCGGTGGGCACGATCGTGCCGTCGACGTCGAGGTAGGCGATCGGACCCAGTAGGTCTCGTCCCCGACCCGTCCACAACTGCGGGCGCACCGCGTTGATCGCCTCCATCAACGCCACCACGTCATCCTTGGCGAACCGACGGCAGAAGTCCCCCGCCGTGGTCGGATCCGCCGATCAGGTCCGCGCCCAGCGCGTTCATGTAGGCGGTGTCATGCCGCAGCCGCTCGATGTCCTCCAGCCGGGTGCCGCCGCAGGCCACGTTGTAGGCGAGGTTCAACACGTGATCGGACTCATGGTAGGGCAGGTGCACCTTCAACAACGCCAGACTGTCGTTGATCCGCTCGGCCAAACCGAGCTTGGTCACCAGTCGGTGCACCGCCGCGATCCCGCCGAAGCACGTGGCGTCGACGTTCCCGCCGATCTCGTAGCTCACCGTGCCCGAGTGCAGCATCGGCTTGGACTGCGCGCCCCAGTGTCCCGCACGTGCATGCCGGGCCGCCACCTTGCGCCGTCGGCGTGCCGCGTTCCGCCGACTCTGCTCGTGCGGTACCTTCTTCACCACAAAGGCCTTTCCTCTTGGGATGCGTTGGAGTCGCAAACCCAAGCAGGATAAGGCCTTTGCCTTATCTCAGGCCGGATCTACCCACCCGACACGCTTGATGAAGGACTAGCGTCGGCAAGTGCGGTCATAAGGCTCGGCGGACCGCAGTAGTACAGGGTGGCGTCCCGAGCAGACCGGTAACGAATGCCGGCACGTCGTGCCGGCTTCCTGTGCTTGACTCGTGCAGGATCACCTTCGCACCAGAGCGTTTTAGCTCGTCGAGGTAAGGAGCATGGCTGCGGCTGCGAACGCAGGTTCTCCTTCCGGGTGGACCCCGAGGTCGTGGGGGGCATGGTGGCCAACCTGGCGCTGGGCAACATGGACATCGACGACTGGCGGGACGACGAAGCGTAGGCCGCCGAAGGGGAACCGTGCCACCGCGACGTCGGTTGGTGAGCGGTGAGACCGGCCGCGCCCCGCGGCTGGCGATCGGTGGGGCCCGCTAACGGTGCCGAACCGGGGCCAAATCACGATGCCACGGCCACGTTCGCAGCAATGCGGACCTCCAGCACGAACACGGAGATGAGACAAGGCTTTTCTCGCGGCCACGGCCCAGGGACACCGAATCCGTGGGCTCGTCGAACTCGCCGGTCCCGACTTGCCTGTGCCCCAGCGACCTTTTATTGATCGGGAACTTAAGGGTGTGATTTTCGTTGGTCTGGCGTGATCGCGTGTGCGGGACGCGCGGAGGTTGTCGCCTGAGGCGCAGGAGAATCTGCGGCGCAGGGTGGTCGCGGCGGTGCATGGTGGGATGACGCAGGTCGAGGCGGCGCAGGTGTTCGCGGTAGCGCCGCAGTCGGTGTCCAGATGGGTGCAGGTGTGGCGGAAACAGGGTTCGAAGGGTCTTGCCGGGCGTCGGCGGGGTCGCAGGCCTGGTGAGCAGGAAGCGTTGAGTGCCCGCCGGCAGCGCAAGTTGCGGTATGCGGTGGCCGAGCACACCCCAGCGGCGTTCGGGCTGGCTGGGGTGGTGTGGACCCGCAAGACGGTGGCCGAGCTGATCCGGGTGCGGCACGGCGTCGTGTTGAGTTTGCGCACCGTCGGCAACTATCTGTGTTCTTGGGGTTTGTCGCCGCAGAAACCGATCCGTAGGGCCTACGAGCAGGACCCCGAGGCCGAATTCCGTTACCAAGCAATGACAATCCGTCTACTCCTCGCCGATTTACACCCACGGAAAGGCGAGGAGAGGAACACCAGTCCGCACATCATTTATGATCGCTTGATCAGGTGAAACACCCGGACCGAAACCCAAAAACCCAAGCCGCGGAAGCGAAAGCGCCGGAAGCCACGACGCGGCAACGAAAACCAGGGCTTGCCGAAGGCGTCACCCGACCACCACCACACCACCAGCACGAGCATCGTGAGCGGTTTCAAGCGCTATAGCACCGAAAACCACGCACGGGCCACCTCGAAACGCAACGATCACCACCACCCACACCCCCTAGGCGAATGGCCGACCGAGACGAATCCCGCACCCGCCAGCGAAAAGCAACTACCAGTCAAACCCGGCTACGGCCCACCCAAAACCAAACCGCCACAAGCCCGGCCCCGGGATTCCGCCACCCGGCAACGCAAAAATCAGGCTCTTCTGCTTCTTCCGTGGGCTAGGGCGTGTCCGGGGATTGACACGTCTACCGAGACATGACACCGGTAAGAACCGGCATTGCCACTCACGACCCCACGGACACCCGTCGTGAGTGGCAATGCTCCGTTCCAAAAACACCCGGGTGGTCCCGAGATACAGCGCCCGCCACCGACGACGCCCACCACGGCACGCCATGAACTGGCCTTCGGCACGCCGTTCTCTGCTCCTCGGTTCCTGACTCTGGACAAGCCAGAAACCTAGACGAAGCAACGGCGTGCCCCCGTCTCCGGACCCAAGAACCCAGCTCAAACCACCCACAGAAACGTCACAAGAGCCGCATTTTGAGCCCGGCCGGAATGCGCCGCGAACGGCAAGAACGACTCGACGGCGACTATCCGCCGCGACTCCACTTCTACATCAGCGAAGCGGTAATTCGACATCCCGTCGGCGAGGCCGATGTCTGGCGCGGACAGCTTGAGCACCTTATCGAGTCGTCGAAGCTCGATCACGTGGAATTGGGCATCGTACCATTCTCGGCCGGTTCACATCCGGGCATAGCGGTCAGGAGATCGTCAAAGTCGGTTTGTGCTGGTAGCGGCTGCGATGATCGGAATGATTCGGGTTCGGTCAGCGGCGATACGTTCCAGAGTTCGGGTGATCTGGGTGATTCCGGCCAGGCGTAATAGCCCGAGGGCGAGGTTGCGGAGGGTGGCCATGACCTGGGCTCCTGTTCCGGTGTAGGCGTGTTGGTGGTCTTCGCGGTAGACGACGTCTCGAACCCAGTGAATCTTGTTCTCTATGCCCCAATGTTGGCGGACGAACCGGGCGATCAGGTCGGCGCCGGCTTGTTCGGCGGTCAGGCTGGTGATGCCGTGCACGACCTCCTTGGTCAGGTGGTTACCCGCGTGGTCGAAGGTGTCGCGGCGGATACGAAACACTTGTGCGGCACCGGGAAAGTCAACATCGTTGGCCGGTGCGACCCAGATCTGGCGGCGCACGATCTTGCCTGTGCTGCGGTCGGTTTCGGCGTGATGCGCGGTGCCCGGCGCGGCCGGCGGGAGCACTGAGGCGATCTGGGTGAGCAGGGTGGGCTGGTTGCCTTTCACCGTGAGTGCGTAGTGGCCGCCCCGGTCCTGGGTCAGGTACGCGGCGGTGGTGTGCTGGGCGTGCGCGGCGTCCCCGGTGACGACCACACCGGTCAGATCGATGTCCTTGAGCAGCGCGGCCACCTGGGTGATCTCGTTGGTGCCCTCAGGAACCCGCAACTGAGCAATGACGACGGCTTCTCGGTGCAGCATCGCCGAGAACAGCTTCACCTCGCTGCCTTCCGGATCGCCGGGCGCCACCGTGTTCCGCAGGGTCTTGCCATCCATGGCCACACCGACCAGTCCCTCTGGTCCGTGGTCATCACCCCCGGCCACATCGACGCCACGGGCCAGGGCCGCAGCCGCAGCTTGCTCCCGCAGCCACCGGCACACCTGCTCATCGGCGGCGTCAGCATCGATATCGTGCGCCACCCGACGAATCGTCGATTCGCTGGGCGCGACATAACGCCCGGTCAACAGGTGCCGACGGCAGCCGGCCAACACCAACAACTCCTGCGGCAGGTCCGCGGCACGATCCCCCGCTTCCCGGAAGTTACCGGCCCCGGCCAGCGCTGCGAACACCGTTACCGCCAGCACTGAACCAACCCGGTGACGAACCCCGCGCGGCTTGCGCGGGTCAGGCACCCGACTCAGCATCTCGACCAACCCGCCCACCGCGGCAACACCGACGTCCATGCCGATCTCCACGGACGCACCGAACCCGCCAGCAATCGGCGAGCACGAATCCTGGACATGCGACACTGACACCGGTGGCCTCCTGTTAGGACGATGATCAAGGTGTGGTAACCCGCATCATCGCAGGCAGAAGGCCACCACCCACATCCAGACACACCACGCGTCACCACGCACTCAGGACTTCACACCAAGATCACAAACTTTGACGTTCCCCTGGCATAGCGGTCTCGTTCGTAATGATGCAATTCCCAGAGGAAAACGCTCCGGCGTTCGTGTACGTCAAATATCGACCCGAAAGCGGGCGAAATCACCTTCGGCAAATTCGCAGCGGAATGGCTCGCGCATCGAACATCGGACCCGCTCACCATTCAGAACACCAAAGACCGACTCCGCCGCTACGTCACGGGAACGAAGCTCGGAAAGTGCCCGATTGCCAAGATCCGGCCGTCCACGGCGCAAGCGTGGATCAAGGGAATGACGATCGCGGAGTCGACCAAGCGTGTCGTTTTCGACCACGTGCCGGCGATCCTCGCCGCCGCCGTCGAAGACGAGCGCATCGGGCGCAACCCGTGTCAGTCTAAGTCGGTCACGCCGCCGAAGCGGACCCGCGAGCCGGTCACCGCGTGGACTCACGCACAGGTCGCCGCGAAGCGCGCCAACATAGCGGAGCGGTACCGGCCGCTGATCACGCTCGGCGCCGGGCTCGGCCTGCGAGCGGGTGAGGTCTACGGGCTGTCGCCGGATGACGTCGACTGGCTTCGCGGGAACATCACGATCCGCCGACAGGTGAAGATCGTCGGGAACCGGAGAGTCTTCGCGCCCCCGAAGGGTGGGAAGGTCCGCTCCGTGCCTCTGCCCGCCTCTGTGCGGGACGATCTCGCCGCCTACCTCGCCAACAAAGTCCCCCGAAGGCGATCACGCTCCCGTGGCGCGAACCATGCGGCGAGGAGACCACGGTCTCGCTGGTGGTCACGAACGACGGCGGGCGAGCTCTGCACGGGGCCTGTTCGCCTCGGTAGACGACACGAACGGTCCGTTCGCTCCGTTCATCCGATGTGAGCCCGGGGCTGTTGGTGTGCGGTGAACGGCCTGTTCGCCTCGGTAGACGACACGAACGGTCCGTTCGCTTCACGCCCGCACCTTCCCAAACAGCCCCAACACCGCGCCGAATTAACCAGCAGGGCCAGCAGCGGCTACACAGCGGCGGGGCGTGGCCTCAACCGGCACCGCAAACGCCAGATCGCCCTGCGCGCCAAGCTTCAAGCCAAGCAAACCAAGGCCGCTAAGCGGCGACTCAAAGCCCGTGCCCGCAAGGAAGCGCGGCACGTCAAGAACATCAACCACTGCATCTCGAAGACGATCGTGACCGAGGCCAAGCGCACCGGACGCGGTATTTCCCTGGAAGAACTCAAGGGGATCCGCGACCGGGTACGGCTGGCGTAAGCCCGAACGGGTCACGCTGCACTCCTGGTCGTTCGACCAGCTTGGGCAGTTCATCGTCTACAAGGCCAACATGGCCGGGGTGCCGGTGGTCTACGTCGATCCCGCGTACACATCACAAATGTGCGCCGAGTGCGGATACACGGACAAGAACAACGGTGTGTCGCGGGGGTCTTTCACTTGCCGGTCGTGCGGCCACGCTCAGCACGCCGACCGCAACGCTTCCCGCAACATCGCCCAGCGGGGCAATGCTGTGTGGAACGCGGGGCGTGAGTCACGCGTCCCGGTCGGCGCATAGCCGATCAAGATGCGGCAGCCTCAGCTAGCCGCAAGCCCGGCCCCTCAGGGCCGAGAAGTTGACTGCTGCTGCCCCGGGGGGCAGGCGAACTGGAGGCCACCGCCGGCTGGAAGGTTCCGGGCAGGGTCTCGATCCCCGCAGCCGCGTTGTGTTAGGTCCACCGTCCGGTGCCGTGGGTTTCGTCCGTTGCCGTGATCTCCTGCAGTAGGGCGAGGCGGCGGACCTTGCCGGTTCCGGTGCGTGGGATCTGATCCCAAGTCAGGGCAATCGGCGCTTGGAGTGGCAGAATGTCGTGGGTCGCTCGCAGCCAGCTCGCATTGTCGAGCTCGCCGTCGACGGTGACGACGACCGGCAGCGGCGCCTTCCCCGGTTGTCCGAGGACCACGCACTCCAGCACCTGTGGTAGCCGTTCCTCCAAGATGTCTTCGACACGCAGACAACTCAGCCCCGGCACCATGTCGACCTCGCGGTCGAGCAAATCCACGCTGCCATCCCGGTTGCGCACCCCGAGATCACCGGTGATCCACCAGCCGCCCCAGTGCTTGGCCTGCCATCGATCCGTCTCCCCGACGTAGTCCAGGCAGCGGGCGGCGGTCTTGGCCAGCACGAGCCCAGGCCGGCCGCGCGGTACAGGCTCGAAGCTGTCGGGATCGACCACGCGCAACCGGGTCTTGACCGGGACCGCGTAGCCGACGTTGCGGCTCGTGCGGCCGCTGTGCTTCGGATCGACCGAGGACCGGGTGTGGAAGCGGAAGGTCAGCGGCCCGGTCTCGGACTGCCCCCATCCTTGCATCCACAGTGGACGCTTGCGGTGACTTGCGGTCAGATAGGAGCGGATCGTGGGCGGGTGCATGGCGTCGTAGGTACTCACGAACAGCCGCGTCCGCCGGAACGGGTTGTCCAGCCGCTCGGTCAACTGTGCGAACCGCACGTACGTCGCCGGAGGGGCTTCCATGACCGTCGGCGGATGTGCGCGCAGCACCGGGTCCGCCCGGTCGGCGTCCTGCTGCGAGATGACGACGATCTCCCGCGGTGCCAGGCAGAACGCGCTCGCGGTCCAACAGAAGGTGCGGCCGTGCGCGTACGCGCTCGCATTGACGAGCGTATCGTCACCACGCATCCCGATCACCGGGTAGCGCACCGTCTCGAATCTCGCCAACTGGCCGATGATCGTGTTCCGCGAGTGCACTACCAGTTTGGGCGTCCCGGTCGTGCCCGAAGTGTGCATCACGGCGAGCGGTTCGTCGTCATGGCGCCGGCGCGGGCCGGGTGCGGTGTGTCCACGCACATCATCCAGCGACAGCGTGCCGGGCACGGCACCATCGAGTACCAGCGTCGTGCCGGCGAACGACGCCAGGTCGATGCCTGCTGCGCGGGCGTGTTCGAGCACCGCTGCTGTAGTGACCAGCACTTTGGGATCGAGGCGCTTGAGAAGGGCCTCGACGGTGTTGCTGGGCAGCCGGTCGGAAAGCTTCGCCGGGACGGCGCCGATGCGCACAGCCGCACAGGACAACAAGTCGTAGTCCCAGTGGTTCTCCTTGACGATCGCCACTCGGTCGCGGTGACCGGCACCAGCCGCCGCGAGCCAGCCGGCCAGTTCTTGCACCAGCTCCGCGAGGTCCGCGACGCCGAACTTGCGACGGTCGTCGCCGAGGTCGAATGGGCGGTCCAGGTGAACTGTGGTGGGGGTGCCGTGTTCGGCGATTTCATCGAACAGGACGCCCATATCGTCCGGTTTCACACGGCCTCCAATGCCGAGTTGAGCGACGGTTGTCGACGGTCTGTTTTTCCAACGAGCCGGCTCAGCGTCCGAGAAGCGGCGAGCGCACCCGCGCGCACGGCGCCTTCACTCGACGGCCGCAGTGTCAACCAGTCACCCGCGTAGTCGACCGGCGCGCAGGCGCGTGCCATGAACGCGGAACGCAACCGCAGAGCCTCCGGGGTCGCTTCGGGCAGCCCATACCGGAAGCGGTGTACGAAGTTCGCCGCATTGGCCGATTCCAAGCCGGGCACGTAGCGGGCCGCCGCAGCGGTCAGCCGCGCGATCACCTCGGGTTCCGGAGCGTCCAGCAACTCCGCAACGGTGCGGGCGTTGGCCATCAGGGTCAGCAGTCCCTTGCCCGCCGGCACGCGCCCGGGGTGCTTGGCGTGGTCGATGATGATCCCGGACAGCACCGATTCCTCGACTTCCGGGGTGAGCAGCACATACAGCGGATGGCGGGACTCCGGTGCCACCGGCCGGTCCAGCAGGCAGCTGACCTTCAGCGTCGGGGTGAACGTGCACGCCGAAAGGAACGGACGCTCGTGGTCGGGTGTGTTGGCGTGCAGCTTCGCGGCAATCGGCGCCGGCACGCACAGCAGGACCGAACGGGCCGTCACGGTGTCCCCACCGATCAACAAGCGTGCCGAATCCCGCTCCGCAGCGACCTGGTCCACGCGCACACCGGTGGCGACGTCGAGGCCATCGGCCAGTCGGCACGCGAGCGTGTCCATCCCATCCCGATAGGTGCGCCAGCTGCCGACCTGGCCAACGGCCAGCAGCAGACTCAACATCGGCGCCGCAGCGGAGCGCGCCGTATCCCAGCCGAAGAAACAGCCCGCAACCGGTTGGAACAGGTAATCGTGCAGTTCGTCGTGGTAGCGCCTGGTGAACTCGCGGACGGTCGCGGCGCCCAGCGGTGTGGACTCCGGAAAGTCGCAGTCGTATTCCGCCTTCCGGCGCGATGCGCCGCCGAGCACTCGCGCCAGGTCGAGGCGCGCTCGCAACGACAGCCCCGCGCCGGTGAGCATCCCAGCCCGGTCTGCGACACCGTGGTGGACGCGCCCGTCCCGCCACATACCGATGGCGCTGCCGATCTTAGGAATGTCGTCGAGCGACACCCCAAGGCGGGCCAGAAGCTGCCAGGTGGCGCGGTAGCCGTGCGGGGACAACTGCTCCGCCCCCTCATCGAGCACGAAACCTTCGTGCCGGAAACTGTGCATCCGGCCGCCGACTTCCGGCTGCGCCTCGAACACCCGCACATCCAAGCCTGCCCGCTGCAACTCGTGCGCCGCGGTCAGGCCGGAAACGCCCGCCCCGACGACGGCGACATCGAGATCAGTGCTCACGCCGGGCCTCCCAAACCGATGAGCAGGTTCGCCACGATCAGCAGCCCGACGCTGACCCGGTGAACCTTGAAGCCCAACTTGCGGGCTCGCATGATGTCGCCGGCTCGGAAGCCGAGGTAGTACTGCCGCGCGCGCAGCGCCGTCGCCGGAAGCATCAGCAGCACGAACCACCACGGCGCGGCCCCGAGCGCCGAAGCCAACGCACCTACGGCGAACTCGGCGAACGAGAGCGCACCAATGAAAATCGTGTTGCCCCGTTCCGAGACGAGAGCCGCAACGGTCGGCCGGTTCACCAAGCGGTCGCCCTCGACGTCGTTGCTGTTGGAGTAGACGCCGAACATGAGCGGGCCGAAGCCGAACAAAACGCCCTGCACGAACACGAACCAGGAGAACTGCCCGGACACAAGGCCGTAGGGCGCGATAACCATAGAGAGGCCGAGCCAGACGAGGAAGATCTCCTGGAGCCCGCGGTAGCTCAGCTTGAGTCCGTAGGAGTACTGCAACGCCAGGACATAGAGCACGCCGGTTACCACGACAGTCCATACCGGACTCGCGGGCGCGATTGCGATCGTGCCCGCCCAGGCCGCGGCCCCAAGCAGCGCGGCGATCCAGCCGAAGCGCTCCGCTTCGCGAGGTTCCAGCGTGCCGGCGACGAGCGGCTTCCGCAGCTTCTTACGGAGCGGATTGTCCGGCCCGTAGTTCTTGATATCGCTGCCGTCGCGGAACCCGGTGAGGTCGTCGAAAGCGACCAGCGCGACGGTCACGAGGACCTCGCCGATGAGGAAGCCAAGCAGTGTAAGGACGGTGCGTGCATTTAGCGCACCCGACGGCAGGACCACTGCGGAGGCGGCCACGAAGATGCTGAGGTAGTAGTCGTAGACGTCGAGCTTGGCTAGTCGCGCGTAACTGCGGAGCTTGCTTTCCGGCCGGACTTCTCCGGTCGAGCTCGCCCGCCTCGTTTCAGTGTTCATGATCAATACTCGCTTCAGCCGGGAAACCGGATCAGTGCCGCCGTGGAACGGTCCCCGCCGTAATGCAGCTCCTGCGTCTCAACGAGCTGTGCGCCCGGCATCAGCGCGAGGTAGTCGTCCACCGACCGCAGCCGGGACCACTCGCTGACCGGGATCGCTGCCTGCGCGTACTCCACGAGCACGAAGTAGCGGCTGGAGTGCGAGATCGACCGGCAGATCTCGGCCAGTGCCGCCTCGTCGAGTACGTGCATCAGCACCCAAACCGACACGGCGACATCGAACTTCCGCCCATGCCAGGGCAAGTCTTCGGCACGGGCCAGTTCGAACTCTACATTGGACAGCTCGGAGCAGGATGTCTTTGCTTCGTCCAGCATTCCGGGAGTCATGTCCAGCGCCGTAACACGGGCCGCCTGTGCGGCCAGAGTCGGTGTCAGGCGGCCGATCCCGCATCCGATCTCCAGCGCGGCGGACAGCGGACGGGCGAGTTCTCGTGCCGCGGTCCGCAGTTGCCCCGCCACCACCTGCCGAGTCCGCTCCGTCGTGTCGGCATTGTACTCCGCCGGCTGGGAAGCACGCATCACGCGGGCCAGGCCCTCCCGCTGGGCCCGCTGCCGCCACTCTTCCGTTACGTCACCTGCCGTGACAATAGAAGCGGTGTTATACAAAGATAATCTCCTCAGTTCGGATGTACGTGCGGCCGGTGACCAAAACGGCACCGGCCGCACGGAATCAGCATCCGCGGTGAAGGTGAGCCCAACTCGGATGTCCGCGCGGCCGGTGCCCAGAACGGCACCGGCCGCGCGGAATCAGCATCCGCGGTGAGGGTCAGCCCAACAGCTCGACATCGGACAGGCCGAAGTGGTAGTCGCGGACGGCCGCCAGGAGCTCGTCCGTGGACAGCTCACCATTGCCGTCCTTGTCGACCCGCTGGAACGCCGTCGCGGCCTGGCCCTCGTCCATCCCCAGGGCGGTGAGCCAAGTGGCGAACTCCGCGCCGTTGATCTTCCCATCGCCATTCTTGTCGCACAACGCAACGATGCCCTGTACCACCGGCGTCAGCGCACGGTTGAACTCGGCCTCACCCTTTTCGAAGATGAGCTTCTCCGTGACGTCAATGAACTGCGCCTCGGTGACCAGGCCGTTGCTCCCGGCCTCCTGGTCGACGTATTCGAACAGACCGATCAAGGCGTTCTTGATCGGCTGCACGTCCGCCGAGTCCACGCCCTTACCGAAAGCCTGAGCGATCTGGGCTGCCTCCTGCTCGAAGTCCGCCCGCTCCAAACGGCCGCTGCCGTCGTGGTCCCACTTGGCAAAACGCTTCTGCAGCCGCTCGTTGGCGACGGTAGTGGTCATCTCTCAATCACTCCATTTCGTTATTACCTGGAAAAAGCGGCGGGCGAAGCACGCGCCGCCTCACACCGACGTTCGCTGAACGTCCGCGCAAGATTGTTTATTTCTTAGATTTGAACCATCGGAATACCGCGGTCGATTGCGGCAGCACCGAACACGCAGCGAACACCGACGCCGCGTTTCAGACGGAGAAGCTCCCACTGCCCGGAGCAACGTGGGCGCCCTGTCCCGGTTCGACGGTCAGGCTCGGCCCCAGACAGAACGGATCCCCGTAGATGCGCACCGGCTTATCGGTCTGGTTGTTCAAGACGTGCGCCGCGAGCGGCAGTTTGTAGCAGCCGTCCGGGTTCTCGTATGTGGTCAGCGGCTGCACTTCGGATTCGAAAACCGTCACCTGTCCGGTGGCCGCCAAGGCGGGAACTGCGGTAGCTCCCATCGCGGAGAGCGCACCGAAAAAGCCTAGCAGCGCCATACCCGTCCTAGACATGCGGGTTCCTTTCTCACATCTCGTTTCGCTACGAGGAGGTCGCTATGGACAGCCGGTTGTAGGCGTTGATCAACGCGATGGTCCATAGCAGACTCGCCAACTGCGGTTCGTCGAAGTACTTCTCCGCCGGCCGGTAGTCCTCATCTGGCACCTTTCGGTCGTTGAGCAGCGTCACGGACTCGGTCAACCGCAGCGCCGCCTGCTCACTTTCGGTGAACAGGCTCGAGTCCGGCCAGTTCTCAAGCTCCTGCAAACGGTGTTCGGACTCGCCCGCCTCTCGCGCGGAACGCGTGTGCATCGCGACGCAGAACTGGCACCCGTTGAGCTGCGAGGCACGGATTCGGACGAGCTCGAGCAATTTCGCGTCCACACCGGATTCCCGCGCGCGTGCCTCCGCGCCCCGGCTGAGCGTGTTCAGGGCACCGAAGTTCTCCGGCGATTCCTGGATGAGATTGACTCGCTGGCTCAAGGTTTTTCAGCTCCCAACCGGGTCACAAATCTGGGCAGTACTGCGTTCGACGGCGATTGCCGTGGTCGTACGGCGGCATACCTTCCCGGTCGGGGCCAACGGAAGTTCCGGCAACCGCACCAGGAACTCCGGCAGTTTCCGCCGTTCAAGGCCGCGCTCCTGCTCTAGGAACCCGGTGATCTCGGCGAGAGACAGCTCGGGAGTTCCCGCGGCTTGACTGATGCACGCGCACATTCGTTCGCCGAGATCGTCATCTGGTACCGGAACGCAAGCCACATCGACGACCACCGGATGTGCGCTGATCTCACGCTCGACCTCAGCCGGGCTGATCTTGTAGCCACCCCTCGAGACGACCTGTTCGATCCTGCCGAGGACGTGCAACCGCCCGTGCTCGTCGAGCATCCCCAGGTCTCCGCTGCGTACCCAACCGCCCGGGGCGCGATAACGGGCATCGAGCTCAGGCGCCGCCACGTAGCATAGCGGAGTCATCGGACCACGAGCCCAGATTTCGCCGGACTCGCCCACCGGAACAGGCTGCCCCTGGCGGTCCACGATGCGGATCGATGCGACCGACTCATCCGGAATTCCGGTACCTGTTTCCCGGCTGGTGCCCGTTCTCGCGGTGTGGCAGTTCACCCCGTCCGACGATCCGTAGATGGTGATGACCTCGCAGCCAAGCCGCCGACGGCATTGCGCCGCGGTGACATCGGAGAGCGGAGCAGCACTCGACACGACGGTGCGCAGGCTCGACGTGTCTTCGTCCGGCGCGCTGGGATGTTCCGATAGCCGCCGCAACATCGTCGGTACCCCGAACAGATGGGTCGGACGGTACTTGGTAACCATCCGCAGGGCTTGCGCCGAATCGAACCGCTCAGCGAGCACCAGCGTCCAGCCCAAAGCCGCAATGGCGCCGAAGGTCGCGCACGAACCGTAGGACGAGGCCATCGACATGAGGATGAGGCCGCGCGCCGGCCCATTTCCGCTGTGCAGGGCCCGCACATAGTTCGCTCGCCCGCCGGCCATGGCGTTGTGCGAATAGGCGATCATCTTCGGCTCCGCCAAGGTACCAGAGGTGACGAGAATCCGGACGGGGGCCTCCGGATCGACCGGCCGCGGGGACCAATCGTTCGACGGGCCCACGTCGTCCAGCGAGCGTGCCCCGTCCTCGCCCGCACCGAAGGTGAATACCGCGCGAGTATGCGGCAGCTCGCGGGCGACGTCCGCGTCCGGCGCGGCGCCGAAGATACCGGCGCTGGCACGCGACCGGCCGAGCAAACTGATCGTATCCCTGCTACCGCGGCCCGCCGGGTACGGCAGCGCCACCGCGCCGATGGCGGCGACCGCGAGTTCCGCTACGGCCATCCGCCACCCGTTGGGCATGCGGATTCCGATGATGTCCCGCGCGCCGAGCCCGGCATCGGTCAGCGCTGCCGCGATCCGGCGCACCTCACGGTCCAGCGCTGCGTAGTCGAGCGTCCGTTCCGCGTCGATGACCGCTTCACGATCCGGGTGTGCGCGAACATGCTCGGTGAAGAGCGTGTAGATGTCCTTACCCGGGCAGTCGCCTTGGCGCACCCACTGGCTCCGCAGCTCCGCAGGCACGCAGTCCCGGATTTCGGTGTCCGCCCGGGATATCCAGCGGTCGGTCATTCGAACTCCCAAGGTGTCAAGGGAAATACGTGCTCGCCGCGTCCCAGTGCCAAGTCGAATCTCGGATCAGCGGCCAGGTCCCGCAGCTCGGTGCACACCTGTGTCGCCACCACGTCTGCCTCGGCCAACAGCGAGATCGATGTCGCCGTCGGTTGCTCCCGCAGCCTGGTAGCGATCTCGGCGGCGGTGCCGGAAGACCTGAGTCCAAGTGGCCCCGCAACGCTGCTGGGAGCTATTCCCCGCGGCAGCACGAGGTATCCGTCACCGGTCGCCAGGGGACGATCGAGCTCCGTCCACACCGGCCGGTGGCGAGGCCTCGGCACCACTCCGGCCGATGAGTACAACGAAGAGTCCACCCTCGACCCGTTACCGGTGCGAACCCGCCTGAGCAACGAAGCCAGCACTCCCTGCGCACACACCAGCCCGCCGAGAATGTCCGTGAGTGTCATCAACGACGGCGCGCTCGGCTCGTCCTCGGGGTAGGCAGCGGCGCCGAGACCGCTATGCGCCTGCACCAGGAAATCGGTGCCCACCGGTTTATCGAGCCAGGGCAGCGGTTCCCAGCCCGATGCCCACGCATAGGTGAGTCCCGGTCTGCAGCGGGCGAGATCCGCCGCGTCCAGACCCAGCTGCTCGGCCTTGCCGGGCGCCCAGTTGTGCACGAACACGTCAGCCTCCGCGACGAGCTCGTAAACTGCGCGCCGACCGGAATCGGTCTTGAAGTCCAACTCGACAACCCGTTTGCCCTCGTTCAGGGCACGGAAGCGCGCGGAGCAATCGCCCGCCATCGGTGGGATCCCCCGCATCGGATCGCCACCCGGCGGCTCGATGCGGATGACCTCGGCCCCCAGCATCCGCAGAACATGCCCCGCTACCGGGCCCTGGACCCGCCGTGTCGACTCCACCACGACGATCCCCTCGAGTGGTCTCGCAAGGGATGTCGCCGGACGGACCTCCCCCATACCCGGGAGAATGCGCAGGGTGCACGCGGCAACGTCGACCGGATGCGCAGGGAATTCCCGCAACGGCAGCGCGTGGATACCGGCGGACACGGCTGCGGCCGAAATGACGTCGTAGTCCACGCCCGCCATCGTCTTGTGTAGTTCCGACGGCAGATTGGCCGATGCCGTGGCGAAACGCTGCTGGAAGGGCCACCAGCCCTCGCCGATCGCTGCGGGCTCGGCACCGAGCGCACGCCAGAACAGCTGCCAGCCCTCGGCATACAACGTTTCAATTTCGAACCGGATCCCGTCCCGCGACCGGAACGGTGGACGGCCACCAGCTTCCCAACTCTCCACCCAATCGTCGTCGCTGGTCGCCGCCGCGAGATACTGCTGTACCGCCAGCAACGCGGCCTGCGCGACGGACGTGCGGACCGCGCTCAGCCGGATGCCCCGCTCGCGTGCGATGGATCCCGCCAGGACTCCCTGCGTCGCAAGTACCCCGGCCACCGTCGAGGCGTAGTCCACGCCAAGCCTGGCCGGCCGACCGGCGGCCCGCCCGTGCACGTGCATGATCCCGCACGCCGCCTGCACCGCAGACTCGTCCGGCAGCGGTATACCGACCGGGCCGGACCAATCGATATCGACATCGACCTGCTCTGCCGCGCAGTCCGCCGGCAAGGCGCTCAGCTGAGCCTCCGCCACCCGGGCGGCGACCTCTGCGGCCGCATTCCGAACCGGAGCCGACGTCGTCACGACTGCAGTTCCTTTCGCCCCTGCACCGAGTACATGACGCTGGACGATGCCTGGAACGACGGTTCGCGCATCATCGCGCGCACCTCCGCCAGCTCCTCGTCTGTCATCCCCACCGAGACCAGCCCGTCCCGCAGCTGATACGTGTGGTTCAGCTGCAGCTGCAGAGCCGCCGACTGCGCGTGCCGCAACTGGATGTACGGCTGCGGGTCGATTTCCACCAGGCCCGCCGCGCGCATCGCTTCGGCGACCCGCCTTCCCCACTCAGGATCGCCGCCACGCGAGCGCATCAACTTCGTCTTGGCAGTCAGGAACTTCTGGTAGACCTGCGCGGCGCGTTCATCAGGGGCCAGCAGCAGCGGTTCGTATGCGGTGTCGAACTCCTCGATCTGCAACCAGCCGCCCGGTTTCAACGCCCGGACGAGTTTCGCCATGATCGCGTCGCGTTCGGCAAGATGTTGGAGAACCAGCCTGGCCACGATCAGATCGAACCGGTTTTCCGGCAACGGTTCGATCCTGACGTCGTGCACGGCCGCGGTCAGGTTCGGGTGATCACCGATGCGGCTCTGCTCGACGTCGGTGGCCAGGACGCTTCCGGTGGGCGCGACGCGGTCGGCGAGCCATCTCGCGACCGAGCCATTGCCGGCCCCCAGCTCCAGGCAGTGCCAGCCGTCGGAAACCCCAGTGGCGGCGAGGCGTTCGGTGGTCATCGGGTCATACGCAGCGGTCAAACAGCGGTACTGCTCACCTCGGCGGCTACTGTCGCTGAACACGTAGTCCTGCGTGTCGGATGCGACCGTCGTCAACGCGATACACCTTCCTCGTCGGCAAAATCGCAGACCGCGTCGGCGATGTACGTCACCTCGGAGTCACTGAGGTGCGGGTAGATCGGGAGTGCCAGGATCCGCCGGCTCGCGTATTCGGCGTTCGGCCACCGCCCGCCTGCGGGTGCGTGCGGCGCGAATCCCGCCTGCAGCGGAAGCGGCTGCGGGTAGTAGACGTGCGAGCCGATGCCCCGCTCCGCCAGGTGATCGCGCAACTCATCGCGTTTCTCGGCTTGAACGCAGTAGACGTAGTAGCAACGTCCTTCCCTCCCCGACGGCGGGGGCACGACACCGCGACCGTCCAGCCCGGAGAAGCGTTCGGTGTAGTAGTCGGCGATGGCGGCCCGACGTTCCAGGCGCGCCGGGAGTCCCGCGAACCGGTACGTCTGGAAGGCCGCCTGGATCTCGTCGAACCGGCTGTTCGTCCCGACGATTTCGTAGACGAACCGACGCCGGTTCTGCCCGTGGTTGCGCAGCATCCGCACCCTGCGCCCCAGCTCTGGGTCGCGAGTGACGACAGCACCCCCCTCGCCGGGCATGCCGAAGGACTTCACCTGCACGAACGAGAAGACGCCGGCATCACCCCAAAGCCCGGCGGGCGTGCCGTCCAGCACCGCCCCCTGGGCTACCGCGGAGTCCTCGAGAAGCCGCAGCCCGTACTTCGCCGCCAGCTCCACGAAGCGCGGCATGTCCGCCATGATCGAGAACATGTGCGCCGGCATGATCGCCTTGGTCCGGTCGGTGATCCGCCGCTCGACGTCGTCCGGATCGACGACCATGGTGTGCGGGGCGATGTCGGCGAAGACCGGCTTCGCCCCCACCTCGAGCACCGACGACGCCAATGGCGCACAACCGAAGGCCGGCACCACCACCTCGTCCCCGGACCCGATGTCCATCGCGCGCAGCACCAGGCCGAGAGCGCTGGTGCCACTACCGCAGGCGACGACATCGGCTGCGCCGAGCGATTCCCGCAGCAGCTCCTCGAAATCGGCGGTGCGCTCACCGAGGATGAACTTCTGCTCGCGCCCGGTGCCGATCTCCCGGAGCAGCTCGAGCATTGCCTTCCGGTCGTCGGCGAACAGGTCCGTTGGAAAGAACGGGAGTTCCGAACGCATCAGGCGCACCTCCGGAAGCAGAACTCGCGAACAGCGGAGCAGACCCGGTCGAGTTGCCCGTCTTCGAGATCGGGGTACAGCGGTAGCGCCACGGCCCGCTCGCTGGCGGCTTCCGATGTCGGGAAGTCCCCTCGCCGGTGCCCGTGCCCGGCGAAGCAGGGCTGCAGGTGCAGTGGCGTCGGGTAGTACGTCTCGGTGCCGATCCCGCACCGGGCCAGGTGGTCGACCAGCTCGTCGCGATGTTCGACCTCGATCAGGTAAGCGTAGAAGACCGCCACCGACCCCGGTCCCCGTTCGACCACCTGCGGAAGCCGGAGCACGCCGGGTACCCCGCGGAGCCTTTCCCGGTAGCCTTCGGCCAGTTCCGCTCGGCGGGCGATGTCGGCATCCAGACTCGTCATCTTGGCCAGCAGCACGGCCGCCTGGATGTCGTCCATCTTGCTGTTGGTGCCCACCAGACCGGTTTCGGTGGAAATGCCCGGGAAGTTGTCGAGGGTCCGGCCGAATCGGCCGTGGTGCCGCAGCCCGGAGACCAGCTCAGCGATCTGCGGATCGTTCGTGAGCACCGCACCGGCGTCACCCAGCGCACCCAATGTCTTGCTGGGGAAGAACGAAAGCACACCACCGGCACCGTGCAGGCCCGCGTGGATCCCGGCCTGCCGCATCCCGATGCTCTCGGCGCTGTCCTCCAGCAGGGTCAGCCCACGGCGGTCGACGACTTCGCGCAACGCGGGCATATCGGCCATCTGGCAGAACAAGTGCGCCGGCATCACGAAGCGGGTGCGCGGCCCCGCGACCCGGTCGACCTCGGCCGCATCCAGCGCGTAGGTGACCGGATCGATGTCGGCGAACACCGGCCGCCCGCCGGCGAGCAGGACCGACGTCGCGGTGGAGACGAACGAATACGCCGGCACCACGACTTCGTCCCCGGGACGCAACCCAGCCGCGCGCAGCAACAAAATCAGCGCGTCGGTGCCGCTGTTGACCCCTACCGCGAAACGCGCACCGGTGTAGTCGGCGAGCCGGCGCTCCAATTCGCCGACCTGGCGCCCGTGGGAGAACTTCCCGTTGTCGAAGACCTCCTCGACGCGGGCGCTGATGGACGACCAAAGCCGGTCGAACGTTCGGGCTTGCGAGAAGAACGGAACAGAACCGTCGTCGGCGGCTGTTTCATTCGGCGATGTAATTAATCCTTCATCGCTGACGGGATCCGTCCCGCAGGACACTACGACCACACTCCTGTTAGGACATTCGATCGGGTTCGCGATCATGAACCTAGCCGACTCGCAACTCGAACCGAAAGCCGTCAGCCGCCTCGCTAGAATTTTTCACTCTTTCCGGTGAGAGATGAATCTCCATGTTTCGTTGTCACTTCCACCAGACCTCTGAGGACAGTAACTTCGCTCCGACCGGACTTCCGCCGAGCCGAGTTGTTTCGATCGGCATGGAACCGCTTATCCGGCCCCCCAAAATCAACCCGCAAGGGCTACGGAGTACGATGCTGCAACCATTCGTGGTCGGCCTTGGCCGGGCAGGTGCCGGCCTGCATTTACCGGTCCTGGCAAAAGCGCGAGCCGCCGCGAGCGAACTCTTCCGGCCCGGTCCCGTCGTCGCCTGCGACCCCGACCCGGACAAGCGCCCGGCCACTCCCGGCGTGACCACCGTCGACTCCGCACGCGCGGCCGCAGAACGACTGGACCCGGATGGCACCGTGGTACACCTCTGCACGCCGCCGCAGAATCGGGCCGAAGCGCTCACCGGCCTCGCCGAACTCGGCTTCCAGCGGTTCATCATCGAGAAACCCCTCGCCACCGGTGTCGATGAGCTCGGTGAGATCAGCGCGCTGCGCGGCCGGCACGGGCTCGACCCGGCGGTGGTGACGCATTGGCTGGACTCCGAGCTCACCCGCCGGCTCGTGTCATTGATCCGGCAGCAACGGCTCGGTGAACTCCGATCAATCACGGTGGCGCAGCACAAACCCCGGTTCACCCGCTCCACCGGGACCGACGGGCACCCGACGGCGTTCGACGTCGAGGTACCGCATTCCCTCGGCGTAGTGCTGCACCTGGCCGGGCCGGCGACGGTCCGGCACGCGAAGTTGACCGACATGCACGGACCGAGCGCCGTGCTCCCCCGGATGGGCAGCGCACGGCTTGTCCTGCAGCACCAGAACGGCGTCGTCACCGAGATCTTCTCCGACCTGACCGCACCGGTGAAGCAACGCCAGATCACCTTGGAATTCGACCGCGGCCAGGCGATCGGCCACTACCCCATCAGCGACAGCGACGACCACGCACAGCTGGTGATCCGCGGCGAATCCCCGGGCCGGGAGATCTTCCGCGATGACGCACTGACCAGCTTCATGGTGCGCGCCTACCGCCATTTCCAAGGATCCGAGCGCAGCGACCACGGGACGTTCGACCTGCACTGCGACGTCGTCGGGCTGCTTGCGGCTGCGAAGCAGCACTGCCTGGCGGCCGAGCAGGTCGTCACGTCCACGCCGAAAGGCAGGATTCTCCACGATGCGTGCTGAACAACCTCCCGCGCCGAACCCGCTCGCCGGTATCGGAGACGAAGCGGCCACCGCGCTGACCGACCAGATCACCGCCGTCAAACGTCTCGGCTGGTCGGCGATCGAACTGCGCACAGCAGACGGGATCGCGCTGGCGGATCTGGACGCGCAGCAGTTCTCCGGCGTGCTGCGCACCGTCCGCGCCGCGGACCTCGACGTGGTGTGCCTCGCCTCCCGAATCGGCAACTGGTCCCGGACCATCACCTCGCCGTTCGCCGACGACATGCACGAACTCGACGTCCTGGCGGAACGTTGCCACCAACTGGGCACCCGGTTGATCCGCATCATGTCCTACCCCAACGACGGCCTTCCCCACACCGAGTGGCGTGATCGCGCGCTGGCGCGCGTCACCCGGCTGGCCGAACGCGCCGCAGAGCACGGCGTCACGCTGGTGCACGAGAACTGCGCGGGGTGGGCAGGCAGCAACGCCGACCGGATGCTGGAACTGGTCCACGAGGCCGGCGGTGCCTCGCTGCGGTTGCTCTTCGACACGGGCAACGGCGTCGAGTACGGCTACGACTCCCACGACTTACTCCGGCGAATCCTGCCGCACGTCGCGCACGTGCACATCAAGGACGCGATCGGCGAGCCGGGCGACGCCGCATACGTCCTGCCCGGCGAAGGGCAGTGCCGCGTCGCCGAAAGCCTGCGACTGCTGATCACGTCCGGCTACCCGGGAGCCTTGTCGATCGAACCGCACCTGCTCAACCGGCCGCATGAAGGCATCCAGGCGGCCGGTTCCGACGCGGAGCCGTTCGTGCAGGCCGGCCGGCGCCTGGAAACGCTGCTGAACGAAGCGGGAACGCCCGCCGCGCTCGACGAGCCGGATCGGTCCGCCAAGACCGGGCACGTCACGTCGTGATGCAGCGCGAGATCTTCGGCTGCGACGATCGGGACCTACTTCTGCACCTGCTGGCGACCCCCACCGTCGGGCCGTTGGAAGCGTCCGCAGCCGACCCACCACCGCAGCTGTGGCAAGCGCAGCGCAGCTACGCCCGGGCTGCTGCCACCCTCGGATTCCAGACGGTGCGCCACGAAAGCCCGGCACCTGACGTCTTGGCGCGTGCCGACGTACCGCGCACCGTGCGCGACGCCGCAGCAGACCCGCACTTCCTCGCACAACAACCGAGCCTGGTACTCCGCCTCGGCCCCGAGCTCCCGCGCGAGGCCACCGTGCTGTTCAACGTCCACCTGGACACGGTCGCCGGCGTCGAACCGGTGGCCTTCCACGACGGACGCTTCACCGGACGCGGCGCCATCGACGCGAAAGGGCCGGC
The DNA here is from genome assembly GCF_014697215.1 of Saccharopolyspora pogona. Classification (GTDB taxonomy): domain Bacteria; phylum Actinomycetota; class Actinomycetes; order Mycobacteriales; family Pseudonocardiaceae; genus Saccharopolyspora; species Saccharopolyspora hattusasensis. Next base: position 2,937,756 of record NZ_CP031142.1, read on the forward strand.
GGTGGCCCTGCTCGCGGGCATCCGCGACGCCACCCGGACCAACCCCGCACTCGGGCGCGACGTCGGAGTCCTCGTGCAGGCCGTGTCGGGCGAAGAAGGCGGCGCGATGGGCACCTTCGGGACCCGCCCGCTCGTGGAGTCCGGTTTTTTCGGCCGTCTCAACATTTTCTGCGAACCGACGGGCCTGCAGTACCTGCCCCGTGCGACGGCCTCGATGACGGCGTGCGTGCAGGTGGACGGCCACGGCGCCATCGACGACCGGCCCGACACCGGGCACAACGCCACCGTGCTCCTCGGTTTCCTAGCCCAGCACATCGCCCGTGAACTCGATCCGCGGCACCGCCCGGGCCGGCTCTGCGTCGCCGGAATCCACACCGGCGACCTGCACAACCGGGTCTACGGCAGCGGAAAACTGCTGATCAACCTCTCCTACTCGAACGCTTCCGAGGGTGCTGCGGCGGAGGCCGAACTGCTCGCAGCGGTCAACAGCGGAGTCGAGCAGTTCACCGCGACCTTCGCCGGCACCCGAGAAGTCGCCCGCACCGCGGCCGACGCCTCGTCCATCACCCGCGTGGACTGGCTCAAGCGCGGCTTGCCGTGCCTGCACAACTCCGCGGCGTGGGCCGAAGAACTCCTCACCAACGCCGGTGCGGCTCGCTGGCCGGACAGCACCCCAGCCTTCACCTGCGACGCGATCTGGATGCACGGCGTTCCCGACACCTACACCGCAGTGCTGGGTCCCGGAACCCTCGACGGGAACAACGCCCACGCCGAAGGGGAATACGCCGAGCTGGACGAACTCCGGAGATACGCGTCCATCGTGTCCTCGCTGCTCACCGGCTTCGCCGATCAGCACCGCCGCCAGTTACAGGAAGGGAAGATCCGATGACGCTGCAACAGCGAACGCGGGCCGCCTCGGGCACCGTCCAGGTACGCTACGAAGACCTGCACGCCTGGGTCAGCGAACTGTTCACCGAACGCGGGATCCCGCCGCACCGCGCACGCACTGCCGCTTCCGCGCTGTGCCACGGCGACCTGACGGGATTCGACTCGCACGGCGTGTTCAACCTGTCCCGCCTCTACTTGCCGCTGTTCGACTCCGGCCGCGTCGACCCGGCCGCGGAGCCGGAGATCGTCACGGACACCGGTGCGTGCGCCGTCGTCGACTCGCGGCGCGCACTCGGCCTGTGGTCGGCCGCCGAAGCGATGGACACCGCCGTCGAACGCGCCGGAAGACACGGGATCGGCCTGGTGTCCGTCCGCGACGCGACGCACTTCGGCTGTGCGGGCTATCACGCGACACGTGCCGCCGAGCGGGGCATGGTCGGTATCGTCGCGAGCAACTGCGGAGGCCAACGCATTGCCCGGCCTCCGCTCGGCGCGCTGACGATGCTCGGAACCAATCCGCTCGCCGTCGCTGCCCCAGCCTTGCCGGACCACCCATTCGTACTGGACATGAGCACCACAGTGGTTCCCACCGGCAAGGTGCGCATCGCCGCGAGCCGCGGCGAGACCATTCCACCAGGTTGGCTCACCGACGACGCCGGAAACCCGGTCACCGATCCCGCTGTCTTCGACCGCGGCACGGCGCACCTGGGTTGGCTTGGTGGTTCCCCGGAAACCGGCGCCTACAAGGGTTACGGCCTGGGTCTCGTCGTCGAGTTGCTGGCCGCGTTGCTACCCGGCGCCGACCTCGGCCCCGCGCCGGCGGCCCTGCAGGGCGACGGCGGCCCGCACGGACGCGACGACGGAATCGGCTTCTTCGTCCTGGCGATCGCGCCGGATCTGCTTCGCCCAGATGGCGCCTTCGGCGCCGACGCGCACACGATGTTCACCACCCTGGCCGACTGCCCGCCGGCAGCCCCGGGCAACCTTGTCCGGTATCCCGGCTGGTGGGAGGCCGAACGAGCCCTCGAACGCCACCGTTGCGGAGTCCCGATCCCCGCACACGTCCACCGCGAACTGCTCGAACTCGGGCTGCCCAGCACCGAACCGGCGGGTGAGCACCAGTGACCCCGACAGCCGGGAACGCGCGACAGGTGGCCATCGTCGGCCTGGGCACGATCTCGAAGTACTACCTGGACGCGATCCACCACGATCCCGGTTGGACGTTGGCGGCGGTGTGCGACATCCGTTCCGAAGCGCTGACACCGCACCGATCCGGCACGCCGTGCTTCGGCGACCACCGCACGATGTTCCAGGAGGTCGCCCTGGACGCCGTGGTGGTCACCGCGCCCAACGACGTCCATGCGGCGGTGTGCCGGGACGCCCTGCGCGCGGGTCTCCCGGTCTGCGTGGAAAAGCCGTTGGCGGTGTCGCTCGACGACGGCCGCGAGCTAGCGGCGCTGGCCGACGCCACCGGGACACCGCTGTTCACCGCCTTCCACCGCCGGTACAACGAGAACGTGTTGCGCCTGGCGGACCAGGTCCGCCGGAGCGGCGCCATCGAGAAGCTGACCGTCCGGTACAACGAACTCATCGAAGACCACATAGGTACCGACAGCTGGTACCTGGACCCGCTGCGGTGCGGCGGCGGATGCGTGGCCGACAACGGGCCCAACGCCTTCGACCTGGTTCGCATGTTCGTCGGCGATGTCACGGTCGCGGCCGCGAGCGTGCGACGCGACCAGCGCGGAACGGACCGCCGAGCCGTGATCGAACTGCGCTCGGCCACCGGCATCCCGGCCACCGTCGAACTCGACTGGTCGTATTCCGGGGAGATCAAAGACGTCGACGTCCTGCTCTCGGGCGGAACGCGGTTCCATGCGGACATGCTGGCCGGTCACCCTGGCTTCAAATCCTCGCTGTGGCACGAATACGCCGGAATCCTCGGCGACTTCGCCGCGACCATCTCCGGTGCCCCGCGAGAGGACGGCGGCCTACCGGCACTCGACCTCGTCGCACAGAGCTATCGAATCGAACGAGCCGGCGTCCTGGCGCCGGAAGGGCAGGCAAGGTGAATTTCGAAGAGGACGGCCCGAAACGAGCCGTCAGCGGCACGCTGGTGAAAGTGCTGCTGCACCGCCGGGAACAACGGGGCATGTCCCTCGAACCGCACGCGAGCCGCTGTGTCCGGCGAGGCGAGGTCCACGAGCTGGTGACCACCGACCACGAGGACACCTCGCCCGGCGCCCGCATCGACCGCGTCGGCTTTCTGGGGTTCGCCGAGATCGGGTGCGCCGGTGTGATCGACCGCGGCGACGAGTTATGGATCGGGGCAACGCTGCTCGGGACCGTGCTGGGCTTCGACGCTTGCCACTTTCCGAACCACTACAACATTCTGATCCAAGCCGAGACACCGGTGACCGGTGCGGACCTGCGGCTCGAGTCGGAAATGCCGGTCACATTCGCCCCCGCGCTGCTACCCGCGAAGTGAACCACCAGCGGCGAAACGCGGCCGGTGCCACCCCCACGGGATGAGCACCGGCCGGTTTGTCCGGTGATCTCGCCGACGATGGTCAGGGGTTGCAAAACGAGTTCACGAACAGGCCGTCACAGCAGGGTCACGTTCGTGCCCGTGCTTCGTCCCCGGGTGTCCAGCAGCGCACACCTGGAGGCGGCGAGCTCTACCGGGTCATAACAGGAGTGGTCCTGCATCAGGATCGCGATGTCCGCGGTCTGCAGCGCATCGGCCAGCTGGTCCACTTTGACCAGTGCCGCCCCGTCCACCGTGAACGACCGCACGTTGGGATCGTGGAAGCGGACATCCGCGCCTCGAGCCAGCAGGCCGCGCGCAACCGGGAACGCCGGCGACTCGCGCGTATCGGCCACATCCCGTTTGTAGGTCACGCCCAGCAGCACCACCCGCGCACCGGAAACCGGCTGCCCCTGCTCCTCGAGGAGCTTCGCCACCCGGATCACCACGTGCTCCGGTATGCGCTGGTTCACGTCTCTCGCGGCGGCGAGCATGTTGAACGAAAATCCCACGCTGTGCGCCTTGCTCTGGAGGTACAGCGGGTCGACCGGGATGCAATGGCCCCCGACCCCCGGTCCGGGGTGGAACGCGGCGAAACCGAACGGTTTCGTCGCAGCGCAATGCAGGACATCCCAGACGTCAATGCCCATCTGGTCGCAGAACAGCGCGACCTCGTTCACCAACGCGATGTTCACGTAGCGGTAGGTGTTCTCCAGGATCTTGGCCATCTCGGCCTCCCGCGTGCCACGGGACACCACGAGGGTGTCGACGAATCGGCCGTAGAACGCGACACCGTACTTGGCGCAAAGCGGAGTAACACCGCTGATGATCTTTGGCGTGTTCTGTACACCGAACGCCGCGTTGCCCGGGTCGATTCGCTCCGGCGAGTAGGCCAGGTGGAAATCGCCACCGGCGCGCAGCCCGCTGCCCCGCTCCAGGATCGGGAGCACCACCTCCTCGGTGGTGCCCGGATATGAGGTGGATTCCAGCACCACGAGGGTGCCGGGGCGCAGGTGCTCGGAAACCGTTCGGGCCGCCGTCCGCACCGCCATCAGGTCCGGCTCACCGGTGTCCGACAGCCCCGTGGGCACGCAGAGCACGATGGTGTCGGCGTCGCCGAGCACCGAAGGGTCGGTGGTCGCGGTGAATCCGTTCGCTGCCATGCCGGCGATCACCTCGTTGGAGACGTCCCGGACGTGCGACCGACCAGCGTTGATCTCGGCCACCACTCCGCTGTTGATGTCCAGGCCGATGACTGCTAAACCGGCTTCACACGCCCGGGCTGCCAGCGGCAACCCGACGTAACCGAGCCCAACGACGACCAGTTCTGCGGACATGCGCGACTCCTAGCTACTCGTCTTGTTCAACAAGCCGAACCGATGCGAAGCTCCCGCGCGAGGTCACTTGCCGGCACGGGTCGCCGAGGACAGCGCACCGACGCTGACCATCATCACCAGCACACCGAGGATTGCGATGAAACCCGCTACCTTCTCGGGCGATTCCCGCATGACACTGGGTTCGGTTTGCTCGTAGCGCGGCGCCGGAGACTCATCGAGTGGCGAAGCAGGCGCGGCGCCAGGGGGCGTGACGGACGGTGCGGCGGGCACCACCGCATGCGTGGTGGCTCGCACCAGATGTGCGGATTCCGCCACCTCACCCCCGATCAACGGTCTCCCGACAACCGTGAGGTCGACCGACTCCCCGGGGCTCGCCCGGCAGCGGTAGGAAAAAATCTCCCCCGGCTCCAGGCGTTCGACCTCGCGCCGGCAAGAAGCCGGCCGCCCGGTCACCACGACGTCGACCAGTGGCACCGATGAAGATATGTTCTGCACCGTGACCGGAACCTCGGCCGCATCCGTGCCCGGGATGTGCTCGATCTGCCCGATGTCCAGCGACACCGCCGCTTGCGGCGGGGGAAGCAGCTGAACCGGCCCGATCGCCTCCGCATGAACCGGCCAGCCCCCGAGGCTCCGGCCGCGCGCCTCCGCGGCCACCTGGCCGTGTAAGGGCGTTTTACCCGGGCAGGAAACCGCGCGCTGCTTTCCGGGATCGAGCCGGCCGATCGGGATGGGGCACGGTCCGGAATCGAGATCGGCCACCACGCCGACCAATGGCATATCACCAGTGTTGGTGATCACGGCGGTCTGGCTTAGCCGGTCACCAGGGAGGCCTTCCGCTGGAGTCGCCTCTGTGCGGATATCGATGGCAGGCTTCCCGGTGGTCCACACGACGTGCAGCGTCCAACCGACGCCGCAGGAAGCCCCGGGCCCCTGCCACGAGCCGTGGAAAGCGATCGTGCTCCCATCGGCAGCGAGCATGCCGGGCAGACGTTCGGTCACGTTCGCGTGTGCGATGTCGCCATGCGGACCCCCTGTAATGCGTTCGGCCACCACCTGCTCCGAACCGATCGGAAGCGCCGGCACGACCGGCTCCAGCTCCCCGAGGCCGGGAAGCAGACAGTCCTTCGGCTTGCCGGTCCACTGCCGTCCGGTCCACTGGAGTTCCGCATCGACAACCCGCTTTCCACGCGGGATTTCCAGCTTGGCCACCGACGAAGCACCGGGAGGCGAGACGCCTGTGATCGTCGTAGACCCCGCGCCGGGGTCATCCGGCTCGACCCGCGCGGCCCCGGGGAAGTACGCGGAGCAGAGCAGCGGCGCCAGCAACACCAGCGCGAACACGAGCAACCAGGATGGCCGTGACACACGCCGTTTCCGCACAGCATCTCACCGCCCTTCGTGCGTTTGCTCGGGAGAAGTTCCCACACCTGCTGGCCGAATCCAACCCGGCGACGACGTCCGCCAGGGTTTTCACATCAACCCGACTGGACCGTAGCAGGGACGAGGCGGGGTCCTGTAGGGGGCATTTCCGAATGTCCCCCTTGGACTCCACGGCCACATGTTCAGGCATTACCCGAGACCACACGGCGCCAAGAAGCGGTTGCGGATGCGCAGTATCCGTTCCCAACGACCGTTCAAGATCACCCTATCGTGTGAAGTTACCGGCACTAGTCACAAGACAGGTTTCACGTCAATCCGCAGCAGGTAATGTTTTTCGAAGGTCGAGTGGTTCCGCTCCGCATCCGCTCCCATTCTTGTCCTGTCAGGCAACCAAGAACGGAAGTTCCGTGCTTCTCCTCACCCTGCTGGCTTTGGTGCTGTTGCCCCTGTTCGTCGTCGGGTTCACCGTGCTCAACGCCCGCCGCAAGACCGCAGCCTCCGGTGAGGCGGACTCGGACTCGCAATCGTTCGCCGGCGGCGTGCTGAACGCCTTGTTCACCGTTGTACTGGCGTTCTACATCGTGTTCGCCTGGCAGAACGGCGACGACATCAGCAAGGCCTCAGACCAAGAGGCGAACGCGCTCATCGACACGCACTGGCAGGTCAGCAGGGCGCCCGAGCCACACGCAACCACCATCCAGGCTCTGACCGCCCAGTACGCAGCGCGGGTCGCCGACCACGAATGGTCCGCACTGGACCGGGGCGAGACCGACCCCGAGACCGACCGGTTGCTGAACTCGCTACGTGCCGAGGTGCTCGCGCTCCCTGCGGACACCGAGACGCTCAAGACGGCGCGGGAACAGTCGATGCAGAACGTCCGGCAGATCGACGAAGGGCATCGCCAGCGGGTCGACGTGGCCACTGATGACCAGAATTTCAACATCATGCTGCTAATGGCCAGCATCCTCGGAGGCGTGCTGATGATCGCATTCCCGCTGATCACCGGGCTTAGCATGCGGCCGGCCAACGTCGTGACGATGGTACTGCTGACATTGACCATCGGCTTCACCATCTTCATTTCGATCGAGCTGCTGCACCCGCTGCACGGACCGTTCGGCGTCGCCCCCGACGCCTTCAAAGCGGCACTGGACACGTTCGCCACCCACACAAGCACAGGGGCCTGACGCACCCGTCAGGTTCGCGGACCGTTCATCCGCCGCACGTAGTTGGCCGTGAACCGGCGGCGATCTAATCCGGCAGCTCACTCAGCAACGGCATGGCGATGTAGCTGCCCACGGCGTTCACACGGCGGCCGGTGCGTGCCGTCGCGGTCCGGATCAGGAACCGCGCCAGGCGGCCGGTGTCCGGTGTCCGGTGTCCTCAAGATCCATGACGAGATCCTTTGCTGCTTGTGCACCCATGCCGAACCTGACACCCACGGAAGCAGCAAAAGAGCCCATCTATCGCCATTTCGGCGATCTTCCCACGAGAATGCCGGTGCCCGTCGGGTCGTGAGTGCTGATGCCGGTTCTTACCGGTCTTGATTCCGATGAGTTGTGTTCTCGTCGATCAGGGCCAGCTCTTTGTCCGTCAGCGGCGGGAATTCGAGCGCCGTGACGTTGTGGTCCAGCTGCCGCACCGAGCTTGCCCCGACGAGCGCCGAAGTCACCTGCGGCTGCCGCAGCACCCATTGCAGCGCCAGCTGCGCCAGGGACTCGGAATGTCCTCGAGGTACTTGTCCGTCAGCACCAGGGCGACGAGCCCGCACGAGAGCCACGCCGGTACGGCACTACAACCTGCGCCGAACCCACCGGCCGCTTACCGTTCGGCGGTATCTATTTGTGCTGCTAAGGCTTTGGCCTTGCGTTCCTGCTACCCACAAGATCACAAACATGGACGCCCCGATCAGCGAGAACCCCCGGCGCAGGGGTCGCGCCGGGGGTTCTGCTGCGGAGGATAACGACGTGGGCGGACGCCGAACGGGCTCGATGCTGGTTGCTGTCAAACTGCTCAAGGCTGGTCGGTGAGGTTCAGCGAGGCAAGCGTGTTCTCACGGTCGCGGATGTATTCGAGGTCGCCAACCGTGGCCAGGCGGAACCAGTTCAGCAGAGCGGCCAGTGCATCCCGTTCAGGAGGATTCACCGGGATCTGTCGGGTGACTAGGCTCGCAGACAACAGGTTGACCAACATTCCCCATTCACCAACGCGGCTCAGCGTGCGGTACTCCTCCAACCGGTCAGGCGGGAGGCGATCGGCCAGCCGTTCCAGAAGGGCATGCGAATCCGCGCTGAGTTTGCGCAGGTCGTCATGGGTGACGACCCGCGGCTGATCGGCGACCTGGATCGCGGCTAGCGTCTGGCCACGGTTGCGGATGTAGTCGTAGTCGCCGGTGTCGGTGGGGACCACATCAAGCAGGTGGGTCAGCGTCTCCTTCTCTGCCGGTGTCACTTCGGTGTGGCGATTGACCAGCATCTTGCAGATTTCGTTGACCAACGACGCCGACTCGCCGGCTTCGCCCAGAGCGCGGTACGAAGCCAACCGACGCTGCGGGAGGCGATCGGCGAGCTGCTCCAGTAGCTCGCGCACCGCCTCATTCAGGAGGTTCAGCTGCGGAGGATGACGACGTGGGCAGACGCCGAACGGGCTCAAGGCCCGCTCAAGGCCGGTTGGTGAGGTTCAGCGACGCAAGCGTGTTCTCGCGGTCGCGGATGTATGCGAGATCGGCAACCGCTGCCGGGCGGAACCAGTTCAGCAACTCGGCCAGAGCCCGCTGTTCATGCGGCGTCACCGAGATCTCATCCTTGACCAGGCTGGCGCAGAGATTGTTGAGCATGATCGCTTGCTCTCCAACGAAGCTCAGGGTGCGGTTGCTTTCGAGATCGTGTGGTGACAGCCGGCCTGCGAAGCGCTCAAGCAGCTGCTGAGATTTAGTGTTGAGCCAGTTCTGGTCGGCGTTGGTGACCACTCGTGGTTGATCGGCAACCTGGAGCGAAGCCAATGTCTGATCGCGGTTGTTGATGTAGTCGTAGTCGCTGGCGTCGGCTGGCACCATGCCGAGGAGCTGGGTCAACGTGTCTTTCTCCGCCGGTGTCACTTCGGTGTGGCGGTTGACCAGCATCTTGCAGATCTCGTTGAGCAACAAGATCGACTCGCCCGCTTCGCCCAGCGCCCGGTACGAGGGCAGCCGACGCTTCGGGAGCCGGTCGGCGAGTTGTTCCAGCAGCTCGCGTGCACCCTCGTTCAGCTTGGCAGCATCCATCGTCGTCCTGTCTCCGCTCACTTGCTTGAGGATACCGGGTGCGGATTGCCAAACTCGTCGTTTTGCATAACGCCCTTTCCACGAACCGGGTAGCCGGTTTGGACTTGTCCGCCGGGAGTCACGTAACCCTCAATCTCCACACCGTCCCTGGTTCCGTTGAACTTGTAGTTCCCGCTTTTTTCCAGGGTGGGCGGGCTGTCCGGGTTCTTTGCGACATCTTCAACCGTGTCGATGATCTTGTCGTCATCCCAGGCTTTGGGAAACTCGGTTTTCCCGGGGTTTCCTGTTCCTGCGACGTGACCACCTTTCCCGTCGCCTTCGCCGTCGAGGATGTGGATTTGTTTGAGGTCCGGGGTATGGATGTCTGCCGGGTTCGGCTTCTCGCCCTCGACGTTATCCCAGGCAGTGGGTTCGGCGGTCTGCTCGACGCTCCGCTGGCGTGCGGCGTCGCCGTTGGGGGTGAACCAGCGGCCGTGTGTCGTCTCTCGCTGCGGTGGCCGTGGAAGCGATGATCGCGTTCTGCTGTCAGGTCGGGCCGGCGGCTCTCGCGGCGGGGTACTTGGTGCTCGGCTCGTCGCAACGCGGGGCTGGTATTGCTTGATCTGTTCGGTACAGCGACGCAGGACCTCCTGGGCGTGGGTGAGCTGGTCACCGCTTTCCTGTTGGTGCACAAGGGCTTGTTGCGCCTCATCGTCGTTGGTGCCGTCGAGCACCGAGAGACCGGTGCCGCCCTCCTCCAGCGCAGCCTGCGCCGTGCTGAGCTGTTCTGTCGCTTCGGCGAGCTTGCCCAGCACGAAGCTCAGCGCCTTGTCTACGTCCTCTACGGCAGACATGAACGTGATCGTGCCCGAGACCCCCGACGCCGACGCGCTCCTTTATATCCAGACCCGCGTTTCGTTGCGGAGTTCCTTGTTCCGTAGCGCTTCGTCGAGGTCGATGTTCTGTTGGTTGGCGATTGCGCACACGTAGATCAGGATGTCCCCAGTTCTTCGTCGACGGTCCCGGTGATCGACGTGTGGTCGATCGGGAGGTTTTCCGTTTTGCGGATGGCCTTGAACAGCTCGCCGAACTCTTCTCCGAGCTTGAGGGACTGCTCCAGCACAGTGCTGTCGGAGAACCCACGCTCATCCTCCATCTTCGCTACGTAGCACTGGAGGTCAGCGAGAGTCGCGCCCACTGGCAACGGATCCATCCTGATGGTCCTCCCGTGCTCGACGGGATGAGGCACTGTAGCGGGACGGCTACCGGCCACTACAGCAGGGCCAGCTGGTCATCTACGGCCCGATGTGGGTTTCTAGACCAGCCCAGCCGGAGCGCTTCACATGATCGACAAGTAGGTCCGGTCACCGCACAGAAGCGCCCCCAGCCTCCAAGCAGAGACAGGGGGCGCGCTGCGTGGCCGAGTCAGTCGAGCTCGCCGGACTTCACCCGGTCTAGGAACGCGGTGAAGACGTTCCCGCTGAACTCCAGCACCGGCCTATTCGGGTCGGCCACCTGCTTGGTGTCTCGGACGGCCCGGCCCGTGTCGGCGAAGCCAACTTCGACGCAGTTGCCGCCGTTCTCATTGGAACGCGTCGACTTCCGCCACGCGCTGTAGCTGTACCTCATGTCGGGCATCTCATGTGCCCCTTCCGTGTTTCGCTCTTCACAGGGGTTTGAGCGCATCGCCCAGCATCCCGCACGAGTCGTCGGGACTCAACGAGAGCCGTTCGAGAACCTCGACGGTGACCATATAGCGGTCGATGTCGCCCGGATCTTCCTGGTAGACCGCGCCCCGTTGGTTCTCCAGGTAGACGAAGGCTGGCGTGTCCTCCTCGGGGAACTGCATCATCACGAAGCTGCCTGACATGGCAGGGTGTGGGCCAGCCGAAAAGGGCACAATCCGCAGCGTGACGTGATCGAGCTTGGATGACTCGATTAGGTGCTCTACCTGGCGTCGCCACGTTGCAGAGTCGCCAGCGGGGCGTCGGATCACCGACTCGTTGATGTAGAAGTGGAGACGCGGCGGTTGGCCACCGTCGAGCCGCTCTTGACGTTCGCGGCGTAGACGCACCTGTCGTTCGATCTCGTCCTCGTTCATGTCAGGCCGGTTGGCCTTCATGAGCTCCCGGACATAGTCCGACGTTTGCAGGAGTCCCGGAACGTATTCGGCCTCGTAGTTCCACAAGTCAAGCGAGTCCGCTTCGAGCCCAACGAACTGCCGGAACCATTCGGGCACCGTATCTCGGTAGGCAGTCCACCACCCGCGTTCGTTGGATTCCTTGACCAGCTTCAAAAGGTAGTCGAGCTTCGCGGCATCGATGTCATAGAGCTGGCCAAGTGCTCGAACATGAGTCGCTTTGATCGCGATCTTGGCCTTCTCGATCTTGCTGACGGCCGACTCTCCCATGACGAGCCACTCGGCGGCGTCCTTAATCGTGAGGCCAGCGCCACGCCGTAGCTCGCGCAGCATGGCGCCAAGTTGGCGTCGGCGGACGCTCGGACCTGGACGTTTCGACACGTAGACCTCCCAACGTTGATCACAGGCGTGGACAGTCTCCCACGACCAGGACATGTCCTGAAGGAATCCTCCGAATGGGTGCTTGATACGCCTGTCCCCCAGCTCTTCTTGCCGTTAGGACATGTCCTATGGGACTCTCCTGGATAGCAGGTGATCAACAGAGAGTGCTGATCCGACTACGCCAAGGACTGTGTGTCGATGGGACGAAGCCTGATGCTGGACTCAAATGTGGGCGCATTCGCGCTCGCCGGATTCGTTTTTAGTGGTGCGTTCGTGGCTGTCGGGCTGGTGTCCACACGGGTGGTGGCGTGATGCCTCATCCGTTCCGGTGGGCGCCAGCCGATGGTCAACGGCACGCGAGTCTTGATCCGGCGCCGCATACCGGTTATCCGGCTGGTCTGGTCGTCAAGACTCGCTGCGAGCGTCAATTGCAGGTCGAGACCGGCGATATCCCGTGGTTGTGGAATGCCTGCCCGGCCTGCAATGCCAAGGCGCACGAGCTCGCGCAGTGCCCAATACCGCCCGTGGCGGGTGCGCGATGAACGCTCCCGACACCCGCAGGCTTGGACAGATGATGCGCGGCGTGATCATCGCGCTGGGCGTCGCCGACGACGACCTTGAGGCCGGCCGCTACGACGCCGCCGAACACGACCGCTTGGCGGTCTATTGCGACAACCTCTCGGCCGCACTCCGCGCCGACAGTAAGCCCGGTCATGTGCTGGTCGTCGATGCGAAGAGGACCGACGCATGATCGCAGCCTGGTTCGCCTTTGTTCTCGCCGTGCTCGCCGTCCTGATGTCGGTGGCGGCCGGCGGTTACTTCGATCCCGGGAAGCACGCCGGAGCCAATGAGGGAGCCCTCACGGTGGAGTTCCTGCTTGAGCGAGCGGCGGCGGAATCGCTTTCCGGCGGCCGCCATCGCCGACACCAGGGCCCACCGGTCTACGACGCCGTGACCGGCCCGTTGTACCAGCGCCGGGGTGCGTCGCGAGGTATGGGCCGTGACTAACGCACTCCTGTGGTTCGTGACCGTGCTGACGTTCACGCTCGTCTGGGCGTTCGTGGCCGTCGATCTTGTCGCCGAGTTCCGAGTTCTTCACCCCGTGTCGCGGCGCCGTGTGCGACAAGCGCGCCGCGCTGCCGAGGCGATCCGGTCCAGAGCCGCGGACCGGACTCCCGACGCCTCGCACGGGGCCTCGTCCCGCTGTCGCTGCGCCCCCGTTTGGGCAGTGGGGCGAGTCATGCCACCGGCCGGGGATTCTGTTCCTCCCGCCCCGGCCGGTGGCACCCCCACTCGCACCAGTCAGGGGTGGCGGCGATGCAGGTAGTACTCGCACGCCGCCGAACCCGCGGCTCCCCGCTTGGCGGTCCCCCGGAGGTTCACGTCTACCAGGTCGCCGATACGTCGACGACGGATCAGGCGCTCGCCGGCGAGACCGGAAGTGTTCAGACCGGCACTGAAAATGGCCGGTCCATCTGGATCGCGGTGTGCGGCGATCGTCTCGCGCCGGGTGATGCCGAGCTCGTCGAAACCTACGGCGGCGCACCCTGCGCGGCGTGCTACCTCGCGCTCGCCGCCGTCAGCACCGTCGCTTCGGTTGACCGGTCCGGGGAATTCTCATCGCTGGTGACCGAGGTGCCGAGCGAGTCGGGGTTTTCGATCTCGTGGCGGGAGCGGCTCGTCCACCGCGTCACCGTCGAGTCACCCCGCCGGGAGTTCGACGGTCGGCAGGTCGTGGCCGGGTTGTGCGGCCGTCTCGGATGGGGGCCGGTCGAGAACGCTCCGGCGGGATGGCCGGTGTGTGTGGAGTGCGACGACATCGCACAGCAGCAAGAGGGGACCTAGCCCTTCATCAAGCGTGTCGGGTGGGTAGATCCGGCCTGAGATAAGGCAAAGGCCTTATCCTGCTTGGGTTTGCGACTCCAACGCATCCCAAGAGGAAAGGCCTTTGTGGTGAAGAAGATACCGCACGAGCAGAGTCGGCGGAACGCGGCACGCCGACGGCGCAAGGTGGCGGCCCGGCATGCACGTGCGGGACACTGGGGCGCGCAGTCCAAGCCGATGCTGCACTCGGGCACGGTGAGCTACGAGATCGGCGGGAACGTCGACGCCACGTGCTTCGGCGGGATCGCGGCGGTGCACCGACTGGTGACCAAGCTCGGTTTGGCCGAGCGGATCAACGACAGTCTGGCGTTGTTGAAGGTGCACCTGCCCTACCATGAGTCCGATCACGTGTTGAACCTCGCCTACAACGTGGCCTGCGGCGGCACCCGGCTGGAGGACATCGAGCGGCTGCGGCATGACACCGCCTACATGAACGCGCTGGGCGCGGACCTGATCGGCGGATCCGACCACGGCGGGGGACTTCTGCCGTCGGTTCGCCAAGGATGACGTGGTGGCGTTGATGGAGGCGATCAACGCGGTGCGCCCGCAGTTGTGGACGGGGCGGGGACGAGACCTACTGGGTCCGATCGCCTACCTCGACGTCGACGGCACGATCGTGCCCACCGGCGGGGAGCACAAGGCCGGGATGAACATTTCCTACAAGGGAATCTGGGGGTATGCGCCGCTGATCGTGTCGCTGGCCAACACCAAGGAAGTGCTGTATCTGGTCAACCGGCCCGGCAACGCGCCCAGCCATCAGGGCGCGGCGCAGTGGATCGACAAGGCGATCGAGTTGGTGGCCCCGCACGCCGAGCAGGTGTGCCTGCGCGGGGATACCGACTTCTCGTTGACCGCGCACTTCGACCGCTGGGCCGAGAAGGTTGACTTCGTCTTCGGCATGGACAACAACGCCGCGCTGCGCTCCCGCGCCGAAGCGCTCGACGAGGCCTGCTGAAGCCGGCTGCAGCGGCCCGCCGCCTACGAGCCGCGCACCGGAGGGACCCGTGCCCGCAGGGAGAACCACAAGCAGCGGATCGTCACCGAACGCGGGTATGTCAACCTCGAACTCAACCACGAGGACGTCGCCGAGTTCACCTACCAGCCCGGCAAATGCCGGCGGCCCTACCAAGTGGTCGCGGTGCGCAAGAACATCAGCAAAACCCGCGGCGAACAGGTCCTGTTCGACGAGATCCGCTACTTCTTCTACATCACCACCCACACCGACCTCACCGCCGCCGAGGTGGTGGCCTGCGCAGGCGACCGCTGCGATCAGGAAAACATCATCGGACAACTCAAATCCGGCATCCAAGCCCTGCGGGTACCGTTATACGACCTGATCTCCAACTGGGCCTACATGGTCATCGCCGCGCTCGCGTGGAACATCAAATCCTGGTTCGCGATGATGATGCACCGAAAACACCACCGGCGCGACTACATCCGCATGGAATTCCGCCGCTTCCTCCACCACATCATCCTCATCCCCGCCATGGTCATCCGCCACGCCCGCAGCATCACCATCCGGCTCATCGGCTACCAACCCAGCCTGGACCGACTCTTCAGCACCTGGAACACCATCGAACGCACCCGCTTCGGCTAACCCACCACCGGTTACCAGACTTCACACCCGACCACCGCGCACCCGCGGTGGCGACAACGCCTGCCCGAACCCGAAATCGGCGCCCAGCACCCACCCGAGCGCCACGACACCGGCCCATACGAGCCCCACAACGTCCCCCACCACTCATCGACGTATCCCACGCTCACGCCAACGTGATCATTTCGGCTACCACCGCCCCACAGAGACCGACTCGCTTATTTGAGGCCTAGAGCGCCTTGTGGCCCGCTACGGTGACGTCGTGGCCGTCGTTGACTTCCGGGCTAACGTAGCGGACCACGTGCACAAAGCCTCCCAGGAAGAAAGAACGAGCCGGAGTGAGTGAAGTCGAGTTCCGTCGTGTTCCTGTCGAGGAAGCGGGCCAGCTCGGTGACGAGTTGGGTGAGGTCTACCGGGAGGTGTTCTCAGAACCTCCTTACCAGTACGGGGACGAGCACGTCCGCCTGTTCAAGGACCGCTTCGCGATCCAACATCGGCGGGAGGGAGCCGGGCTCGTAGTCGCCCGCGACTCCGTTGGGAAGATGGCTGGCTTCTCGTTTGGCCTGACCATGCCACCGAAAGCCCAGTGGTGGGCCGACCTCACAACCGAGGTTGAGCCTGGCATGGCCGACGAGCCGCCCGGGCGAACCTTTGTGCTGATCGAGCTGCTCGTTCGCCGTCCGTGGAGAGGTGCAGGCGTGGCTACCCGGCTCCACGATCTTCTCTTGGAAAACCGGCCCGAAGAACGAGCAACCCTCACGGTGCAGCCTGCAGCCGGTCCCGCTCAGCACGCCTACACCAACTGGGGTTGGCAGAAGGTCGCGCAAAAGCGGAACCCGCTACCTGGTTCGCCGATCTTCGACGTCCTGATCAAGGAACTCAGGTAGGGATCAGCTCGATGCCCGGAACCAGCTACCGCCGAGCGCAGCGCCCTGAAACAGCAGAAAGCGCCCCCTGCATCCGAATCGTGGATGCGGGGGGGGGACGCTTCAGCTTTCGCGCCAGGGGCGTAGGCGTCCACGTCGTGCGTGTCGCGCATCGCCACCTTGTGGCCCGTGCCGCTCACGGCGAGGCCACCGTTGCCGCGCGCGGGACGCGTTGTCCAAAGTGGACGTCGCTGTCGCATCCGGGGTATTGGTCATCCGCGCAGCAGCGGTAGGAGCTGATCGCCCTGGCGCTTGATCTCCGGCAGGTAGGGAGTGTCGGAGAGCACGAAGTGGGTGATGCCGAGGCTCTGGTACTTCCGCAGCGACTTGGCCACGTCTTCGGCAGAACCGACCAGCCAGGTGGTGCCCGCACCTCCGCCGCCGAACTTGCCGGGCGTGGTGTAGAGGTTGTCGTCGAGGACCTCGCCCCGTGCGGCCAGGTCAAGCAGCCGCTGCTGACCCGCGGCGGTCCGCCGGTTCGGATCGACGAGGCCGATTCCCTTGCCCTGCGCCATCTCCGCGACCTTCGCCTCGGCGTCGGCCCACGCCTGTTCGGTGGTGTCCCGCACCAATGTCGTGACCCGCAACCCGAACTCCAGCGGAGCGTGCTCGCGGCCCAGCTTCTCGCTGAGCCGCTTGAGCCGGTCGATCCGCTCGCTGATTCCGTCGAGCGGCTCGCCCCAGAAGAGCTGGACATCCGCTTCGGTAGCGGCCACCTCCTCGGCGGCTGAAGATGCCCCGCCGAAGTAGAGCCGGGGGTGCTGGCGTTCGCCCCGGACGACCGGTCGGGGCAGCACTGTGGAGTCGGTGACGCTGAAGTGCTCGCCGCGGTAGGTGACGTTCTCCTCGGTCCACAGCTTGCGCACGATCTGGAGGAACTCCCGGGTACGGGAGTAACGGTGGGCCTGGTCGCCTTCGCTGTCGCCGTAGGCCGCCAGGTCGTCCTTGCCCGACACGATGTTCACCAGCACCCGTCCGCGGGTGAGGTGGTCCAGCGTCGCGGCGGCGGCGGCGAAGTTCGCCGGACGCCAGTAACCGGGCCGGGTCGCGATCAACGGCTGGAACGTCGTGGTCTGCGCGGCCAGCGCGGTGGCGACCGTGAAGGTGTCGGGTCTGCCCCATCCGGCGCCGATGAGCGCGCCGCCCCAGCCGTGTTCTTCGAGGGCTTTGGCGTGGCCGGTGAGGGTCGCCAGGCTGTTGTGTTCGTCGACGACGTCGTCGCCGCGATGGCCGGGATAGACCTGGTTCGGGATGTACCAGAGGAGTTCGAGGCTCATGGCTGAGTCCCCTGTTCTGATCGGTGGCCGGTTGTGCGGATTGCATGGGTCTCGCCCTGGAAAGCGATGCGCAGCGCGGACATCACGCCAGGGCCTTGAGCGCTGCCGGCAGTGGTCGGCTCGGCAACGGCGGCCCGAGACGCCCGCGGAGGGTGCGGTGGCCGTAGGCGTCCTGGGACAGGCCGCCCTCCGGCGTGGCGGAAGTGGCCGGGGGTCATCACCGACAGGTTGAGGTGGAATCCCTTCATGGTGTCCCTCTCGACGTGGTGGCTCGGTCTGATCGCCCGGTACGGTGGCCGGTTCCCACGAGAGGGAGGCCGGCCGGTTGCGCCGGGGACAGCGGTGCGGTTCGCCAGCCGAGCAGGGGCGCGAGTTCCTGCGCGCCGGAGGTGAGCAGGCGGACGTGTTCGTCGAAATCGGGCACCCCGGGGACGAAACTCACCAGCAGGTCGGTGATTTGGCGCAACGCGGGATCGGCGGCCAGCTCGGCGGCCAGTGCCTCCGGCGGACCAAGCAGCGCGCGGTCGCCCGCCAAGTACTCCTCGACGTCGAGGCCGGCGACGTCGCGCCGAGCGGAAAGCCAACTCTGCCAACGGCGAACGCCGGGTGTGACCAGCCGCACCGCCGCTTCGCGGTCCGGGTGCGGGTAGACGGCCCGGGAGACCTGCACCCGGGCCCGCCGGTCGGGCTCACGCCAGGCTGCGCGGTAGTCCGCGATCCACTGCGCCTGCTGGTGCTGCGCTTCGCGAACGGTCGTGCCGCGCCAGCCGGTCGCGCGGGAGAACTGCAGCCCGTCGCCGGCGAGTGCGGCGGCGGCCGCCCCGGCACCGGCCCATTGCGGGTCGCTGGTGGTGGCCTGCCACAACCGTCGCCGCACGCCGGCTGCGGGCGGGTGGAGCACCTCGCCGAGGCTGTTGAGCGCCGCACCCTCCAGCACCTCGTGCAGCCGCGCCACCGATTCGTCGAAGAGCCGGTGCCTGTCGGCCAAGTCCTTCCCGAATGCCTCCCAGGCACCCGGGAAGGGCCCCGACCCGACACCCAGCTCGAGCCGGCCGCCGCTGAGCTCATCGAGCGTCGCCGCGTCTTCGGCGACCTTGAGGGGATCCTCCAGCGGGAGCACCAGCACGCCGGTGCCCAGCGCG
Source organism: Saccharopolyspora pogona (assembly GCF_014697215.1). Taxonomy (GTDB): domain Bacteria; phylum Actinomycetota; class Actinomycetes; order Mycobacteriales; family Pseudonocardiaceae; genus Saccharopolyspora; species Saccharopolyspora hattusasensis. Next base: position 2,956,473 of record NZ_CP031142.1, read on the forward strand.
ATCCGGCTGGTGTGCTCGGCGATCGCGGTGAGCAAGATCAGCGGCGCGGATACGTGCTCGTTGCCCTGCCGGAAGTGCCGCTGGATGACCCATCCCGAGTCGTAGCCCAGTTCCTCCGCGACCGCGAACAGCTCGATCGCTTCCCGGTACGCCCGGACCGGCGGCTGATCACCGTCGAGGTGCAGGAGGAAGCCTAGGCGGAAGGGGCGGCCGTCCTCGACACCTGCCCCGATCGTCTCAACGAGGTCGGTCATCTCAGAGCCTCAGCCCGGTACCGTGCACACCGTGCTCGTCGATCAGGGCCAGCTCTTCCTCCGTCAGCGGCGGGAATTCGAGCGCCTTGACGTTGTGGTCCAGCTGCCGCACCGAGCTGGCCCCGATGAGCGCCGAGGTCACCTGCGGCTGCCGCAGCACCCATTGCAGCGCCAGCTGCGCCAGGGACTGGCCGCGCTGCTCGGCGATCTGGTTGAGGGCGTTGGCCCGCTGCCGATAGGTGCCGTCGATGACGTCAGGTGAGAGGAACGTGCTGTTCTCGGCGCGCGCACCCGCCGGGATGCCCTCGAGGTACTTGTCCGTCAGCAGTCCCTGCGCCAACGGCGAGTAGACGACCAGGCCGAACCCTTCCTCGGCGGCCAGCTTGAGCAGACCGTTGTTCTCCGGGCTGCGGTCGAAGATCGAGTACCGCGGCTGGTGGACCAGCAGCGGAACTCCCGACCGGCGCAGCAGGTCGGCTGCCTCGTGCGCCCGCCCGGGCGGGTAGTTGGAGATGCCGGCGTAGAGCGCCTTGCCTTGCTGCACCGCGCTGACGAGCGCACCGACGGTCTCCTCCAGCGGCGTGGTCGGGTCCGCGCGGTGGCTGTAGAAGATGTCGACGTAGTCGGTGCCCAGATCGCGCAGGCTGTGGTCGAGCGAGGCCAGCAGCGACTTGCGCGAGCCGCCCTTCTGGTAAGGACCGGGGCCGATCGGGTTGCCGGCCTTCGTGGACAGGATCAGCTCGTCCCGGTACGGGGCCAGGTCCTTGCCCAGCACCCTCCCGAACAGCTGCTGCGCGGCGCGGTGCGGCGGGCCGTACCGGTCGGCGTTGTCGAAGTGCGTGATGCCCAGGTCGAAGGCGTGCAGCACGATTTCGCGCTGGGTCTCGTAGGGGTAGTCGGTGCCGAACTTCTGCCACAGGCCGAAGGAGAACGCGGGCAGGTCAAGGCCGGAGTTGCCGGCACGCCGGTACTCGATCTTGCCGTAGCGGTCTTCGGCCGCCGCGTAAGTCTTCTCGAAAACGCTGTAGCTCATGGTTGGATTCCTTTCCTGTTGCCGGTCAGCGGTTGCTCGTGCGGTCGCGGCGGAGCGCCGTCGGCTGCAGCGACGGGGTGTCGTGGCCGGTGTCCCGCTCGACGAAGTGCGTGCCGGGGTCGACGATCTCGTCGATGCGGTCGAGGACGTCCGCACCGAGTTCGACGGTGGCGGCTTTGAGGTACGCCTCCAGGTGCTCCAGCGTGCGCGGGCCGATGATCACGCTGCTGACCGCCGGGTGGTTGAGCGCGAACGAAACGGCCAGCTCGACCAGTGCCAGGCCGTTGTCCTCAGCCAGCCGGGCCAGCGCGTCGGCGGCGGCCAGCTTGCGCTGGTTGCGCTCGAGGCTGATGTCGAACCGGCCGGGGACGAGGTCGGCGCGCGCGGATTCCGGCTGCTCTCCGCCGACGCGGTACTTCCCGGAAAGCCAGCCGGCGGCGAGCGGACCGTAGCTGAGCACGCCGACGCCGTACTTGCGCACGACGGGGAAGACCTCGCGCTCGGCGCTGCGAATGAGCGGGGAGTACGGCAGTTGCTCGGTGTGCGGGGCGATGAGCCCGTGCTTCTCGGCCAGCCAGTGCGCCTCGACGAGCTGGTGCGCCGGGAACACCGAGGTGCCGTAGTAGCGGATCTTGCCCTGCTTGATCAGGTCGTTGAGGGTCTGCAGCGTCTCCAGCAGGTCGGTGTGCGGATCCGGCCGGTGCGCCTGGTAGAGGTCGATGTGGTCGGTGCCGAGCCGGTGCAGGCTGTCCTCCACCGCACGGAGGATCCAGCGTCGGGAGTTGCCCGCGTGCTGGGGGTTGTCGCCGATCTGGCCGTGGAACTTGGTGGCCAGGAAGACGTCGTCGCGGCGGCCCTTGATCGCCTTGCCCACGATCTCCTCGGACCTGCCCTGGGCGTAGACGTCGGCGGTGTCGACGGCCGTGATCCCGGCATCCAGGGCGGCCCGGACGATCCTGGTGCTCTCGCTTTCCTCCTGCCAGCGGCCGAAGTTCATGGTGCCGAGCGTCAGCGGTGTGACGAGGACGCCGGTGCGGCCGAGTGCGCGGTTTATTTTGATGGTCATCGGGTTCCTTTCGGTCGGTTTGCCGGGTGGCTCAGAACAGCCCGGTTGTCGGCGGCTCCTCGCCGGTCAGGTGGTACGCGCCGGCCACTGCGGCTTTCCACTGCCGGGGGTTGTGGTTGGCGACCGTGCGGGCGTTGCGCCAGTGCCGGTCGAACCCGAGGTCGCGGTTGGTGATCGAGCCTCCTCCGACGTCGAAGAGCAGCTCGGCGGCGCGCAGCGCGGACTCGACGGCGATCACACCGGTCTGCGCCACGGTGACCGCGGCCTCCGCGCCCGCGGCTCGCGCCTGCGGGCCGGTGAGGTCGTGCACGCCCGCCAGTGCGTCGGCGGCGAACAGCACCGCCGCGCGGGCTGCCTGCGCCCGGGCGGCGATCTCGCCCACGGTCTCGCGCACGTACGGGTCCTCGACGCTCTTGTCGGCTGTGCTGTGCTTGATCGGCCGCGCTTTCTCGCGGGCGAACCAGATGGCGTCGTCCAGCGCAGCGGCGGCGATGCCCGCTTCCATCGCCGCCAGGTAGAGCTGGGCGAAGGATCCCAGCCACGGGCTGTCGAACCGGGTGTTGTCGCGAACCTCGACTTCGTCCGCGTCGACCCGCACGTTCACCAGCCGCGTGGTGCCGCTCGCGGTGAGCCGCTGGCCGACGGCGTCGAAGTCGTCGAGCCGCTGCACGCCCTCGCGATCCACCGGCACCGTGAAGCCCAGCACCGTCCCGTTCTCGTCGTGGGCCGAGCCCGAGAACCACGAGGCGTAGAGCCCACCGGTCGAGTAGTACTTCTCCCCGTTGATGACGTACCCGTCGCCGACGCGCCGGATGGTGGTGTTGACCGTTCCGCTGGCCCCGCCGGTGCGCTCGTTGGCGGTGCCGGCGAAGAGGTCGCCGTTGCGCAGCCGCTGCAGCGTCACCGCCCGGTTCGGCAGATCGCGCAGGGTCGCCACCCGGTTGGCGACGAGGAAGCTGTTTCGCAACGCCTGCGCCACGTTGGAGTCGGCCCTGGCGATGGCCATCACCAGGTCGGTCACGTCCCGCAGCGAGCCGCCGGCACCGCCGTCCTCCGCCGCGATGCCGACCAAGGTGATCCGCTGCTCGGCCAGTGCCCGGACGTCTTCGAAGGCGTACTCGCGGGCTCGTTCCCGCACGCCGGCGCAGGCTCCGATGCGCTGCAGGATCGGGGAAACCGCGATGCGGATGCCTTCGACTGTGAACCGGCTGGGTGTGGGAAGCCGCGCAGCGCGGGGCTCGGTCGCAGTGGCAGGTTCTGTGTCGACCGGTTCGGCACTCACCTCAGCGCCTCCGCGACCACGCGCAGGCCGAACGCGGCCCGCAAGGTCGGTGGGGGCGAGTCGGCAGCAGCGTCCGCGAGCTGCGGGACCAACCCCCGCAGCACGGTCACCACGTCCTCGGCGCCACCCGCGGGTACCAGTTCGAAACCGTCCAGCCGGTGCGCGTCGGCCCAGGCACGGAGCTCATGGCCGACGGCTGCGGCGGCAGCCGGGTCGTCCGCCGCGACCTCGACACGGCCGAGCAGCGCGACGTCCTCCCGCGAACGGCCGGCTCGCCGCAACGCCGCCGTGAGCGCGGCGTCGGCACCGGCGACACGCTCACGGTCGACCACGACGACATCCGCGGATCGCGCCACCGCGGTCGGGTCGAGGGCCCCGAGATCTGCCACGAGAACAGGGCGTCCTTGCGCCGACGAGGGGCCGTCCAGGGGGCCTGCGACGCGGTAGAAGGCGGCTTCGTGGTTGATCGGTTCGATGAGCGCGTCGTCGGCGACGAGGCCCGACTCCTGGTCACCGATCAGCGCCGCGCGCGGGAAGGACTCCCACAGCCGGGTCAGCACCAAGGCGTACTCCGCCCAGCGCTGGGCGGCATCGGTCGCGTTGGATGCCGCAACGGTTGCCTCGCTCACCTCGTCGCCGCCGCCCGCGCGCAGGGCGACACCGGTTCGGCCACCGGCGGCCCGGTCCAGGGAGAGCACCCGGCGCGCGGCGTTGTAGGGCGCGTTGTGGGTCGTCGGGACCTCGGCGACGAAACCGACGCCGCCGTGGATGCCGGCGAGGTAGGCGCCTACGACGGTCGGGTCGAGCGTGCGGCCCGCTCCGCCGTCGACGAGCCGGATCGCTGCGACCCCGACTTCCGCGGCCACCGCCGCGATGGCGGCGGCTTCGGCGAGCGAGACCGGCGACGCGCCGTCGACCGGTCGGCCGGTCGCCTCGCCGACCGCGAGGGTGAGCTGGATCGCGTTGCTCATAAGGAAATCACCTGTCCTTCCTGGTACGGGTCGAGCAGATGGCGCTCGTGCGCCGCGGCGGGCACTGCGGGAAGACCGAGCCCGAGGTGCTCGCGCAGGGTCATCCCGTCGTATTCGGTCCGGAACAGACCTCGCCTCTGCAGCTCGGGAATCACGTGATCGGCGAAGTCGTCGAAGCCCGATGGCAGCACGTCGGGCATCACGTTGAAGCCGTCGGCCGCACCGGCGCGGAACCACGTTTCGACGTCGTCGGCGATCTGCTCCGGCGTCCCCACGAGGATCCGGTGGCCACCGCCGCCGGAGAGCTTCTTCAGCAGCCGGCCGAGCGTCGGTCGCTCCCTGTCGATGATTTCCTTGACGACGCGGTAGAAGCTCTGCGAACCACCGGCCTCGTCGGGGTGGATGAGCAGCTCGGCCGGGATCGGTTCGTCGTCGCGCAGTCCGTCGAGGGAGATCCCGAGCTGGCTCGCCAACCGGTTCCGGGCGTAGGCGTCGGGGAGGATGTCGTCCAACAGCTCCCGCCGGGCCTTGGCCTCCGCCTCGGTGCTGCCCACGACGGTGGAAAGCCCCGGCAGCACCACGATTTCCTCGGGACTGCGCCCGAACTCGGCTGCACCGTTGCGGATCTCAGTGCGGAACGCCCGGGCGTGGTCGAGGTCCTGATCGGCGGAGAAGATCACCTCGGCGACGCGGGAGGCCAGCCGCCGCCCGTCGCTGGAACCACCGGCCTGGACGACGACCGGCCGGCCTTGCGGGGAGGCGAATTGGGTCCTCCCCGCCCAGTCGGCGATGACCCGCTCGGTGAACTCGGCGGCGCGGCGGTAGCGCGAAGCGTGCTCGGGCTCGCTGGTGCGGCCGAAGTTGCGCGCCGCCACCGGCCCGGCAGTGGTCACCACGTTCCAGCCGATGCGGCCGCCGCTGACGTGGTCGAGGTCGGCGAGCCGGCGCGCCAGTTCGGCGGGGTCGTTGTACGACGACGACAGCGTCCCGATCAGACCGATCCGCTCGGTCTGGGCAGCGATGCGCGCCAGAACCGTGGTGGGCTCCAGGTTGTTGCCGGTGCGATGCTTGATACTCGGGTCGAGCAACGGGCTGTCCGCTAGGAAGACCGCATCGAGTTTGGCTTCCTCGGCCTTCTTCGCGATCGAGGTGTAGTGCTCGATCCGGTAGCTCGCGGTGCCGTCGGTGTTCGGGAATCGCCATGACCCGCCGAAGACTCCCGCGTTGAGGATGTTGACGTTGATGTGCAGTTGACGTGACACGCTTTTCCTCCTTAGGAGTGGTTTCAGAACGGCTTGCTTAGCGGTGCCGGTAGCGGGACCTCAGACGCCGCCTGGACTGTGGGAACCCCTCCTTATGTATGCACACCGCATGCGGCTCACGCCGCATTCTGAAAGGACCCTTTAGCGCACGCCGGCGGGGGCGAGCCGGGCGCCCGGGATCGCCGCCAGCAGATCCCTGGTGTACTCATGCCGCGGCGAACGGAACACCTGCTCCACCGGGCCGGTTTCCAGCACGACACCGTCCTTCATCACCGTGACGTCGTGCGCGATCAGCCGTACGACGCCGAGGTCGTGGGTCACGAACACGTAGCTGAGCCCGTACTCGGCCTGCAGGTCGACCAGCAGCTGCAGGATCTGCGCCTGGGCCGAGACGTCGAGAGCGCTTACCGCCTCGTCCAGGACGAGGACCTTCGGCGTGAGCGCGAGTGCCCGCGCGATCGCGACGCGCTGCCGCTGGCCTCCGGAGAGCTGGCTCGGGAGCCGGTGCAGGTAGGTCGCGTCCAGCGCCACCGCCTCCAGCAGCTCGACCACCCGGGCCGTCCGCTCCGGCTTGCGCGTCGCCAGTCCGAATGCGCGCAGCGGCTCCGCGATGATCCTGTCCACCGTGAACCGCGGGTCGAGCGAGGTGAACGGGTTCTGGAACACGAACTGCAGGTCCCGGCGGATCTCCCGCAGCTGCCCGCGGCGCAGGCCGCCCAGCACGCGATCGCCGACGCGCACCGTGCCGCTGTCCGCCGCGGTGAAGGCGGCCAGGATGCTCGCCAGCGTCGACTTGCCAGCACCGGACTCCCCCACGATCGCGTGCGTCGTTGCATTGCGCACCAACAGGTTTGCCGAGTCCAGCGCACGCAGCTCGCCCCGGCCCCGCAGGCGGTAGGTCTTGGTCAGCTCGCGTGCTTCCAGCACCGTCGGCGCTCCAGCGGGAACCAGCCGGGCGCCCGATGCCGGTTCGAGACGACCGAGGTGGCGCACGGGGGCCGCGTCGAGCAACCGCCGCGTGTAGTTGTCGGTCGCGTTCTCCAGGACCTGGTGTACCGGGCCGTCTTCCACGATTTCGCCTTGCCGCATGACCAGAATCCGGTCGGAGCGGTCCAGCGCGACGCCGAGGTCGTGGGTGACCAGGAGAACGCCGATGCCGAGTTCCTCGCGCAGCCGCAGCAGGTGGTCGAGGATGACCTTCTGGACGGTGACGTCGAGCGCGCTGGTGGGTTCGTCGGCCAAGATGATCTTTGGCTTGCCTGCAAGCGCGATCGCGATGAGCGCGCGCTGCTTCATGCCGCCGCTGAGCTCGTGGGGGTATTGCTGGAACACCCGCTCGGCGTCGTTGAGGCCCGCGGTGCGCAGGCTCTCCAACGCGGCCTCCTTGTGCTGCGGCGCATTCTTCGCCGCGCGCTCGTTGAACCGGACCGCCTCGATCACCTGCTGCCCGATCTTCTTGACCGGGTTGAGCGAGGTGTTGGGGTCCTGCGGGATGAAGCCCACGTAGTTGCCCCGCACCAGTGCCATCCGCTGATCGTTCCAGCCGGTGACGTCGACGCCGGAATAGACGATGGAACCGGACCGGATCCGCGCGGAGCTCGGCAGCAGGCCGAGCGCGCCCTGGACCACGGTGGTCTTGCCCGAGCCGGACTCCCCCACCAGCGACACGAACTCGCCCGGCGCCACCTGCAGGCCGACCCCGCGGACCGCCCTGGTCCACCTGCGGTGCCCGGTGCGGTAGTCGATCGCCAGATCGGTGATCCGCAGCAGCGCCTGGTCATCCTCCGCCGCAGCGGCGGTCGCTTCGGAAGCAGTGGCAGTGTCGGCCATCAGTCGTGGTCCTTCCTGAACGAGGTGCTGATCCGGTGGGTGGCGAGCACGACCACCGCCAGTGCCGCTCCCGGCAGGAGCGATATCCACGGGTAGACCGCTATGAAGTCACGCCCCTCGGCGACCAGGAGTCCCCACTCCGGCGTCGGCGGTGGCGCGCCGTAGCCGAGGAAACCGAGACCTGCCACGGCGAGGATCGATGTGCCGATCTCCAGTGCCGCCAGCGCGAGCACCGAGCTCAGCGAATTCGGCACGATGTGCCGGAGCACCACGCCGAGCCGGCCGACACCGAGCCCGTACGCCGCGCGCACGTAATCCCGGGAGACGACGGTGAGCACCTCGGCTCGCATGACCCGCGCGAAGGAGGCGATGGACGAGATACCCACCGCGAGGGCGATGTTGTTGGTGGAGTAGCCCAGCACCGAGACGATGACCATGGCCAGCAACAGGTTCGGGATCGCGAGGAAGACGTCGACCACCCGCATGATCGCGGTGTCGGTCACGCCGCCGGCGAACCCGGCGGTCAGTCCCACAGCGGTGCCGGCACCGAACCCGATGAGCACGGCGAACAACGTGGCGGCCAGCGTGGTCCCCGCGCCGAAGACGCTGCGCGCGAAGAGGTCCCGGCCCAGTCGGTCGGTGCCGAACCAGTGTTCCGCGCTCGGCGGCGCGAAGCTGGCGCCGGGATCGCCGATGTAGGGGCTGTGGGCGGTGAACGCTCCGGGGAACAGCGCCCAGCCGACCGCGACCAGCAGTATGATCCAGGCGAGCAGCAGTCCCGGCTTGCGGGCGATCCCACCGAGCCGGTCGAGCGCGCTGCGAGCGATGTCGGCCCCGCGGCTGCCGGTGGGCGCGGTCAGGGCGTCGAATTCGACGGTCAACTGGTCCTCCTCAGGCCGCCGGACGGGCCGGTGGGCACGGCGAAGGTGGCGCGCAGCCGCGGATCCAGCAGCGGGTAGATCAGGTCCACGACCAGGTTGATCAGCGCGAAGGTGACGGCGACGAAGACGACGATTCCCTGCACCAGCGGGAGATCGAGCGTGTTGATCGCCGTCTGCGTCATTCGGCCGAGTCCCTTGCGGGCGAAGACCGTCTCGGTGATGACCGATCCCGCGACGAGGTTGCCGAAGGTGACGGCGGCGATGGTCAGCGCGGGCAGGCTGGCGTTGCGGAAGACGTCACCGACGACGACACGGCTGCGGGTGGCGCCCTTCGCCCAGCTCGTCGTGACGTATCCCGAACGGAACTCGGCGGCGAAGCAACGCACGAGGAGTTGCGCGATGGGACCGGAGACCGGGATCGCCAGCGTGATCAGCGGCAGCACCAGGCTCCGCCAGCCTTGATCCCCGAACGAGGGGAACCAGCCGAGCTTGAAGGAGAAGATCTGCAGCAGCAGGATGCCGGAGAGGAAGACCGGCACCGACACCGAGGCCGTCGGCAGCGACTCGACCAGGTTGCGCAACCACTGGTGCCGGGTCGAAGTCGCGACGAGCGCGATGGCGAACGCGATGACCAGCGCGAGCAGCAACGCCCCGACGGCGAGTACCAGGGTGTGCGGGAGCACGTCGAGGACCACCGCGCTGACCGACTGGCCCGACTGCACGGAGGTTCCGAAGTCGCCCCGCAGCGCGTGTCCGAGCCGACCGAGGTATTGCAGGAGGACCGGCTCGTTGAAGCCGTAGCTGTCCGCGACCTGCGCGCGCACCTCCGGCGGCACGGAGTTGAGCTCCGTCGGGTCGAAGAGGAGATCGACCGGGTTGGCCGGCAGCACGAACAAGAGGACGAAGGTCAGGGTGAACGCCGCCCAGACCACGAACGCGGCCCGGCCTGCCTTCAGCGCAACGTAACGCAGCACGACTCTTCCTTTCCCAGGAGGCGTGGCCCGCCGGGAGCCCGAGCTCCCGGGCGGACGATCACTTCCCGTCGCTCTTCCAGGTGTCCACGAAGTGGTTGCGGGACTGGGCGTCGAAGACGATGCCGTGCACATACGGCGCCTGGGCGATCACCTGCGAGGGGTTGTAGACCGGGTTCACCAGCGCGTACTTGTCGAGCAGGATGTCCTGCGCCTCCTTGGCATACTGGGTGCGCGCGGCCGGGTCGAGCGTCGTTTCGAGCCTGCCCAGCACCTGCGTGACCTCGTCCGCGTCGACCCCGGTGGAGTCCTTCGTGACGTACGCGCCGTTGCCGTTCTGCGGCCCGTACTGCAGGTTGAGGACCGCCGGATCGTTGCGGGAGCGGTTGGCGGCGACGACGTTCCAGTCGGTCTTCGCCTTGGCCTGCTGGGCGGTGTAGTCCGGGATCGGCACGACGGTGAGCTGCAGATCGATACCGATCTTCCGCAGGTCCTGCTGGATCGACTCGTAAGCCGGCTTGTTCACCACCAGGTTGTTGATGCCCAGCAGCTTGACCACCAGCTTCTTCCCTTCCTTGACCCGGATCCCGTCGGGGCCGGTCACCCAGCCGGCCTCGTCGAGGATCCGCGCGGCCTGCTCCGGGTCGTACTTCAGCACCGAACCGCTGTAGTCGACGTGTCCGGGCACCGACGGTTCGAGGATCGAGTTCGCAACCGAGTAGGAGTCGGTCAGGATGGTCTTCTGGACCGTCTGCCGGTCCCAGCCGAGCTGGATCGCCTTGCGGACCGCGATGTCATTGGTCGGGAAGAGCGAGCTGTTGAAGTCGAACCGGATCGCCGTGCCGGACACGCCGCGGTGGAGTATCTCGAAACCCTGTGCGGACAAGGGCTTCTCGTCGGTCGTGCCGACGTCGAGGGTCGCGTCGATCGTGCCGGACACCAAAGAACCGGTGCGGACGCTGGCCTCCGGGATCGTGTTGAACACGATCCTGTCCAGGTACGCCTCGCCCTGGTGGCGCAGCGCGGGCGGAGCCCAGTTGTAGCCGTTTCGCTTGACCAAGACGGTTTTGGCCTGCGGCTCCCACGACTCGTATACGAACGGGCCGGTACCGATCACCTTCTTCGGGTCCGTCCGCTGCTGCGCGCTGAGCTTCAACGTCGAGGGCGACAGGAAGCCCGGTTGCGCATTGGCCGTGAACGAAGACGCCTGGAGGAAGCTCGCGAGCGGCTTCTCGAAACGGACCACGGCGGTGTACTCGTCCACCACCCTGGTTTCGAGGTAGCCGGGCAGCAAGGTGGCGCCGTTGGGCAGGATCCCCAGGCTCGGGTCGCCGTGCACGTACTGGTCGAAGTTGGCTTTGACGGCCTCGGCGTTGAAAGGCGACCCGTCGCTGAACGTCACGTCCCGGCGCAGGTGGAAGGTGAACTCGGTCAGGTCCTTGTTGTACTCCCACGACTGGGCCAGCCACGGCGTGATCTCACCGGTCTTGGGGTCCTGCCAGGTCAGCTTGTCGGTGATGTTGTTGCCGATCAGCGACTCGGCGTAGTTGGTGCCCCACTGCGGATCGGGGCTGCGCTGGTAGTCGATCAGCGCGAACTGCAGCGTGCCACCGCGGACGGGCGCGCCGTCGGCCGCGCCCGGATCGGCGCCGCCGCCCCTGGTTGCGGCGAAAGCGATTCCGGCGATCAGCAGGATGGCGAACGCGATCGCCGGCAACCGCCATTTCTTGCGCGCGGAGGTCGCGCTCTCGATGGAACTGCGAAGGTCGGACATGGACTTCTCCCATGCTGGAGAGGCAGCGGACGACGGCACGAGGTGGTGACATCCGTCGTGGTCGGCAGGCATGGTCCTGCCACCGCGGGCGGATTTCGCTGCCGTTGGGCGGAAGAGGGCGCACAGCGCTCTCCCAGATTTGAAGGGCTCTGAAACCCGGAGGATTGCGCAGGTTCGCTGCCGGCACTCAGGCGCGAACGGTACGGCTGTCGATCAGCCCTGACACCGAGCGCTGGCGAAGAACACGAGGTCGACCTCTCGCCTGGACCATAGGAGTGAATCACTCACGAGGGGACTATATGTCGCGAAACAGGGCCAGCCAACGCATCCCACGAGGCAAGATCCCACGGAAACACAACCGAAACACAAGGAGGCTGCCAGCTAGGACGAAGCAATGTTGATGCCCTTGCCGAAGACGCCGCCGTCCAACAGGCCGAGCTCCCACAGCGCCGCTGTTCTTTGACATCGAGGCAGGACCGCGCTGAGGTGACAATACGTATTGGATCGAAAGATGGCACGACCGTCGACCGTGGTGGGCTACGCCGGTGCTTTCCGCTCGGACAACGCAGTCTTCCGGAACGATTCTCCGATCCCGCCAAGTACAGCGATCGCAACCCCTTGGCCAGCGGCGCGAAAACATTCCGATCACTGCGCTCGTGGTCGACCGCGCGGCATGGGGGCAACCCGTCCCTAGACAGCCACGTTCCCCAAGTCAGACAACAAGAAAGCCCAAGCCCAAGCCAGTGACCCTGCGCGGCGTTACCGTTCCAGCGCTGCGGTGCCGCTGACGGTGAGGATCGTGTCGTCCTGCGGGGTGTGGATGCGGCTGCAAAGCACGTCGCGGTAGTGCCGTTCGATGGGATTGGCGCGGGACAGGCCGGGATTGCCGACGAGCGAGACACCCAGCTCGACGGCACGGATGGCGTTGTTGGTGACGGTGTGCTTGACCAGCCCTGCCCTGCTCGTCACGGGAAGGCCGTGGTCTGCGTTGCGGGCGGTTTCCGCCAGCAGACAACGGTTGGTGAGCAGCAGCGCCTCGATCTGGCCGACCGCAGATTGAAACCGCGGCAGGCTGGCCAACGGTTTGCCGAGGTTCGCATGGGTGCGCTCGTTGAGGTATCCGACAAGCCAATCCCTGGCCGCGTGCGCGACACCGTCGTAGATGGCGCTGACCAGCAGCGGATTCCACAGCGAGGTCGCGCCTTGGTGCGGACCCGCTTGTTCGCCCACCGGGCGAACGTCCACCGCGTGGTCCGCGGGAACCCGGACATCGTCGAAGATCACGTCGTCGCTGCGAGTGGCCCGCATGCCGAGGTGGTCCCACGTGCGTTCCACCCGGTAGCCGCCGATTCCGGCTGGTACCAGGAAGGTGCCCACCCGGGGTCCAGGTTCGTCGGTGCGGGCCCAGACGAGCAGCCACCGCAGGCGGGGAATGCCGGTCGTATAGGTCTTGTGCCCGCGCAGCGCCCACCCACCGGCCCGCTGGTGGGCGGTCGTCGCGGGCAGCCCACCGCGCGCGGGGCTACCGAGGTCGGGTTCGACGCGCAAGGTGTTCACCAGCGCGCCGTCGCCCAGCGAGCTGAGCTGCACGTCCTTCCTGCGCTCCGCGGGCCACCGGTTGTGCGGCGAACGCAGCTCGACGTGGGCGATCAGGTGCATGGCCAGCACCAAGGCCACGGACGGATCCGCGGCGCCGACGGCCCTGACGACGTCGACTGCCTCGACGAGGTCCGCACCACCGCCCCCGAGTTCGGCGGGAACGGTCAGGCTGAGCACCCCGGCATCGTGCAGGTCACGGAAGGCTTCATGGGGTTAGAAGCGGTTCGGCGATCTGTGTTGTTCTGTGTCTGTATGTGCTGTTTCGCGTAGCGCCTGCCTGTTGTGGTTCCCAGGGATGCGACAGGGGTGACACTGCGCCGACACAAATCTTACTGACTGTAGGATATGTGGTCTCGGTGCGTGATCAAAGCACTGGGCATGTCGGGTGCCGGGTGAGGCTGTTGTGGGTACGGTTTTTCAGGCGTATCGGTTCGTGTTGGATCCGACACCGGAGCAGGAAGTGGTGTTGCGGTCGAATTGTGGTGCGCAGCGGTTCGCGTTCAACTGGGGTTTGGGGTTGGTGAAGGCGAATCTGGCGCAACGCGAAGCCGAGCGCTCCTACGGCATCGCCGAGGAACTGCTCACTCCTGCGGTCTCATGGTCGGCTTACGGTTTGCGGAAGCTGTGGAATCAGGTCAAGGACGCGATCGCCCCGTGGTGGACGGAGAATTCGAAGGAGACATATTCGTCGGGGCTGGCGGATCTGGCGCAAGGGCTGAAGAACTGGGCCGATTCCCGTAACGGCACCCGTAAGGGCGCGAAGGTCCGCTTTCCCCGGGGGAAGTCCAAGCACCGGGCGCGCGCGCGGCGATTCCCTCGAGCACTGCCGCAAGGTTTCCGGTGGTGGCGGTCGTGGTCACGATTGCCTCCTGGCAGGGGGATCCAGTCGTCGGTCGGGGCGGTGACGTCCGGAATCTCCGCCTACATCGCGACGGAATCTCCGAGTCGGAGTGCGTGACCGGCCTCCAGACCGGGAAACAGCGACGGTCCGTGCGGGAGCGGCTGACGTCGAAAACGTGCCGCCGGATCGGCAGCGGTGTTTCGGGCTCGGATGATCAGGAGACCGAACACGCCGCCGAACCAATTCGCAGCAGATCCACGTGGCGGCGATTGGTCAGCAGCGGTCGGAGCACACGTCAACGCTATGGAGGCGGCCGACGCGATGTCAAGCACGATGCAGCATGTCACCGCCGGAGGCGCGAGGATTTCAGGTACTGGGACGGCAGCTGGCTGACGTTGACGTTCGAGATCTCGGGCAGCGATGCTTGGCAGACCGGATCGGCCACGCTATCCGGCGTGTGACGTCGCGGGCCGCTTCACTGGTCCGATGTGGATAGTGGAACTGAATCGGCCCGGATCCGTCTTTCCGAGGGGAGAAAATGGACGACCAGCGGAAACGCGCAGCGGTTCTCGATCGCCGACCGGGCAAGCTCAGGTCGATCGGCCTGGCACTGGACGAGATCGCAGCAGGCCGGCCGACGATCGTGCACGGCTGCACGTCCGGTGACGGCGGCCTTGTGTTCGCCGCTTCACGCGCGGACGTCGAGCTGACGGCCTTGGCGGTCCGCCATTCGTCAGGCTTCCTGTGCGTGGCGCTGCCACGCGAGCGCTGCGATGCGCTCGCGCTGCCGCCCATGTCGCCCCGGCTGCAGGAGCACCGCGGCGCGACGGTGTGCGTCACCGTGGATGCCAGCACGGGAGTGAGCACCGGCATTTCCGCCTCGGACCGAGCCAGGACCGCTCGCGTGCTCGCCGACCCCGACGCGGGCCCCGCGGACTTCACCCGGCCCGGCCACGTGGTGCCGGTGGCCGTCGGCGATGCCGGTGTGCTCGGCAACGCCGGACTCGCCGAATCGGCCTTCGACCTGGTCGGACTCGCCGGGACGCCACCGGTCGCAGTGTTCGCCCACCTGGTAAGCCCAGCGGACCCGACCCGGATGGCCACCGACGACGAACTGCGCGGATTCGCGGCGAGCGAGCACATCGCCGCCGTATCGGTGCCCGAGATCGCAGCTGCTCGCCGGTCCGCCAGGTAAGACGACCGGGGGCAGGCGCGATCCTGCCCCCGGTCCGTTCACCGCTGCCGTTCACGCAACGTGTAAAAACGTTCCGCGAGCCGACACCTTACGGTGCTGACGTTGGCCAGTGCCCGTCCGGCGCTGGTATTCCCGTGGCGATACCCGCCGCCAGCACAGTGCTGGTCTTACGTGAGTTTCCATCGGGCTGTCACGACGCAACTCGCCGCCACCCAACCGTGTTGGGAAACCAGTTTCCTGGCAGACTGACTTGGCTCTCGCAGGTCTGCCAGGTTCCTTCGCGGCAAATCATGCCAACCCGAAACGACGCATCTTTACCCAGCTCCCCGAACAGTTGGGCCCCCTCGGCGCGGCCGGGCGAGTCGACCTGGGCGCCCATCCGCTGCAGGTGGTCCTGGCCTGCAGGAAGGAGGGTAAAGGACGGTGCACTTGCCGGAAACCGCATCCGTGCAGGTCATGCTGCGCGGTGGTGCTCGTGGAGGATGCCACCCAGTCGATCGTGTCGGCTTATGTTGAGGGGTTCGTTCTGCTCAGTGTGAACAGACTTTGCTGGAACGCTGACCCGCAGAGCGGCGGCCTGTACTGCGATCAGTTCAGGTAACCGACAGTGGTCGGCGGACCCGCGAACAGCAGATCAGGACCAGTTGATTTCGTCGATGTGTTCGCAAACCGGCAGAGAAAACACAATTTCGATTACTTGGTGTTCATATTTTCCGATCTCTTCGCTGAATTATCCTTCGATTAGGTGTGCATCGTGTGGTCGACTCGCGATGACCGCGCAGCGAAACCACGATGGACCTACGGGGTGAATCGCTCCGGCCTCGACGGCACGTAGAGAGAGGGAAAAGATGTCGAATCATACCAGAGAGTACCCACTGTCCACTAAAGGGCAAGGTGAGGAGATTACGACGAGCGACTGGAATGAGGCCGTCGTTCAGGTCAACCGTCTCCGGGACCAGCTTGATCGCATGAAGTACCTGGATGCGCTAGAAAACAGAATCGCAGAACTTGAAAATACCGTGCGTGACATGCAAGAGAAGTACTTGGAGGACAAGGACGGTGTGATTCAGAACCGTCATCTCGCGGAGGACTGCGTCACGACCACGAAGATCGGCAAGGATGCGGTCACCTCGAAGAAGCTCGCCGACAACGCAGTCGTGGCCGCGAAGCTCGCCGACAACGCGGTCACGAGCCCGAAGATCGCCGACAACTCGGTTACCGACGTTGAACTCGCTCCGAATGCGGTCAAGTCCGAGAATATCTTCAAGGACGCCGTCCTACGAGACAAGATTTCCAACAACGCGGTGAACACCGACAAATTGGCGCTGGACGCCGTCACGAGTGACAGAATCGCTCCGAATGCGGTCACCGACAGGGAAATCGCGAACAACGCGGTCAAGTCCGGAAAGCTCGACGAGAACGCCGTCACAGGCAGGGAACTCGCCAACAACGCTGTCACGGCTGAAAAGATCGCCGACAACGCAGTGCAGGAAAGAAAGCTCATGGATGGCGCGGTCAGCTCTCAAAAGATCGCGATCGGAGCCGTCCAGAGCAGCCACATCGCCCCCAATGCGGTGGGGACGCAGGCGTTGGACGCCGGGGCCGTCACGACCGCCAAGATGGCGGACAACTGCGTCACCGACCGGCAACTCGCCCCGAACTGCGTGGCGGACGGAAAGATCGCGGACAACGCCATCGCGGGCCAGAAACTCATGTCCGGGGCTGTGACCACGGACAAGATCGCCCAGAACGCCGTTACGGGGAACGAACTCGCACCCAACTCGGTGAGCACCGGCCATTTGGTTGCAGCGGCCGTGACGAGCGAGAAGCTCGCGGACAGCGCTGTTTCCGAACCGAAGCTCGCGAAGGACGCGGTCACGACCGAGAAGATCAAGGACAGCAGCGTCACTCCCGCCAAGACCACCTGGACGTAGTCCTCACGTCCGCACTGCGCGACGCTGCCCTCGACTTGTGCGGGGGCAGCGTTCGCATGTGGACGCGGCAGCGTGACCTGCTCTCGCGCTTGATTCGCGAACGGCGGGTCACCCCGCCGAGACCACTACCTCGCAGCAACAGGCCTCGGCGCAGACCCGGCCATCGGTGTTCTGGGTGCCTTGAAGGGAGCACGCAGTGTTCACCCGAACCACCGGCGGGCCGCGATCCCGCAACGCGGTCACCATCGCATCAGCCGATGGGTCGAGATCACTCGCGAGGATCAGAACCGTCATACAGGCAGTCCTGGCCAGCGTGCGGAACCGGGTTTCCTGCTTCGTGCAGATCCCAGGATGCAAACACAGGAACTTCGCGAGGTGGGCGAGGGACTGCTGCGCCTACCCCGTAGTTGGTTGGGTCGGTGAGCACACGGCGGCCAGCTGCTCGTCCGGCGGCGCTTTCGGTCGTAGATCGTGCCGCGACGCCCCGAGTCCGCGGTGGTGATGGTGACGATCAACGGCTGCGTGCGCGTCTGCGGCCGAGGACACGATCTCGATGTACGAGCCGGACTTCGGGTGCACGACGCGCTACGTGACGGAGCCCCGATCGCATTGATCGGGGCTCCCAAAATTCTCGGCACTTGAAGCTACCGGCGATCCTGCGTATCGCCTCCCGTAACTTGGTCCCCCGGGGCACACCAAGCAATGGAACTTTGTCCGCTGCCTACCAGCCTATCTGGTCCAAATACCGTGTAGGGGCCGCGCCGACTCGCGCAGAACGCCACCGCGCGAAATCTTTCCCCTGGATATTCGGCACGAAAACAATTGGAACCTGATCCCTCTTGATTTCCACGCACAACCCGTCCCGACGAACAGGAACCGGCCCGCGTGCCAACTCCTGTCGACCCTTCGGCCGTACTGGTTCCTGCGAGCGCCACCGAGATCATTCCTGCGATCATCACAGCGGTAATCACACGCCGTCGCATCATCCTGAATCCTTCTCAAGTAGACAGTCCGGGGACAGATGGAAGAGTAGACGCCTGTCGCAGCATTCTGCTCGATAAAGAACCTTTGGTTCACCAAATCGGGGCCAATGTCCACCGTCAGGGGAGGCATGCCGCACGAGAAGAAAAACCTAAAGGCGGATTGTTTCCCGCGCGCCAGGAAAGCATATTCCATAACGATGAATGCACCTGCGCCGCGCGCCGGCAGCGGGTCGTCGCGGGGGGAAGTGGAACGTATATTGAATCCAACTCCGGTTTTGGCTGCAACGCCCAGCGCGAGTCATCGCGCCTGCGGGCGGCAGGAAGACTTGCGCTCGAACCCAGATGTCGTTTGTGGACGGATGCGTCAGTATTCGTGCATGAACCGGTCGAACGCGGCGTTGGCCGCGCCCCACTCGTGGGTGATCAACTCGGTCGGCACGCCCGGCCGTGGTTCGGCGTCCACGGTGACGACGAACCCCGGCTCGGAAACGCGGCGGCGCAGCTGCACCAGGCATCCGCCGGCGGAGCGGCCGAACCGCTCCCCGTTGTCCTTGGACACGACCTGCCCCGGCTTCAGGGCGGACAAGTCGTCGTTCGAGTTTTCCGCCATGCGCCCGTTGTAACCCAATCCGGCGGCCCCTGCACGGCGTTCAGCCCTGCAGCGACCTAATCAAGCAGTGACCACCTACGGGCACGACACCCCTGCAGCGATCAACTCCCCGGCCCACTGGCAGGGGCCCGGTCTTCGGGCAAGACTCACACATCCAGGAACCGCAAGTGCTCACCCACCTGCCGGCTACCATCCAAGAGTTTGCCGGATGGCTCACTCCCAGAACTGATTAGGACTCAGGGCCTCGTGTCCGAGATCGACGCCATTCCCCTGCCGCTGCGACTAAAATCCCCGCGAACGCGCAACGCATGGGGAGCAGATGTCCACGAATTCCAGAACCACCCTGGACGCGGAAAACACGGACCGCATTCCCCGACCCCTCCCGCCGTTCGCCCGCACCGCGGCTACTGGTTCTTCGGCGCACCACCGGACGACGCCGGCACCGTGCTGTACATCGGCCACGATCACCCGCTGGCCGACCACTTCGGACAGTCGCGCGAGCTCAGCGAGATCGAGACCGGCCTGGTGAACATGGTCCAGGGCAACACGATCACGCTCTACCAGAACCCGAAGCAGCCGTGGCACGCGCTGTGGCCGCGGATCCGCACCATCTGACGCTCAGCGAGGTCCCCAAGGCCCGCCGGGCCGTGGGCCGTTCGGGCCCGGCGGCTGCGGCGGACGCCCCGGCGGACGGTGCCCGCCAGGCGGGAACCCGCCGGGCGGCGGGCCGCCGAGGCCCGGCGGACGCGGCTGGTAGGTCGGCAGCTGGCCCGGTGCCAGCTGCGCCGGCGGTGCAAAGAAGCCGGACCGCTCCTGCCGCGCCCACGGCGGCGGGGGGGCCTGCGGCATCCGCCGGAAGAACGCGTCCCGCGCAGTCCGCATCAACCCCAAGATGGCCTCCCGCCTGACGAAGAACTTGTCCGGCGGGATCGTCTCCTTCTCCGCGTGCGCGTGCAAGAGTGCCAGTTCGGTTGCCGCCAACTGGTAGTCACCCATCGCCCGCGCCCCAGTCGCACCCGCCTGCGCGCGCGCCCAGTGCCGGGCCTTCCGCCGCCCGGAGAGGCTGCCGAGCATCTGCACGTCGTTGGGCTGCACCAAGCCGCTCGGGATATAGGCGGGCAGGTACTTGCGGATCAGGTGCACCAGCCGCTTGCGGTCCAGCACGATGACCACGACCAATGCGACCAGCACCAGGAAATCAACCAGGTACGCCACCACCATGCCCAGGAAACCGGCGAACGTCAGGCTCCCGTTCCACAGCGCGTGCAGAAAGACCGCGCCGCACCAACCGCCGACCACCGCGAAGAACCGGCCCGGGCCGCGGTGCGTCGCGGCGTAGGCGACGCCGAGCCCGGTCATCGCGGTGTAAAGCGGATGCCCGAGCGGCGCGATCACGCCGCGGATCAGCACCGTCCCCCAGATCTCCCCGGTCTCCGCACCCAATCCCTGCATGTAGTAGAGGACGTTTTCGACCAGCGCGAAGCCCAGCCCGCACATCCCGGCGTACACGATGCCGTCGGTCGGCCCGTCGATCTCGTGCCGCCGCACCCACAGCAAGTACAGCAGCAGCGCACCCTTGAAGCTCTCCTCGACCACCGGGGCCACGACCGACACCGTGATCACCGAGGCGACCTCGGCACCCAGCGCCGGGGCCATCAGGAGCTCGCTGCCGGTGTTCACGATCAGCGCGCCGATGATGGCGACCCCGGCACCCCAGCCGAAGGCCAGCCACAGGTTGAGCTGCGGCTCCGGCTCCAACCGGTCGATGAGCAGGATCAGTGCGATGAGCACGACCGCGGTCGGCAGCGCCAGCGCGGTGCCGATCACGACGTTCATCGGCCCGCCCTGCAGCAGGTAGAAGGCGAGCGCCAGCAGCAGGCAGAAACCGGACACCACCAGGCCGATGATCAGCGGTATCGGCGCGCGGTTGGAGCTGCGGCCGTCCAGGACGGACCGAGGACTGAGTGCGGGCATGCCCGCGAGCGTAGGAGATGACCTCCGGATCTGCCCCGAGGACCACGCTCTTCCCCGGATCCAGCGCCTGCTATCGGCGATCCCGGCGCTGCGCGATCATCCGTCCAGATCGACTTCGGCGCGCAGGATGCTGTAGAGCACGCAATCCCGCCACCGGCCGGCCCGGAAGGCGTAACCGCGCAGCATCCCGTCGCGGGTGAACCCGGCCTTCTCCAGGGCGCGCTGCTCGGCGGTGTTGTCGAGCTCGGTACCGGCCTGCACGCGGTTGCCCTGGGTGTTCGCGAACAGGTACCGGACCAGCGCGCGCTGCGCTTCGGTGCCGTGCCCGCGGCCGCGGGCGTCCGGCCGCGGGTTGACGCCGATCTCTCAGCAATGCGACGCGTGGCCGGTTTCGGCCCGGTGCCAGGACACGAAACCGACCAGCTCCTGCCGGGCGATGGTCAGCAGGACGCCCTGCTCATCGCCCAGCCCGGTCTCCTCACAGGTTTTTCAGCTGTTCTGCGGGAATCCGAGGTTGACGCCGCCGTGCGAGGGGTCCGGCCAGCGCGTGGTGACGACCTTCGTGCGGGTGTAGAACTGGATGCCGTCCGGGCCGTAGGCGTGCGCGTCGCCGAACAGGGAGTCCTTCCAGCCGCCGAAGGAGTAGTACGACACCGGCACCGGGATCGGCACGTTCACGCCAACCATGCCGACCTCGGCCTCTTCGCAGTACTGCCGCGCCGCGCCGCCGTTCTCGGTGAAGATCGCCGTGCCGTTGCCGTACGGGTTGTTGTTGAGCACCTCGATCGCGGCGTCGTAGCTGGGCACCCGCAGCACCGACAGGACAGGCCCGAAGATTTCGTCGGTGTAGATCGACATCCCGGTGCCCACGTGGTCGAACAGCGTCGGCCCGAGCCAGAACCCGTCGGCCCCGCCGTCGACCTGCACGTCGCGCCCGTCCACCACCAGCTCGGCGCCCGCCTCGACCCCGGCGTCCACATAGGACGTCACACGGTCCCGGTGGGCGGCGGTGACCAGCGGGCCCATGTCGCAGTTGCGCCGGCCGTCACCGACGTTGAGCTTGGCCATCCGCTCGGCGATCTTGGCGACGAGCTCGTCGCCGACCGAGTCGACGGCGACGACCGCGGAGATGGCCATGCACCGCTCCCCCGCCGAGCCGAACCCGGCGGACACCGCGGCGTCGGCGGCCAGGTCGAGGTCGGCGTCCGGCAGCACCACCATGTGGTTCTTCGCCCCGCCGAGCGCCTGCACCCGCTTGCCGTTGCCCGTGCCGGTCTCATAGACGTACCGCGCCACCGGCGTGGAGCCGACGAACGACACGGCCCGCACCGTCGGGTGCGCCAGCAGCGCGTCGACCGCGACCTTGTCGCCGTGCACCACGTTGAACACGCCGTCGGGCAGCCCCGCCTCCTGCCACAGCTGCGCAATGAAGTTCGCCGCCGACGGGTCCTTCTCGCTGGGCTTGAGCACCACGGTGTTGCCGCAAGCGATGGCGTTGGGCACGAACCAAAGCGGCACCATGGCCGGGAAGTTGAACGGCGAGATCACCCCGACGACGCCGACCGGCTGCCGCACCGAGTGCACGTCCACGCTGGTCGAGGCGTTCTCCGAGAAGCCGCCCTTGAGCAGGTTCGGGATACCGCAGGCGTACTCGACGTTCTCCAACCCGCGCTGCACCTCGCCCGCGGCGTCGGAGACGACCTTGCCGTGCTCAGCGGTGATGATCTCCGCCAGCTCGCCCTTGCGCTGGTTGAGCAGCTCCCGGAAGGCGAACAGCACGTTCGACCGCTTCGCCAGCGAGGTGTGCCGCCAGGTCTTGAGCGCCTCGGCGGCCCTCGCCACCGCGTTGTCCACATCGGACTCCGCGGCGAACGCGACCCGCTTGGCCACCTGCCCGGTGGCGGGGTCGAACACCTCGCCGGTGCGCTGCGGGGTCGCGTCGTCGAACCTGCCCGCGATCCAGTGCCTGATCAGTTCTGTCATCGGTGGAGCTCCTGCTCGGCCAGCGAGATGGTTTCGGTGAGGATCTGCAGCGCCTGCGCCGCTTCATCCTCGGTCAGGGTCATCGGAGGCGCCAGGCGCAGGACGTTCCCGTGCAGCCCGCCCTTGCCTACCAACATTCCGCGCTGCTTCGCCAGTTCCATCACCCGCGTGGCCGACGCGGCGGCGGGCGTGCGCGTGCCCGGCTCGACGAGCTCGACGCCGATCATCAGGCCCTTGCCCCGCACGTCGCCGATCAGCGGGCACTGCTCGGCGTGGGCCCGCAAGCCCGCCAGCAGGCGGGTGCCGAGCTTGGCGGCGTTGCCCTGCAGGTCGTGGTCGAGCAGGTAGGCCAGGGCTGCCCCGGCACCAGCGGTGGAGATCGGGTTGCCGCCGAAGGTGGAGATCGAGTTCGCCGTCAGGCAGTCCATCAGCTCCGCCTCGGCGACCACGCCGCCGATGGCCAGCCCGTTGCCCAGCCCTTTGGCGAAGGTCATCGCCGCCGGGGTCACGCCGTGCGCCTGGATGCCCCAGAAGTGCTCACCGGTACGGCCCCAGCCGGTCTGCACCTCGTCGGAGATCAGCAGGATCCCGTACTCGTCCAGCACCTCGGCGAAGGCGCCGAACAGCCCGTCGGGCGGGGTGGCGAAGCCGCCGACGCCCTGGATCGGCTCGGCGATCATGCAGGCCACGTCGCCGGCGGTGGTGGTCTCGATGACCTCGCGCAGGTCGTCGACGCAGGCTGCGATGTAGTCGGCGTCGGAGAGGTCCCGGAACGGGCTGCGGTAGCGGTAGCCGCCGTGCACGTAGCTGACTTTGACCGGGGACAGCGAGCTGGCCGACCAGCCGCGGTTGCCGGTCACGCCGAGGGTGCCGAAGGCCCGCCCGTGGTAGGAGTTGCGCAGCGCGAGGACCTGGTTGCTGCGCCGGTGCTGGGTGGCCAGCATCAGCGCGGTCTCGTTGGCCTCGGTGCCGGAGCCGGTGAAGAACACCTTCGGGTTGGCCAACCCGGACAGCTCGCCGATCCGCTCGGCCAGCTCCACCTGCTGCCGGATCAGGTAGAGCGTCGAGGTGTGCAGGATGCCGGTGTCGACCTGGCGGCGGATCGCGTCGCTGATCTCGGCGACGTCGTAGCCGATGGCGTTGGTCAGGATTCCGGCGAAGAAGTCCAGGTAGGTGTTGCCGTCGGCATCGGTGACGTGCCGCCCCTCGCCGCCGGCGATTTCGATTGGTTCCTCGTAGTAGAGCGCCATCCAGCTGGGCATGGCGGCGCGGTGCCGGGCCAACAGGGATTCCGTCATCAGCTTCCTTTTCTCCACGACGTGACCATCTGCGCTGCTTGGCAAGTGTGATGCGACGAGACGACCGCCACCACCGACAACTTGTGCTGATCTGCCCCAATCGGCAATACAGTGTGTTCACTAGGGAGGGGTGTGCGATGCGACCGATCTCGCCGGATGTGCTGGCGCTGCCGACGGTGTCCGAGGTGCTGGACCTGCCGGTGCTGCGGCGCGGCAAGCCGCGGGTGGTGGCCGGCGCGTCCGGCCTGGACGGGCGGGTGCGCTGGGTGCACGTCGCGGAGATCGCCGACATCGCCCCGCTGCTCAGCGGCGGCGAGCTGGTGCTGACCACCGGCATCGCGTTGCCCGAAGAACCAGCGGAGCTGGTCCGCTACGTCGACGAGCTCGCCGCAGCCGGGGCGTGCGGGGTGGTCGTGGAGCTGGTCCGCAGGTGGCGCGACCGGGTGCCGACGGCGCTGGTGGACGCGGCGCACCGGCACGACCTGCCGCTGGTGACGCTGTCGGAGGAGACCAAGTTCGTCGCCGTCACCGAAGCGGTCATCGCCCGGATCCGCGATGCCCAGCTGGCCGAGTTGCGCGCGACGCACGCCATCCACGAGACGTTCACCGACCTGACCACCTCTGGTGCGGAACCCGCGTCGGTGCTGCGGGAAGCGGCGCGGATCGTCGGCCGCCCGGTCGTGCTGGAGACGCTGGCGCACCAGGTACTGGCCTACGACTCGGCCGGCCAGGACCCGGTCGCACTGCTGTCGGAGTGGTCGGAGCGATCCCGCTCGGTGGTGCAGTCCGGCCGCACCTCCTTCGACCCGGACCAGCAGTGGCTGACGACGGTGGTCGGGGCGCGCGGGGACGACTGGGGGCGGCTGGTGGTGCTCGGCCCGGAGCCGGCGCACCGGCACGTCGTGGTGGCCGAGCGGGCGGCGTCGGCGCTGGCGGTGAACCGGCTGGTGACCCGCGATCGGGACAGCCTGGAGCGCCAGACCCACCGCACGCTGATCACCGAACTGCTTGCGGGCAACGCCGACACCGCCGACCTCGCGGCCCGAGCCGCGGGTGTAGGGGTGCCGCTCGACGGACCGCTGGTGGGCATCGCGGTCCGCCCGCACACCACGACGACCGCCGCTCCGGCGCTGGAAACCCAGCAGGCGCTACGGGATCTGGCCGAGGCGACGGCGCTCGCCGCTCGCAAGGCGAGGTTGCCGGTGCTGGTGGGGGTCGTCGACGACGTCACGGTGCAAGCCCTGGTGGTGCTCGAAACGACCGACGACGCAGTGCTGACCCGCTTGGCCGCGGACGTCCGCCGGTCCGCGGACGCGCATTCGCTGCCGGTGGTGATCGCGGTCGGCAGCACCGTCGGCATGATCTCCGGGGCGCGCCGGACGCTGACCGAGGCCGCGCAGGTCGCCGAGGCGGCGCTGCACATCGACGACGGCAGCCGCGAATTCCACCGCCTCGACGACGTGCGGTTGCGCGGACTGCTGCACCTGCTGCGCGGCGACGAACGCCTGATCGCGTTCGCGGAGCGCGAGCTGGGGCCGATCATGTCCAACGAAAGGCTGCTGGACGCGCTGCGCTCGCTCTGCCGCCACGGCGGCAACAAATCCGCGGCGGCCGCAGCGGCGCATGTCTCCCGCACCGCCTACTACGCCCAGCTAGCACGGATCGAGCAGCTGCTCGGGGTCTCGCTGGACACGCCGGAATCGCTGGTGTCGTTGCACGTCGCGCTGCTGGCTTGGGCCCGTGAGTGGTTTTAGGTGCTACAGCACCCAAAACCACTCACGGACCCAGGCACTTCCGGCACCTCATCGTTGGTCCTTGCCACCCCTCCCTGCGAAGCACGACCATGACCTCGCGCGCCACTGCGCACGGGGTGCGGGCGACGTCCTGCCAGCCGTACACCAGCCGGGCCGTTCCGCTGAGCTCGGCGAAGTTGTCCCGCCTGCGGTCCCGGAACGCCGTTTCGGCATCGCTGTGGTAAGCCCGCCCGTCCAACCGGACGATCAGCGGGACCCCGGTCGCCTCGTAGCTGCAGTCCTCCAGGAGTTTCCGGCCGAATGCGTTGACGGGCACCTGACGACGCGCGCGCGGAATCCCGTGTGCGCGCTCGACGTCGAGGAAGTAGCGGGTTTCCAACATCGACGTGATCCCTTCGCCGAGCAGGCGGACAGCGCGATCAAGAACGATCCGGTGGCGATAAGCAGGTCTTGCCGCCAACCGGGTGCGGATTTCGTCCGCGCCAACACGGTTCGCGGAGGCGACTGCCAGCAATGTCCGCTCTGCTGACGCCTCATCGGGTTCGGCGGTGGCCAGGTCGATGACGGTATCCGCACGCGACGTTCGCGGCGGGTCGTGGGAAACGACGATTTTCTTGAAAGCGCGACTGCGGTGCACGACCACGCCCGCCTGCGGCAGGGCTGAAGTCCCGTACGGAACGGTGATGTGGATGGGGCCGTCATCGACCGGCCACCACCCCCATTCCTGCGCAGCGGTCCGGTGGCTGAGCGCGGCCGGGAGGTCGCCGTACAGGAGGGCGGCGGCAATCCGGGCCGCTCGTGGGAGCGGACCGCTGAACAAGGCGACAACGCCGCGGTGGACGCGTTGCCACCTCCCGGCCTTGACGTTAGCCCGCACCGCGTCGTCGCTGATCCCGAACTTCCGCAACTGCTTGCGAGCGAACACGGCGTGCTGGCTTCGGTTCAGCAGCTCCCAATCCGCCTGGTCCGATTCTCGAATGAGTAGAGGCACACCGTTAAAGAGAAGCGAGCTGCCCGCACGGATACACCCGTGAGCATTTTAGGGGCCACAAGGCTTGGAAATACGCACGATCCGGGCATCCTCGACCGCAACATTCTGACGCATCCGCGCCGCCTCAGGATCCGGCGCCCCGAAAGCCCCGTGCGTACTTTTGGGCGTCATAGCCCGGATCCACCGGTGTTGTGGTGAAAGTTTGTGCAGGCGGGGGTCGTGTCGTGGTGGGGCAGATGCCCTCTGGCCTGGGATGATTGTTCTTTGCGAGAGAGACAATCGGTTCCTGGATGAGAGGGCATCTGCTGGATGCAAGCATCGCATAGTGTCGGCGCGGTGTCGGTGAGGTTCGATGATCCGAATCTCGTGTCGTGTGCGGGATTGGTGCCGGTGTTGCGGCTGGCCGAGCAGGTCGGGGTGGCTGATCTGGCTGAGCAGACGGTGAAATTGTCGCCGGATGTGGGGTCGGCGGGGGCGAATCCGGGTGTGAAGGTGTCCTCGATCGTGGCGGGGATGGCCTGTGGTGCGGACTCGTTCGAGGATCTGGGTGTGATCCGCCACGGTGGCATGTCGCGGTTGTTCGACGGGATCCGGGCGCCGTCGACGCTGGGCACGTTTCTGCGTGGGTTCACCTATGGGCATGTGGCGCAGCTGGAGAAGCTGGGCCGGATCGTGCTGGAACGCCTGGCCGGGCGGTGCGGGTTGTTGCCGGGGGCCGATGAGCTGGTGTTCGTCGATATCGACTCGAAGATCAAAGAGGTCTACGGGGCGGGGAAGCAGGGCTCGGCGTATGGGTATACGAAGGTGCGGGGCCTGAACTATCTGATGGCCACGATCTCCACCCCCGGTACGGCGCCGGTGGTGGCGGCGACCCGGATGCGGGGCGGTAACGCCAATTCCGCCCGCGGCGCGGCGTCACTGATCACCTCGGCGATCAAGACGGCCCGGGCGTGTGGTGCGACGGGGACGATCGTGGTGCGGGGTGATTCGGCGTTTTTCACCGGCCCGGTCATCGCCGCGATCCGCAAAGCCGGGGCGTATTTCTCGGTCACCGCCAAACACACCGCGACTGTGAAGGCCGCGATCGCCGGGATCGACGAGAACACATGGCAGACCGTGCGTTTCAACCGGCCGGTCTTCGACGACCGCGCCAAGCAGTGGATCTATGAGGGCGAGATCGCCGAAACGACACTGGAGGCGTTCACCAACGTCACCCAGAATCCCGGCCGTGCGGTCACCGCCCGGCTGATCGTGCGCCGCACCCGGATCACCACCACCGATGCCACCGGCGAGTTGTTCCCGGTCTGGCTTTATCACGCGATCTTCACCGACTCCCCGCACGAGCTGCTCACCGCCGAGGCCGAGCACCGCGGCCGCGCCGGGACGATCGAGCAAGTCTTCGCCGACCTCAACGACTCCGCCGCGGCCCACCTGCCCTCCGGGCAGCTCGCCGCCAACGGCGCCTGGCTGTCCC
Organism: Saccharopolyspora pogona; assembly: GCF_014697215.1. Taxonomy (GTDB): domain Bacteria; phylum Actinomycetota; class Actinomycetes; order Mycobacteriales; family Pseudonocardiaceae; genus Saccharopolyspora; species Saccharopolyspora hattusasensis. The sequence continues at coordinate 2,984,433 of NZ_CP031142.1, forward strand.
TGGCCGCGCTGACCCACAACCTGATGCGTGCCGCAGGCAGTCTCGCGTCGCAGTTCCACGCCAAAGCCCGCACCACCACCCTGCGGCGGCACCTCATCACGATCCCGGCCCGTATCGCCCGCTCCGCCCGCCGCATCGTGCTGCACCTCCCGGCCGACTGGCACTGGAAACAGGCCTTCACCAGCCTGTTCACCGCCCGCCTACGGGCGCCGACCGGAGACCACAGTGGATAAGCCGGACCACCAGGCCGGCGGACTCCGCACACCCACCACCAGCATTATCGATCAACACCCCCAAGACCTTGATCAACAACCCACGCCAAAACCAACTCGGTGGATCCGGGCATAGCAGCCAAAAACACGCACGTGCACCTTCTGGTGCGCACTGCTCGCCGGGCTTGCCGCCCTGGTGTCCCTACCTCTAATCCGGCGCACACAGCCGCTTTCCCAGCCTCCGAAGCGAGTTCGCCAGGACTGAACCGCACGCCTGCGTTGCGAAGCAACTGCACCAGCCAAAGCACTCGCGGCCACCACTCTCATCCCGAGAAAGGTGCCGTGGTGGCGGGTGTAGCCTGAGGCCGCCGGCCGCGTACCGACGGCACCTCCCCCCAGTGGCTGCCGGTACGCGGCCGGCCTTCGGCGAGGTCACCGCGGCGAAGAACGCAACGCCATTTGGTTTCTCGCGCAATCACTTGCTTCGCACAACGGCCCGTCGGCTCCCTGATGACGGTGCATGCACACCGACCCGGTTCACCCCCCGTTCAGGTGAACGGTCGATCATCTTCCCAGGAGATCGTTGGGCTGAACGGGTCATGCCCGCCCACCGCACGTCACGCGTCCCGCGTGCGCCAGTCCCGTTCGCGGAGGTGGGGAAGATGTTCCGATCCAAGCACCACTGGCAAACTGCCGAACACCAGCGATACCACCGCGATGGCGGACCGATCGACACTCCGCGCGGGAAGGTCGTTCCCGCGGCCGGACGACTCGACGGGATCGCCTTATGAACGGCACGGTGGTGGTGCGCTTCGCGTTCGGGGTGGTCGGCGAATCCCGCCGCCAAGCGCACCTCTCGACCGCCCCCGAGAGCGGCCTCCCGGAGCACTGGCTGACGTTCTGCGGCCTGGAGATACCAGCGACCCTCGCCGAGGTGTCCGCGAAACCGGCCGGCATGCCATGCATGCCGTGCCTCAGCTTCCCCGGTGGAACCGCGAGAACGCTCCCGGGTCCGCCATGACAGAACGAACCGCGCCTGTCCGGAGCCCGGACAGGCGCGGTTCGTCGACGCAGATCAGCGCGAGAACATCACCGATCGCACCTTGACCCCGGCCGGGGCGCTCTGCCCGGGCTGCAGCACGTAGAACACGTCCGTGGCGCAGCTGTCGTCCAGGTAGACGACCGCCGTGGCGTCGGTCCGGTTCTGCACCCGGTAGGCCGGGACGAACTGGTTGGGCAGGTCGAGCCGGTGGCAGAACCGCCCGGCCGGATCGAAGAGCCCATCGCGCTGGACCGCGCCGTACCGTTCGTACGAGTAGATGAACTCGCCCTGCGCCGCGAGCGCGGAACCGGGCAGGGTGAGCAGCAGACCGGCCGCACCGAGAGCCGCGGTGACAATTGCGCGTAGCCGCATCGAAATCGTCCCTTCTTCGGGAAAAACGGACACTACGCCGCAATAGTCGTGCGCCCGGCAGCACGCGCCACCCTGATCACCCGCTGGTGGGGTGATCACCGTCGGATTCACCGATCGGCCCTACCGCGCCGCGGCCAGGGAGAGCGCGAAGTCCGCCGCGTCGTCCAGCCACCAGCGGTGCAGCTCGAAGCCTGCCACCGCGAGCTCGTCGCGGACGCGATCGTGCCGGAACTTCGCCGAGACCTCGGTGCGGATTTCCTCGCCCTCGGCGAAATCCGCCGTCAACCGCAGTTCCGGCAGCCCGACCCGCATCGGCCGCTGCGCCCGCAGCCGCATCTCGATCCACTCCTGCTCGGCGTTCCACAACGCCACGTGCCGGAAGTTCTCGGGCTCGAAGTCGGCGCCGAGTTCCCGGTTGAGGACCCGCAGCACGTTGCGGTTGAACTCCGCGGTCACGCCCCGCGCGTCGTCGTAGGCGCGGACCAGCCGGTCGGGGTCCTTCACCAGGTCGGTGCCCAGCAGCAGCCACTCCCCCGGCCGCAGCGCCGCGCGCACGGCGGCGAAGAACCGGGCGCGCTCGGCCGGAAGCAGGTTCCCGATCGTGCCGCCGAGGAACGCGACCAGCCGCCCGGCGCCCGCGTTCAACGCGGAGAGACCGCTGGTGAAGTCGTCGACGACGCCGCGCACTCGTAGTTCCGGGTAGTCCAGCGCGATGGACTCCACCGCGGCGCGCAGCGCGGCGCCCGAGACGTCCAGCGGCACGAACCGCTCCAGGGTTTCGTTCTTGCGCAACGCGTCCAGCAGCAGCCGGGTCTTCTCCGACGAACCGGACCCGAGCTCGACCAGGGTGGCCGCGCCGGTGATCTCGGCGACCTCCAGTGCGCGCTGCTGGAGGATCTGTTGCTCGGCCCGGGTCTGGTAGTACTCCGGCAGGACCGTGATCTGTTCGAAGAGGTCGCTGCCGACGGCGTCGTAGAACCATTTGGACGACAACCACTTCGGGCTGTCGGTCAGGCCCGCGCGGGCCTCGGTGCGCAGCTCCCGGGCCGCGTCTTCATCGGTGAATCGGACTACCAGTTCCGGCTCGCTCATCGATCCCCTTCCGGCAACGACGACACCTGCACGTTCTCGGTGTCCGCGACGAGCAGGCACCGGTCCGGGACCTCCACCCAGCCGGTGTCCGCGCCGAACGGCTCGGAGGCCACCGTCACCGCCGTCTCGGTGCGGCGCACCCACAAGGAATGCGTCCAGGTGGTGGCGATGAGCCGGGTACCGTCGGAGAGCAGCAGGTTCAGCCGCGAATCCGGCGCGGTGGCGACGACCTCGCCGACAAGCTCCCGCACCGCCTGGTCCGGCTCCGCCCCCTCGACCAACCGCTGCCGCAGCAACGCCCACAACAGCGCCGAGTCGGTCGACGCCTCCAGGGTCAGCAGGTCCACGACTTCCAGTCGGGCGGCCAGTTTCGCCAGCGAATCGGGCCAGCCGGTGACCCGGCCGTTGTGGCTGAACAGCCAGGTGTCGTCGGTGAACGGGGCGCACGCGCCAGGCGCCACCGGCATCCCGGCGGTCGCCGAGCGGACCGCCGCGACAACCGCGCCGCTGCGCACGTCCGCGGCTACCTGCCGGAAGGATCCGTCCGTCCACATCGGAATCGCGGCGCGGTAGCGGGCGGTGGCGCCGTCCGGCCGGTACCAGCCGACGCCGAAGCCGTCGGCGTTGACCGTGCCGCCGCCGCGCATGTCGTCGGGCGCCCACGCCTGCTCCAGCAGCGAATGGGCCGGTTCGAGCAGCAGTTCCGCCAGCGACACGGCTGGCCCCAAATACCCCAGGTGTCGGCACATCGGTCAGTCGCGCTCCCCGCGTCGTGGTGTACGGGCGCACCGGAATCCGGCGAAGATCTGCCGCCGGATCGGGTAGTCCCAGTTCCGGAAGGTGCCGCGGCACGCGGCAGCGTCGGTGCCGAAGGAACCGCCGCGCAGCACCTTGTAGTCGGCCCCGAAGAACACCTCGGAGTACTCGCGGTACGGGAAGGCCGAAAAGCCGGGATACGGCAGGAAATCCGTCGCCGTCCACTCCCACACGTCGCCGATGAGCTGCCGCGCGCCGCACGGCGCGGCCCCGTCCGGGTACGCCCCGGCGGGTGCCGGTTGCAGGTGCCGTTGGCCCAGGTTGGCGTGTTCGGGCCGCGGATCGTCATCGCCCCACGGGTACCGGCGGGACCGGCCGCTGGCGGGATCGAACCGCGCGGCCTTCTCCCACTCGGCTTCGGTTGGCAGCCGCTTGCCCGCCCACGCCGCGTACGCCTCGGCCTCGTGGAAGCTGACGTGCACCACCGGCTCGTCCGGCGGTACCGGTTCGACGTGACCGAACCTGCGCCGCAGCCACCGGTCGCCGTCGAGGCGCCAGAACCGCGGCGCCCGCGGGTCGGCGCGCTGCCGGTACGCCCAGCCCGCGCCGCTCCACCAGCGCGGATCGTCGTACCCACCGGCGTCGATGAAAGCCAAGTACGCGCCGTTGGTGACCGGCGTGCTGTCGAGGTAGAAGTCGTCGACGTGCACTTGGTGCGCCGGTCGCTCGTTGTCCAGCGCCCAGGGTTCCGCCGAAGTGCCCATCGTGAACGGCCCGCCGGGCACGAACACCTCGGCCTGCAGCGCTGCCGCACCGGGCGGCGGCGGGTCCGCGGTGAGGGCCGGTGGCCCGTCCCGCAACTGGTGGGTGGCCAGCATCGTTTCGTCGTGCTGCTGCTCGTGCTGCACGATCATGCCGAATGCGAAGGCTTGCTCGACCAGCCGCCGCCCCTCGAGCGGAACTCGGTCGATCAGGTCGAAGACCTTCGTGCGCACCGTCCCGACGTAGTCGCGCGCCTCGGCAGGCCCCAGCAGCGGCAGCTGCGGGCGGTCGGCGCGGGCGTGCTGGAAGGCGTCGTAGAGTTCGTCGATGTCCGGGCGGATCGCCGGCGCGCCGCCGACATCGCGCACCAGCCACAGCTCCTCCTGGCTGCCGATGTGCGCCAGGTCCCAGACCAGCGGCGACATCAACGGCGAATGCTGTTTGACGAGGTCCTCGTCGTCGACGGCGTCGGTCAGCACCGCGCTGCGCTGCCGGGTGCGCGCCAGTTCGGCGGCCACGTGCGAGCGCAAGTTCGATATCCCCAGTTCGGCCAGATCTTGCGTGCTTTCCACCGGTCACCTCCGGTTTTTCAGCGTTCGTCGGCCGCGGCGAGCCGCTTCGCCACGAAATCCGCCAGCCGGTCGGGCAGTCCCGCCGGGCTGTCCGGATCCTGCAAGTGCCGGCACGCCAGCTCGAACACGTCGTGGGCGGTGCGCGCCAACGCCCGGTCCCGCAGGCCGTGCCGTGCGGCGTGCACCCAGCGGCCGACCGCCGGTGACGCCACCGAGAGCACCTTGTCCACCGTGGATTCCTCGCGGAACAGCGCGATCAGCGCCCCGGCGGGCAGCATCCAGTCCTGGCCGGGCTGCGCGTCGAGGTAGCGGACCTCGAAGTAGCCGCGCGGCCGCACCGGTGGGAACACCGTGGACAGGTGGTAGTCGAGATCGTCGCGGGTGGGCGGACCCGGCAGCGCGCCGTGGATCCACTCGGCGAAGCTGATGCCGCTGGGCGCCGTCCAGTCGCCGTTGTCGCGGCGCAGGCACACGATCGTGGTGTCGAGCACCCGCTTGGCCCAGCCGGTGGCCGGGTCGACTGTGATCGGGCCGGGCCGGGTGCGCGGCGGATCGGTGCGCAGCAGCGCGCGGGTGCGGCTGGACACCCAGCCGGTGCGTTCGCCGAACAGCATCGGCGAGTTCGCGAACATCGCCATCATCACCGGCCCCAGCGCGTGCAGCGCAGCCCAGCGAACGGCCACCCGGTCCGGTTCGCCGGCGTCGAGGCAGACCTGCACCCCGGCGGTGCTGCACATCATCAAGCGGCCGTCCAGGCCGATGCGGTCGAAGGCGGTTTCCATCGCGGCGTAGCGTGGCACCCGCAGGATCCGGTTCGGGTACCGCCACGGGTCGGTGCCCTGGTCGCCGAGCACCAGCCCGGCGGCGCGCAACCGGCGCTCGACGTACTCGGCGTCGGCCGCGACGACTTCGAACAGTGACCGCATGGACGTGGTGGGAAGGCTGGAGACCTCGACCTGGCCACCGGGTTCGACGGTGAGCGCGGAGCCGTTGGGCAACTTCCGCTGCGGGCTGTCCGGGACCAGGGAGCGCGGGGCGTGCGGGCCGAGCGCGGCGATCAGCGTCGCCGGGTCGAGCGTTCGGGTCGGGTCGTCGGAGTGGTGCACGGTCCATTCGAGTTCGATGCCGAGCAGCCGCGGTGGGCCGTGCTTGAAGCACACCGACGCCACGTAAGCCTCCGCCTCGGCCCGGGTGCGGACCCGGGAGGCTGGGAAGTCAGCGGCTGCAGGATCGGTCGAAACGGGCAATATGATCACCGCCTGTCATTGGCCGGTTACCGACGCTACCGCTCCCCTCTGACGTCCGCGACCCTTGTTCTTGATCCCGGCAACTGCTACGAGAACGGGGAATGTCGTTTCCCCGCCCGCTTTTCCCGAATAGCGACGCGGCGCACGAGTAACGACTCCGCCGGCCGCGGCGACCATATGATTCGAGAGGACCCACCAGGGGGTGAGACGAGCGCAGCAAAACGTACGTACGGATTGCAATGTGGCGGCCGGACCTGGGACGATCAGACCATGCCTCGGGTCAGCCAGGACCACCTCGACGCCCGGCGCCGTCAGATCCTCGACGGCTCCCGGTCGTGCTTCGCGCGCTTCGGCTACGAAGGCGCCACCGTGCGACGGCTGGAAGAAGCGACCGGCCTGTCCCGCGGCGCGATCTTCCACCACTTCAAGGACAAGGAATCGCTGTTCCTCGCGCTGGCCGAGGACGACGCGACCCGGATGGCCGACGTGGTCGCCGAGCAGGGGTTGGTGCAGGTGATGCGCAACCTGCTCGACGATCCCGCCGACGGCGGCGACACCCCCGGCGTGGACTGGCTCGGCGCCCGCCTGGAGGTGTCCCGCCGGCTGCGCACCGACGAGGAGTTCCGGGCGCGCTGGGCGCAGCGCTCCGAGCAGTTGACCACGGCCACCCGCGCCCGCCTGCAGCGGCAGCGCGACGCCGGGAACCTCCGCGACGACGTCGACGTGGACGTGCTGACCGCCTACCTGGAACTGGTGCTCGAAGGCCTCCTATCGCACCTGGCGATGGGCCTGCCCGCCGAGCACCTCGGCTCGGTGCTGGACCTGGTAGAGGAGAGCGTCCGCCGCCACCGCGGCGGCTGAGGGCCCGGGTCGGCGCCCTCGAAGCGGCGCTTCAGCTCCCGCTGCGGGGTTCTCAGCGGTCGTCCCGCGAGGACGGCCGCCCGGACATCCTGGAATCCACGCGACGTCCGAGGTTCCGCTACTCGTACCGCCGTGCAGAATGAGTTCGGAGACGAGGACTAAGGAGCAGTGCGGCGCATGTGGAGCGAGTGGTGGAACCGCTTCCTTGCTTCCGATCCGTCGCTGCGCCGACTGCGCACCGCGGCTCGGGTGACGTTGTCGGTCGCGCTCGCTATTGCGATCATGCTACCGCTGCTCGCGTGGTGGGGGCAGCCGCTGCCGCTGGCGATGATCGGCGCGGTGGTGGCGATCAACTCCTCGCTCGGTGTCAACGACCCGGACCGGCGGCAGCAGCAGATCACCAACCTGCTGATGCCGCTGCCCGCTGCGTTCGCGCTGCTGCTGTCGATCCTCACCGCGCCGTGGGCGCTGCTGCACAGCCTGCTGTTCCTGGTGGTGATCTTCGCGGCCACCTACATCCGGCGGTTCGGACCGCGGTTCTTCCCGCTGGGCATGGTCGCGTTCATGGGCTACTTCTTCGCGATGTTCCTGAGCCCGCAGCTGCCGCAGCTGCCCGCGCTGATCGCGGCTGCAGTCGCCGGAGCGCTGTCCGCGTTCGTGATGCGGTTCGTGGTGCTGCGCGACGATCCCGAAGGCGTGCTCGAACGCGGCCGCCGCACGCTGCTCGCCCAGGTGCACGGCCTGCTGCACGCGGTGCGCGACGTCGCCGAGCACCTGGATTCGGCGCAGCGCCGCCGCGAATTGCACAACCGCTCGGTCCGGCTCAACGAGACCTCGCTGATGTTGGAGAACACCGTCGGCCAGCTCGACACCCTCGACGAGGCGGGCCGCGAGCTGCTGCGGCAGCGCCTCCTGGACGTCGAGCTCGCGGCCGAGAACCTGCTCACCCCGCTGATGCGGCTGGTCGACCACCCCAGCGGCGGCGACACCGTGCCGCACGCGATCGGCGCGCTGCTCGCGGTGCTGCGCACCGAGCCGGAGGAGATCCGGGAAGCCACCCGGCTGGTCGCCGAGCGGATCGAGCAGCAGGGTTCGGTGGAGGTCGCGATGGCGGTGCGGCGGCTCGGCGCCGGGCTCGCGGAACTGGCCGACGCGACCGGTGAACTCGGCGGGGAGCGCCAGGTCGAGGAAGCACCGGAACCGGCCGAGGAAGCGGAACCATCCGACGACGGCGAGACCGGGCTGCAGCGGCCGGAGCTGCGGATGGCGATCCAGGTGACCTGCGCGACGGCGCTGGCGATCATGCTCGGCCAGCTGGTCTCGCCGAACCGGTGGTACTGGGCGGTGATCACCGCGTTCGTCGTGTTCATCAGCACCAACAGCCGCGGCGAGCTGCTGGTGCGGGCGTGGCAGCGCACCGCGGGCACCGTGCTCGGGGTGGTGGCGGGCATCCTGGTCGCCGCGCAGATCACCGGCAACACCCTGGCCGAGATCGCGATGATCCTGGTCTGCGTTTTCCTCGGCTTCTACTTCGCGGGCTACTCCTACGCGGTGATGACGTTCTTCATCACCACCTTGCTCGGCGCGCTCTACGGGATGCTCGGCACCTTCAACGTGGCGGTCCTGGAGGCTCGGCTGTGGGAGACCGCGGTCGGCGCGGCGGCGGGTGTGCTGGCCGCGGTGTTCGTGCTGCCCACCCGCACCCGCTCCCTGGTCCGCGACAACATCCAGGACTTCCTGCTGTCGCTGCGCGACTTCCTGCGCGGCACGGGCACCGAGATCAGCGAGCAGGGCACGGCCAACGGGCTGCAGGAGTCGATGCGGGAGCTCGACGACGCGCTGCAGCGGGTGATCAACAGCGCGAAGCCGCTGACCAGCTACCGGCTGCGCTCCCTGCGAAGCCAGGTCCAGCGGTCGGTGGCGGTGCTCAGCGGCTGCGCCTACTACGTGCGCAACCTGGCGGTGGCGCTGTCGGCCACTGTGGACATGGTCGACGACGACACGCGCAACCGGCTTTCCGAACTGCTGTGGGCGCTGGCCGACGCGGTGGAGTCGATGACCGACGAGGCGCAGGTCAGCTTCGAAGCGGCGATGACCTCGGCGCACCGCACGGCCGACGCGCTGCACGACATCGCCGAATCACTGACCGACGGCCCCACTTCCCTGCACCGCAGCATCCGCTGGCTGGACCGCACCGCGCAGGTCGTCGACGACCTGGCCCGCGAGCTCGGCGCGGCCACCCCCGAGAAACAACCGATCGGCTGAGCTCTCACGCGGAACCAGCGACCACCCCGGTGCGTGCGCTTCAACGTCATCTGCTTCACCGTCGCCGAGGCGCCCACCACGGAACGGGTCGAAGCTGGCCCGCGCCGTCACCGAAACCGGCGTGCGCATTCCGCACCCCGACCGTCTACAAGGGAACCCCCGGTCTGCGGGCGGCTTTCAGCAACTGGCGCACCACAGACGCGGACGCCGTTCGCGTCGTGGATGTCCTGCGGGCGGCGTGACCCGGGAACGGCCGGGGGACACGGACTTTCGCTGCCGGGTACGGTGTCGGATCAACGATTACGCTCCGTTCCAGCCCGATCCCATTCCGTGAGGAGACGCATGTGAAGCGCTCGATCGCACTCGGTCTAGCCGTGACGGCGGTGCTGACCGGCACCGCCGTCACGGGGGTGATCGCCCAGGCCGCGCCCGGCCTGCAGTTCGGTACGTGCCCGGAGGACATCAGCAAGCCCCACCCGCAGATGCAGTGCGCCAACGTCGAAGTGCCGCTGGACTACGACGCTCCCAACGGCGAGAAGCTGCAGCTGCTGGTCTCGAAGACCCCCGCGCGCAAGCCCGAGGCCCGGCGCGGTTCGCTGCTGGTCAACCCCGGCGGTCCGGGCGGCCCGGGCATCGCCTTCGCCGGTTCGCTGTCCGGCAGGCTGCCCGCCGAGGTGCTCGACTCCTACGACCTGATCGGGTTCGACACCCGCAACACCGCGCACAGCAACCCGGTCACCTGCGTGGATCCGGCAATCTTCTGGAAGAATCCGCTGCCCGACCCGGACTCCCCGCAGACCCGGGAGCAGAACTGGCGGCGCGCCCAGGAGTACGCCGACGGCTGCCAGCAGCGCGCCGACAAGTACCTGCCGCACCTGAACACCTCGACCAACGCCCGGGATCTGGACCGGATCCGGGAAGCGCTCGGCGAGCAGAAGATCAGCTACCTCGGCTACTCCTACGGCACCTATCTCGGCGCCGTGTACGGCCAGCTGTTCCCGGAGCACGTGGACCGGATGATCCTGGACAGCGCGGTGAACCCGGACACCTCCGAGGTGTGGTACCGCAACAACCTCAACCAGAACATCGCCGCGCAGCTGCGGTTGGGCCGCTACTTCGACTGGATCGCCCGGCACGACCAGGTGTTCCATCTCGGCACCGACCGCGCCCGGGTGCAGGCCGCCTGGGACGGCATCCAGGCCGAGCTGCGCAAGGCCGCGCTCGGCAAGCTAGGCCCGTTGGAGTTCATCGACATCACCTTCATGGCGCTCTACGGCGAGAACAATTGGACCGCGCTGGCCGAGGCGATCGCCGACTTCCGCCTCCGCAACGACGACCACAAACTCGTCGCGCAGGTCTCCACCAAGGATGCGGCCGCGGAAAACGAGAACGCCATCTACAACGCCGTCGAATGCGCGGACGCCCCGTGGCCGACCAGCCGCCGCGAATGGGAGCGCGACTCCGCCGAGCTGGCCGCCAACAACCCGCTCGGGGCCTGGTACAACAGCTGGGGCGTCGCCCCGTGCCGGGTGTGGCACGGTCCCCGGCAGCAGCCGGTGAAGATCACCGGTGAGGGGCTGCCGCCGCTGCTGGTGTTCAACTCGGAGTACGACGTGGCCACCCCCTACGCGGGCGCCGTCGAGATGCACCGATCACTGCCGTCCTCGGTGCTGGTCACCGAGAAGGAGGCGGGCAAGCACGGGGTTTGGGCGTTGGCCGGCAACGCCGACGCCGACCGGATCGGCACCGACTACCTGGTCAGGGGCGTGGTGCCGAGCGGGAACGTCAGCGTGCCGGGCCACCCGGACCCGGACCCGAAGAACCCGGCGGCCGCCCGGACCTTCGACCTGCACTGAGTCCGTCCGCCGTGAGAAGGCCGGTTCCGAGATCGTCGGGACCGGCCTTCGCCCGCTCGCCCTGGTGGTCCGCTGTTGAAGCACCGCCATGCAGAACGAGCCTGGAAATTCCCTAGTTCACGCCGTGCATGTAGCGCTTGATGCTCTTCGAGGCGAGCAGCAGCAGGACCCCGCAGCCGATCGTGGCCACGCCGACGATGCCGAAGTAGACCTGCTGGTTGTCCACCGAGTACAGCTTCACGACCTGCGCGCCCAGACCCTGCCCCATCGCCGGGGCCAGGAAGTACAGGCCCATGGTCTGGGAGGCGAAGACCTTCGGCGCCAGCTTGGTGCTCACCGACAGGCCGACCGGCGAGAGCATCAGCTCGCCGACGGTCATGATCACGAACACCAGCGCGAGCATGACCGGCAGGTGCTTCTCGTCGCCGACGACGAACTTCGACAGCACCACCCACAGGAACGAGACGCCGACGAAGAACAGCCCGCCGACGAACTTCTGCGGGGTGGACGGCTGCCGCTCGCCGAGCTTCGTCCACAGCCACGCCATCACCGGCGCCAGTAGGATGATCGCCAGCGAGTTGATGGACTGGAACCAGGAAGCCGGGATCACGAAGCCGAGGACGTTCAGATCGGTGTCCGCCTCGGCGAGGTTCGCCAGCGTGTTCGGCTGCTGCTCGAACAGCAGGAAGAACAGCGCGGTCGCCAGGAAAAGCGGGATGTAGGCGATCAGCCGGTCCCGCTCGATCTTGGTGATCTGCTTGCTGGAGAGCATCACCACGAAGTAGACGATCGGCAGCACGGCCGAGATCAGGCTGATCAGGTTGACCAGGCCGCCCAGGCCCATCACACCGCTGACCGAAAGGCCCACCAGGACCACGATGAACACCGCGGCGAGACCGGCCGCGCGGCCCAGCACCCGGCCCTTGTGCCCGGCGGGCAGCGGGTTGACCGGTGCTCGCCCGGCCGAACCCAGGTTCTTGCGCCCGAGCAGGTACTGGACCAGGCCCAGCGCCATGCCGACGGCCGCCGCACCGAACCCGGCGTGCCAGCTGACCTTCTCGCCGAGGGTGCCGACAACGAACGGGGCTAGGAACCCGCCGAGGTTGATGCCCATGTAGTAGATCGAGAACCCGGCGTCGCGGCGCGTGTCGTTCTCGCCGTAGAGTCCGCCGACGAGGCCCGAGATGTTCGGCTTCAGCAAGCCGGTGCCGATCACCAGCAGCACCAGCCCGAGCACCACCGTGGCGACGCCGCCGGGCAGGGCCAGGCTGATGTGGCCGAGCATGATGACGCAGCCGCCGTAGAACACCGCCCGCTGGGCGCCGACCACCCGGTCCGCCAGCCAGCCACCGAGGACACCGGTCATGTAGACCGAGGCGCCGTAGACGCCCACCACCGACAGCGCGGTCGACTCGGGGATGCCCAAGCCGCCTTCAGCGACCGCGAAGTACAGGTAGTACCCGAGGATCGCTCGCATGCCGTAGTAGGAGAACCGCTCCCACATCTCGGTGAAGAACAGCGTCGACAAGCCGCGCGGGTGCCCGAAGAAGCCCCGCTGCGGTGCGTCCGCAACCGTGGGTGTGCTCACGATCACGTCCTCTCCTGTGTGACCTGGCGGCGGTAGCCGCCCGACGAACTGCGGCAGGTTACGGCTCCCAGAAGTGGCTCAGACCACCGGGGCGTAAACCCGCCGCGGCGCGGATGCCGCGCACACCCCGATCCGGCCACACTGGACGCCTGGCCAGGGATTCCGCCGCCACCGCTGGGCGCCCCGTGACCGAATTCACAGGAGGAATCATGCAGCTGTTGGATGCGCACCGCAGGGCCATGGCGGAGTTCGACAACCGGGTGGGGCACATCGGCGACGACCAGTGGGACTCCCCTACGCCCTGCGCGCAGTGGTGCGTCCGGGATCTGCTCAACCACCTGGTGTCCGAGCAGCTGTGGGCGCCGTGGCTGCTCGACGGCGCCACCCTGGACGAGGTCGGCGACCGCTTCGACGGCGACGTGCTGGGCACCGAACCGGTCGGCGCGTGGCGGGAGGCAGCCGCGGCGGCCCGGCGCGCGTGGGACGACCCGGGGGCGACCAGCGGTGAGGTCAACGTCACCGGCGGCGTGATCCCGGCCGAGGACTACGGCTGGCAGATGACGCTGGACCTTGCCGTGCACGCCTGGGACCTGGCCCGCGGCATCGGCGACGACGACCGGCTGGATCCGGCGCTGGTGGCTGCCGTGCGCACGGTGTTCGCCCCGCAGATTCCGGCTTGGGAGGGCATGGGGATCTTCGCCCCGCCGCGACCGGTGGCGGCCGACGCCGACGAGCAGACGAAGCTGCTGGCACTGCTCGGGAGATCGTGATGATGTTCTCGCCGCCGAGTCTGCGACGGACACGTATACTGGCGTCGTATTTTTCCGGATTTCCGTCTAGGAGTGACGTCTTCAGTGCGCGAAGCGCAATCCCCAGAGGGCAGTACCGGGCCGGGACATAGTCCCGGCTTTCCGCAACTGGTGGCCGATGCCCCGTTCTGGGGTGGTCGGTGATGGACATCCTGTTGGCCGTTCTCGGCCTTGTTTTCGTTGGCGTGTTGACGTTGGGCACCGGGTTGGCGGTTGCCGCGGAGTTCTCGCTGACGTCCCTGGAACGCAGCACGGTGGACGCGCATGTGCGTCAGGTCGGTGACCGGCGTGCGAGGGCGGTGCAGAAGGCGCACCGGACGCTGTCGTTTCAGCTCTCCGGCGCCCAGGTCGCGATCACGTTGACCACGCTGGTCACCGGGTACGTGGCGGAGCCGTTGATCGGTGACCTGATCGGCCCGGGGCTGACCGCGCTGGGCCTGCCCGGTGAGGCGGCCGGGGCGGTGTCGCTGACGCTGGCGATCCTGCTGGCCACGACCCTGTCGATGGTCTTCGGGGAGATGGTGCCCAAAAACCTCGCCATCGCCCGCCCACTGCCCACCGCCCGTGCCGTGTCGGGCTACCACGCCCGGTTCTCGCAGGTCTTCCGGTGGCTGATCGACGCGATGAACAACAGCGCCAACTGGGTCGTGCGCCGTTTCGGCATCGAACCCCAAGAAGAACTCCGATCCGCCCGCTCCCCCGAAGAACTCGGCTCGATCGTGCGCTCCAGCGCCGAACACGGAACGCTCGACTCCTCGACCGCGCAACTGATGGACCGGTCGCTGCGCTTCGGCGACCGCACCGCCGAGGAACTGATGACCCCCCGCGTCCGCGTGGAATCCCTGACCGCCGGCGACAGCGTGATGGATCTGCTCGACACCGCCCGCCGCACCGGGTTCTCCCGCTTTCCGGTGCACGGCGCCGACCTCGACGAGATCCACGGCGTCGTCCACGTCAAGCAAGCGTTCGGCGTCCCCGCCGGACTCCGCGAAACGACCCCGGTGAGGTCGCTGGCCCGCCCGGTGCCGACCGTGCCGGAGACATTGGACGGCGACGCGCTGCTGAACCGGCTGCGCGGATCGGGGTTGCAGCTGGCCGTGGTGGTCGACGAGTACGGCGGTAGCGCGGGCATCGTGACCCTGGAGGACGTCGTCGAGGAGATCATCGGCGACGTCCGCGACGAACACGACCGCCGCGAAATCGCCGCGGTGCGCCGCCTCGGTGACGACACCTGGATCATCTCCGGAAGACTGCGCCCGGACGAACTGGCCGAGGCCACCGGATTCGCCATGCCCGACGGGGAATACGAGACCGTTGCCGGCTTCGTGCTGGCTCGACTGGGACGCATTCCCGAGGTCGGCGACCACCTCATCCCGGACGGATGGCGGCTGGCCGTCACCCGGATGGACCGCCACCGGATCGCAGAACTGCGCCTCACCCACCAGCCGACGCACGCCGAGGCCGTGGAGGAGGTTCGATGAGCGACGGTTTCGCGATCGTGCTGGGTGTTGTTCTGTTGCTGCTCAACGCGTTCTTCGTGGGCGCGGAGTTCTCCCTGCTGTCCTCCCGCCGGGACCGGCTGGAAGCGCTGCTGGCCCAAGGCAAAACCCGCGCCCGAGTGGTGATCAAAGCCAGCCAGGAAGGCTCGCTGATGCTCACCAGCGCCCAACTCGGCATCACCCTCTGCTCCCTGGGCCTGGGCCGCCTCGGCGAACCCGCCGTCGCCCACCAACTCCAAACACCCTTCACCACCCTCGGCATCCCCGACACCATCACCCACGTCGTGGCGTTCACCATCGCACTAGCGATCGTGGTCATACTCCACGTCCTCGTCGGCGAAATGGTCCCCAAAAACCTCGCCATCGCCGAACCCGAACGACTCGCCCTCTGGCTGGTCCCACCCCTGGTCGGCTTCGTCAAACTCGCCCGACCACTCATCGCCCTGTTCAACATGATGGCCAACACCGTGCTCCGCCTACTACGCGTAGAACCCAAAGACGAACTCGACACCGCCTACACCTCCGCCGAACTCGCCGAACTCCTCGTCGAATCCCGCCGCGAAGGCCTCCTCGACCAATCCGAACACCGCCGACTCGCCCAAACACTGTCCTCAGTGGAACACACCGTCGCAGACGTCCTCGTCCCCCTACCCGACCTCACCACACTCCCGCAACACCCCACCCTCGGCGACGTCGAACAAGCCGTCGCCCACACCGGATTCTCCCGATTCCCCCTCCGCCGCGACGACGGAACACTCACCGGCTACCTCCACATCAAAGACGTCCTCGACCAAGCCGGACACGACCCCACAACCCCCATCGCCCCCGCCCGCATCCGACGACTACCCACCGTTCCGGCCCACGCCCGCCTCGACCACGCCATGACCTCCCTACGCCGCACAGGCAGCCACCTCGCCACCGCAACCGACACCACCGGCCAACCCATCGGCATCGTCGCCCTCGAAGACCTCGTCGAGGAATACGTCGGCACCGTCCGCGACGCCACCCACGTGCGCTGACGGCCGGGGCCACCCATTAGGGTCATGGTGTGCGAGATGATCGGCTCGTGCCTCGCGCCCAAGAGGTCAGCACCGCCCCTGCCGCCCGCGTGATCGGCGGCCGGTACCGCCTGGAGAGCGCCATCGGCCGCGGCGCGATGGGCTACGTCTGGTCCGGCGCCGACGAGCTGCTGCAACGCGAGGTGGCGGTCAAGGAGTTGCGGCTGTCCCTCGGCATACCCCGAGGAGGAAGCTGCCGAGCTGCGGATTCTTCGCGCGGGGCGGGCTCCTTCGGCAAGATCAACCTCTCGCCTCGGTAGACGGGCAGCGGTGGACGCCGGTGCCGGTCTACCTGCAGCGGCCGGTGACCGGCGAGCACGACGTCTACCTGACCTTCGCCACGGACCAGTCCGGGGACTTTCTGGACCTCGACTGGTTCCCGTTCCACCGCTGACCGCCGCCGTACCGGCCTCGACTACCCTGACCGGCGATGATTGTGCTGTCCGAGCAGGAATGGCGGGTCCAGCAGGCCGCCCACCGTGAACGGGTCGCGCGCTGGACGCGGCCGCACCGCCAGCGCCAGCACCAGCACGAGAAGCACCCGGTGCTGGACTTCCTCTTCCAGTACTACTCCTTCCGCCCGGCTCGGCTGGAGCGCTGGCAGCCTAGCGTCGGCGTCGTGTTGGCGGGCGGCCAGGAGTTCCTGGTCCGCAAGGGGTTCGTCGAGACCCCGGAAGGCGTCGCGCTAGATCCCGCCGCGCTGACCGAGAAACGCCGCGGCAGCACCGAATTCGTGCTCGGCCTGCTTACCGCCACGGCGTCCCGCAAAGCCCAGCTCGGCTGTTTCGGTCTGCACGAGTGGGCCATGGTCTACCGGACGCAACCGGAGGAAATCCGGCACGCCGGGTGGCCGTTGCGGCTCGGCCACCACGGCACCGACGAGGTCGTCGAATCGATGCCGATCAACTGCACGCACCACGACGCGTTCCGGTTCTTCACCCCGCAGGCCCGACCGCTCAACGCCCTGCAGCCCGAACGCGCCGACCAGGTGCGCCTGGAGCAGCCGGGCTGCCTGCACGCGAACATGGACATCTTCAAATGGGCCTACAAGCTGGACCCGTTCGTCGCCGCGGAGCTGGTCGCGGACTGCTTCGAGCTCGCTGTGCGGATCCGGGAGCTCGACATGCGGGCCAGCCCGTACGACCTGCGCGACCTCGGCTACGAGCCGGTACCGATCGAAACCCCCGACGGCCGCGTCGACTACGTCAGACGGCAGCGCGACTTCGCCACCGAGGCCGCCGTCCTGCGGCAACGCCTGATCGACACCTGCCGCGAGATCCTCGACTGGGCCGCCCAGCCGATATGATCACCCTTCGTCGGCGGCGGCGCGAGCGGCGAGGATGCGGTTGACGTTGCGTTCGGACCAGTCGGCGATCGCTTCCACCGGTCCGCGCAGCGAATGCCCGAGGTCGGTCAGCTCGTAGGTCACCTTCGGCGGCACCTCCGCGTACACAGTCCGGATCACCAAGCCGTCGCGTTCCAGCGCGCGCAACGTCTGCGTCAGCACCTTCGGCGCCACCCCACCGATGCCGTTGCGCAGCTGCGTGAAGCGCATCGGGCCGTCAGACAGCCGCGTCACCACCAGCACCGTCCACTTGTCCCCGATGCGGTCCAGCACCAGACGGGTCGGGCAGTTCGGATCCGTCAGATTCCCGCGCTTGAGGATGCTGTCCTCGCTGGTAACCATGCGGTACCTATAACACGTTCGAGCAGTCGGTTACAATTGGTTACTTCAAGGCCGGAACCCGCTGCTTCGCGGGCAGTTCCCGCAGGAAGCGCTCTGGGCGGCCACCTCGCAGAACACGGTCGCGGTCCCGCCGAACAGCGCGACCGCGTACAGCTGCGGCATCGCGCGTCTGCAGCCGCCGCAGCACCCAAACGTCCGCCGGGAACGCCTCGTAGCACCTGGGTGCCCTCCGCGAGGCCAGGCTCGCTTCCGTACGTTGGGAAGGGCGCTACGTGCTCTACAACCGAACCGACCTCGCTGGACCCTCGTCCAGTCCAGCTGATCAACGCTGGTTGGTCTTCGTCTCCGTGCGGTCGCCCGCCCGCACTTCGGGCCGGGTGCGATGGGTGAGCGCGAGGAACACCACGACCGCGGACAGCGACAGGGCTCCCATGACCACGCCCATCGGCAGTGCGGTGCCGGTGCCCGCCGATCCCACGAGCGGGGCGGCGAGGCCACCGGCCAGGAACTGCATGACGCCCAGCAGCGCCGATGCGCTTCCAGCCGTTTCCGAGTGCCCGGACAGCGCCAGGGCCGTGGCGTTGGGGAACACCATGCCGATGCTCGATGCCACCAGGAAAAGCGCTGGCAGCAGCCCTGGCAGGCCCAATCTGAACGCGGCGGACAGCGCCACCGCGACGCCGCCGACGGCGTTGATGCCGAGCCCGATCGCCAGCAGCCGGCTCGGGGCGACCCGGGCCACCAGGCTGCCGTTGAGCTGCCCGACGAGCACGATGCCCAGCGAGTTGACCCCGAAAACCACGCTGAACAGTTGGGGCGACATGCCGTAGACGTCCTGCAGCACGAACGACGAGCCCGAGATGTAGGCGAACATCGCCGCGAACGCCAGCGCCGCGGACAGCGAGTACCCGACGAACGCCTGGTCGCCGAGCAGGCCTGCGAAGGTCCGCAGCGTGCTGCCCAGGCTGCCGACCCGCCGCGACTCAGTGGGCAACGTCTCGCGCACACCGAACGCGGTCGCCACCAGCAGCACCACGCCGATCACGCCGAGCACCAGGAACACGCCGCGCCACGACGTCACCCGCAGCATCTGCCCGCCGATCAGCGGCGCGAGGATCGGCGCCAACCCGTTGACCAGCATGAGCAACGAGAAGAAGCGGGCCATCGCCACGCCCGAGTACAGGTCTCGCACCACGGCGCGGGCGACGACGATGCCGGCCGCACCACCAAGCCCCTGCACCAGCCGCAGCCCGGCCAGCGCATAAGCCGACGGCGCGACCGCGCACAGCAGAGACGCCAGGGTGAAAACCACCAGTCCGATCAGCAGCGGCCGGCGGCGGCCGAAGGTGTCCGACAGCGGACCGGCGACGAGCTGCCCCAACGCCAGGCCGACCGTGCAAGCCGTCAACGACAGCTGCACCTGCGACGCCCCGGCGTTCAGTTCGGAGGCGATCGCGGGGAAGGCGGGCAGGTACATGTCGATCGACAGCGGACCGAACGCGGACAACGAGCCCAAGATCAGCACGTACTTCGCCCTGCGCTGTTGGTCCACCATCTGTCGCCCCCGTTGTGCTCGACGCCGACCGGCTACCGTAACTCCGCGGCGCGCACCGGGCAGCGGGCGAGGCGGGCGATGAGAATCGGCAACCGGAGGTGTCTGTTCCACTGGAACAGCACGACCGCGAAGGAGTCGCGAATGACCGACCTGCCCGACCTGAAGCCGGCAGCTCAGCAGCTGGCGAGCCTGCTGGAGCGCGTTGCCGACGAACAGCTCGCCGCGCCCACGCCGTGCACCGAGTACACCCTCGGCGACCTGATCGACCACGTCGGCGGGCTGTCGCTGGCGTTCACCGCAGCAGCCGCGAAGGACTTCTCACTGACCGGTGGAGGACCGTCCGGGGATGCCGCCCGGCTTCCCGACGACTGGCGCACCCGCATTCCCGAGCAGCTGGCCGCGCTCGCCGAGGCGTGGCGGGAGCCAGCGGCGTGGGAGGGCATGACGTAGGCCGGCGGTGTCCAGCTGCCCGGCCCGGTCGCGGGCAACGTCGCTATGAACGAGCTGGTGGTGCACGGCTGGGACATCGCGAAGGCCACCGGGCAGCAATTCCGGTGCGACACCGACTCGCTGAAGGCCTCCCTGGAGTTCGTCTCCATGGCGGCCGCGCAGGACCGCAGGCCCGACAGCCCCTTCGGCCCGCCCGTCGAGGTCTCCCCGGACGCCACGCCGCTGGACAAGCTCATCAGTCTCACCGGCCGCGACCCGGCCTGGCAGGCATGAAACACCCGTGAGCACTTTTCGGCGCTACAGCACCGAAAAGTGCTCACGGTTCGTCATTTTCGGTAGTTCGCGATACGAATCATTGGGTCGTTCGGTGGTAAATTGGCCGAATGGGCAAGACCTCAGGTGAGGCGATGGGGGTCGTCACCGCGCTGGTGCGTTCCGCTTTCCTCGTGAATGCCGTGTACGCCGAGTCGAGTCGCGAATACGGGCTGACACCGCAGCAAGGGCAGCTGCTGTGCGTGCTGATGGCGCAGCCGTACGGCATGGGCGAGCTGGGCGCGATGCTGGGACTGGCGAAATCGAGTCTCACCGGTCTGGTGGACCGGACCGCCCAGCGCGGCCTGGTCCAGCGCCAGGCGGATCCGGAGGACGCGCGCGCGGTCCGGGTCGCCCTCACCGCAGAGGGCCGCGATCTCGTCGACGAGTTCTACGCCGAGACCTGCCGCAGGGTCGAAAGGCTGCCGGCCGGCCTCAGCGACACCGACCGCGGCGCACTCGCGGACCTGCTGGGCAAGGTGGTGCTGGAAAACGAGGTGCCGGTGGTCTTCCTGGAGCCCGCCCCGGCCACGCACCAGCGCTGAGGACGCCAAGCGATCCCAGAAAGCCGGTCACCGCAGAATGCGGGAACCAGCAACGGGCGGCGAGGTCAGGGAGTCCGGAAGGCGTAAGGCAGTTCGAGGCGGTGCGCGGCCAGCAGTTCGGCGTCGGCCAGCAGTTCCGCGGTGGGACCGTCTGCGACCACCGTACCGTCGTCGATCAGCACGCTGCGCGGGCACAGCTGCAACGCGTACGGCAGGTCATGGGTGACCATGAGCATCGTGCCGCCCCAGGCCAGCAGCACCTCGGCTAGTTCGCGCCGGGCCACCGGTTCGAGATTCGACGACGGCTCGTCCAGCACCAGTAGCTCCGGCTGGCACGCGAGCACCGCGGCCAGCGCGACCCGCTTGCGCTGACCACCGGAGAGGTGCAGCGGCGAACGGTCCGCGTGTTCGGCCATGCCCACCGCGTCGAGCGCCGACCGGACGCGTTCCGCCAACGCCTCGCCGCGCATCCCGAAGTTCGCCGGGCCGAACGCGACGTCCTCCCGCACGGTCGGCATGAACAACTGGTCGTCGGGGTCCTGGAACACCAGCCCGACGCGGCGGCGGATCTCCTTCAAGTTCCGCGAATCCACCGGCAGTCCACCGACGTGGATGCTGCCCGACTCGGCGCGCAGCACGCCGTTGAGGTGCAGCGTCATGGTCGTCTTGCCCGCGCCGTTGGGGCCGAGCACCGCGACCCGCTCCCCCCGTTCGACGCGCAGGTCCACCCCGGTCAGCGCGCGGTGGCCGTCCGGGTAGCGGAACGCCAACCCGGAAACCTCCAGCGCCGGAGCGGAATCCGGCTCGGCGGTGTGCTCCGGCAGGGATTCGGTCAGGCGGTCCACAAGGCGACTCCCAGCACGACTGCGGCGACGGCCGGTGGCGCCATGCCCAGCCACCACGCCGCCGATGATGTCCGGCGCGATTCTCCCAGCTCGGGCATCGCACCCTGCCAACCCCGTGACACCATCGCCAGGTGCACGCGCTCGCCGCGCTCGTAGGACCGGATGAACAGGCTCCCGATCCCGCGCGCGGTCGCGCCGATCTGCCACAGGAACCGCGGATCGTGACCGCGGCAGATCCGCGCGACCCGCATCCGCTTGGCCTCGGCGACGATCACCTCGGCGTAGCGCAGCATCAGCGTGATGATGGTGATCAGCAGCCTGGGCGCGCGCAGTCGCTGCAGGCCGACCACCAGCTCCCGGGGCGCGGTCGTGGCGGCCAGCAGCAGCGACGTGGCCAGCCCGAGCGTGCCCTTCACCAAGATGTTCCAGCCCGCCAGCAGCCCCTCGGTGGACAGCGCGAAACCCGCCACCTCCGTCGTCGCGCCGCCTGCGGTGAACGGCAGCACCAACGCGAGCACCACGAACGGCACCTCGATCAGCAGGCGACTGGCCAGCCAGCGCGGCGGAACCCTGGCCACCAGCACCAGCCCGGACAGCAGCCCGGCATACCCGCCGAAAGCCCAGAACACCTCGCGCGGCGTCGCCACCACGCACAGCACCATCAGGAAAGCCGCCACGATCTTGACCTCGGGCGGCAGGCGGTGCGGCGCCGAATCGCCGGGCAGGTGCAGCGCGCTGGCGTGGCCGGCACCCACCGCTACTCGCCTCCGGTCCGGCGACGCAGGCCCCAGAACAAACCACCCGCGGCACCGAGCGTGACCACCGCGCCGATCACGCCGGCCACCCCGGTCCAGCGGTCATCGCCACCGACGGTGTAATCCGCCAGCGGACCGCCGGCCAGCGCGTGGTCCTGGGCGTGCTGCGCGATGCACTGGCCGTCCAACCGCTCGCCCTGGTCGGTCTCGACCACGGTGCAGCCGCGCTGGGTGACCGCGTCCAGGCCGTCCGGGTCCGAATCCGCGAAGTAGGCGACCCCGCCCGCGATGACGAGGATGAACAGGCCGAAGACCAACAGGAAACGCCGACGCGGCGCACTCATCGCACGTTCTCCTTCGTCTGCTTCCCGATGCGCAACAGGTGGACCAGGTCCGGTCTGGCGGCTGCCACCGCACCCACCGTGGCGGCCGTGATCACGCCCTCTCCGATGCCGATGAGGCAGTGCACCCCGACCACCGCGAGCGCAGCGGTGCCCGTGCCGTAACCGGCGGCGCCGCCGAGCGCGTACTCGATGACGAAGCCGCCGGAGGCGGCGACGGTGTTCACCCAGGCCGCGACGAAAGCAGTCACCAGCAACCCGGCGCGGCTGCGCAGCGCGAGGCGGCGCAGCGCGAGCGCGACGAGATAGCCGACGGCGGTGCCGATCAGCGCCATGTTGGTGATGTTCGCGCCCAGCATGGTCAGCCCGCCGTCGGCGAACAGCAGCGCCTGCACCACGAGCACGATCGCCACGCACAGCGCGCCAACCCACGGCCCGGCCAAGATCGCCGCCAGCGCCCCGCCGAGCAGGTGCCCGCTGACGCCGGGCAGCACCGGGAAGTTGATCATCTGCGCGGCGAAGACGAACGCCGCCACCAGCCCGGCCATCGGCGCCGTCCGGTCGTCCAGGTCGGCCCGCGCCTTGGCCAGCGCCACCGCCAGCCCGGCGATCGCCACGACCGCGAACAGCAGCGCCGTCTGCGCGTTCAGCAGCCCGTCACTCATGTGCATGGCGAGCGTGGTGGTCTGCACGACGCATTCCCTCCCAACCTGAGCAGTTGCGCATCGAGAGTAGTTGCCGCAATGCCGCTATCACCAGTACCTGGCAGGAGTCCTAGATCGCAGTTCGGCGCAAAAAACCGTCGACCCGGGCAAACCACCCGGGCCGACGGTTCAAGTCCCTTCGGTCAGTCGCGAACGGCCAGCGCCAGTTCCCCATTGGCGTCCTGCTCGGCGTCCAACACCTTGTCGCCGAGCAACGTCGCGACCTGCGATTCGAGGAACACCCGCACGCCGGATTCCTCGATCACCTCGTCGCCGGCCTGCGGTTGGTCGGCGATCGACGCCTGCAGG
The DNA here is from genome assembly GCF_014697215.1 of Saccharopolyspora pogona. Lineage (GTDB taxonomy): Bacteria > Actinomycetota > Actinomycetes > Mycobacteriales > Pseudonocardiaceae > Saccharopolyspora > Saccharopolyspora hattusasensis. The sequence goes on from NZ_CP031142.1 coordinate 3,007,927, forward strand.
CCCTGCTCGGCCGGCGCGATGCGCAGGCCGGAACCTTCCGGAGAGTCGCCGCCGACGAGGACGAGCTTGATGACCTCCGCCGCGCTCTCACTGATGGTGAGCATTGCTCCACTTCCTCTCGGAGCCGGTCAGGTGACCGGGCCACCGTGTCACCCCGCCCACACCGCACGCAAACCGAACCCGACCGGGCGTGTCGCACCCACTCCGAACGCGGAAGCGCCCCCGGCCGCAACGGCGGACCGGAGGCGCTTCCACCAAAGGACGTCCCTCACGACTGGTAGGCGTCCAGGGGCGGGCAGGAGCAGACCAGGTTGCGGTCGCCGCGTGCCCCGTCGATGCGGCGCACCGGCGGCCACACCTTCACCACATCGGTGCCCAGCGGGTAGGCCGCCTCCTCGCGGGAGTACGCGTGGTCCCAGTCCTTCGCCAGCGAGGCCGCCGTGTGCGGGGCGCCCACCAGCGGGTTGTCGTCGGCCGGCCACTGCCCGGCGACGACCTTGTCGATCTCCGCGCGGATGGCGATCATCGCCTCGCAGAAGCGGTCCAGCTCCGCCAGGTTCTCGCTCTCGGTCGGCTCGACCATCAGCGTCCCGGCCACCGGGAAAGACATCGTCGGCGCGTGGATGCCGTAGTCGGCCAGCCGCTTGGCGACGTCGTCGACGGTGATTCCGCTGGTCTTGCTGATCTGCCGCAGGTCCAGGATGCACTCGTGCGCCACGAAGCCGCCCTTGCCGGTGTAGAGCACCGGGAAGTAGGTGTTCAGGCGGCGGGCGACGTAGTTGGCGGTGGCCACCGCGGTCAGCGTCGCGCGGCGCAGGCCGTCGGCACCCATCATCCGCACGTACGCCCAGGAGATCGGCAGGATCGAGGCGCTGCCCCACGGCGCGGCGCTGATCGGGCCGACGCCGGAGACCGGTCCGGCTGCGGGCTGCATCGGGTGGTTCGGCAGGAACGGCGCCAGGTGCTCGCGCACGCCGATCGGGCCGACGCCCGGCCCGCCACCGCCGTGCGGGATGCAGAACGTCTTGTGCAGGTTCAGGTGCGAGACGTCGGAACCGAACTTGCCCATCCGCGCCAGGCCGATCAGGGCGTTGAGGTTCGCCCCGTCGACGTACACCTGGCCGCCCGCGTCATGCACCAGGCCGCACACCTCGCGCACGGTGTCCTCGTACACGCCGTGCGTGGACGGGTAGGTGATCATGATCGCAGCGAGGTCGTCGGCGTGCTCGGTGACCAGCTCGCGCAGGTGCTCGAGCTCGATGTTTCCGGTGTCGTCGCAGCGGACCACGATCACCCGCATCCCGGCCATCACGGCGCTGGCGGCGTTGGTGCCGTGCGCGCTCGCCGGGATCAGGCACAGGTCCCGGTCGGCGGCACCACGGCTGCGGTGGTAGGCGCGAATCGCCAGCAGCCCGGCGAACTCGCCTTGGCTACCGGCGTTCGGCTGCAGGCTCACCGCGTCGTAGCCGGTGACCTCCGCCAGCCAGGTCTCCAGGTCCTTGACGATCGACAGCAGCCCCTCGGCGTCCTGCGCGGGCGCGAACGGGTGCAGCGAACCGAACTCCGGCCAGGTGATCGGCTCCATCTCGGCCGTCGCGTTGAGCTTCATGGTGCACGAGCCCAGCGGGATCATGCTGCGATCCAGCGCGATGTCCTTGTCCGACAGCTGCCGCAGGTAGCGCAGCAGCGAGGTCTCGGAGCGGTGGGTGTGGAACACCGGGTGCGTCAGGTACTCCGAGGTGCGCTCCAGTGCCGCGGGCAGCGCGTCCGGCGTCTTGATGTCGAGTTCGTCGGCGTCGCCGACGGTGACGCCGAAGGCCTGCCACACCGCCGCCAGGTGCGCCCGCGTGGTGGTCTCGTCGCAGCTGATGCCGACGTGGTCGGCGTCCACCCGGCGCAGGTTGATGCCGCCCCGGCGGGCCGTGGCGACAATGTCGTCGGCCTTGCCCGGCACCCTCGCGACGACGGTGTCGAAGAACTCCCGGTGCAGCACCTCGACCCCGCCGCGGCGCAGCTGCTCGGCGAGCACGGCCGCCATCCGGTGCGCGCGGGTCGCGATGGACCGCAGCCCGGCGGGGCCGTGGTACACGGCGTACATCGACGCCACGACGGCCAGCAGGACCTGCGCGGTACAGATGTTGCTGGTGGCCTTCTCGCGGCGGATGTGCTGTTCGCGGGTCTGCAGCGCCAGCCGGTAGGCCTGGTTGCCGTCGGCGTCGACGCTCACGCCGACCAACCGGCCCGGCAGCTGCCGTTCGAGTCCCTTGGCCACGGCCATGAATCCGGCGTGCGGGCCGCCGAAGCCCATCGGCACCCCGAATCGCTGGGTGCTGCCGACCACCACGTCCGCGCCGATCTCGCCGGGCGAGCGCAGCAGCGTCAGCGCCAGCAGGTCGGCCGCGACGACGACCTTAGCGCCGCGCCGGTGCACCTCGGCGATGATCTGCTCCTGGTCGCGCACCGCACCGGAGGCACCCGGGTAGGACAGCAGTGCGCCGAAGAACTCGTCCTCCGGCAGCGCCTGCGCGCCGGCGGACAGGTCGGCGACGACGATCTCGATGCCCAGCGGCTCCGCGCGGGTCTCGATCACCGCGATGGTCTGCGGCAGCGTGTCGGCGTCCACCACGAACCGCGGCGACTTCGACCGGCCCGCGCGGCGCACCAGCGTCATGCCCTCGGCCGCCGCGGTGGACTCGTCGAGCATCGACGCGTTGGCCACCGGCACCCCGGCCAGGTCGGCCACCATCGTCTGGAAGTTTAGCAGCGCTTCGAGCCGACCCTGCGAGATCTCCGGCTGGTACGGGGTGTAGGCGGTGTACCAGGCCGGGCTCTCCAGCACGTTGCGCAGGATCACCGGCGGCGTGACCGTGCCGTAGTAGCCCAGCCCGATCATCTCGGCGTGCGGGCGACAGCGGCGCGCGAGTTCGCGCAGCTCGGCCAGCGCCTCGGACTCGGTGGCCGGCTCGGGCAGCGCCAGCTGCAGGTCGCCTTCCCGGATGGTGTCCGGCACGGCGTTCTGACCCAGCTCCTCCAGCGAGCCGACGCCGATCACGTCGAGCATGCGGGCAAGCTCGGCCGGCATCGGCCCGACGTGCCGGTCGGCGAACGGCGTTCCATGCTCCAGGGCGGCCAGTGGAATGCGATCGTGGGTCACGTCGGTCATCGCCAAACCTCAATCGTCGCGGCGGGCAAAGGGCGGCAGAACAGCCGGAACTGCTCTGCTCTCCCCCTCTGTCACTGTCCGCGAGGCGAACGCCTGAGAGCTTCACCCGGGAACCGGGCTTGCACCGTCGGCGGGATGCACCACAGCCGTGGTGCATCCTCTTTCCAGAGGCATCTCGCCCGTGCGGTCCAGGTGGCCTGAGAGGTTGTCGGGGAGGTTTGCTCCTTCGGCGCCGACCACGGCCGAAGCCGGGCCGGACTCTCCCGCACGGGGTCGGCGATGTGCCGCAGCTTACCCGACCAGGGGGATCGAGCGGACCCGTGATGTCACCGGCCGCACACCACCCGGCCGCGATCAGCCCGTCTCAGCCTGCCGGTCGCGTCGGCGGCGGGACAACTCGTCGTCGACCAGCGGCACCAGCTCGCCGCCGTCGGCCCGCTCGGCCGGGAAGTCGTGGATGGTGCCGCTGATCTCGCGCATCGCGCCGCTGACGGCGATGCCGAACACCCCTTGGCCACCCTGCAGCAGGTCGACCACCTCCTCGGCAGAGGTGCACTCGTAGACCGTCGTCCCGTCGCTGAACAGCGTGAGCCGGGCCAGGTCCTGCACTCCTCGGTTGCGCAGGTGGTCCACCGCGACCCGGATGTTGTGCAGCGACACCCCGGTGTCCAGCAGTCGCTTGACCACCTTGAGCACCAGGATGTCCTTGAACGAGTAGAGGCGCTGCGAGCCGGAGCCAGCGGCGCTGCGGATGGACGGGCCGACCAGCTTGGTGCGCGCCCAGTAGTCCAGCTGGCGGTAGGTGATGCCGGCGATCTGGCAGGCGGCCGGACCCCGGTAGCCGACCAGCTCGTCCGGCAGCGCGGCGTCGGGGAACAGCTCGCCCTGCTCCGCGGCAGCATCCCGGTTGGGCGCTTCCTCGACCACGCCTGCCTCCCCTCGTCCGGCACGAAGCCGACGACGATCACCAGCTCCCGGACCGTCGCGATCCGGGGCCGCGAACACCGCCCAGCGGGCGAATCACACCGGGGCAATTCGCGTAAGTTCGACGGTATGCCTGCCCCGCGGGGAGGTCAACGCGACGCGCGGGCACCCGGACGACCCGGTCCCCGCCTGCAGCGCGCGGACGGGGGCCGGGAGGTCTCGTCGGGTCGATCGGCAGGCTCAGGTGTCCGCGCCGCGGAAGTCCTCCGGCGACACGGAGTCGAGGAACTCGCGGAACTTCTCGACCTCGTCCTCCTGCTCGTCCGGGATGATCAGCCCGGCCTCGTCCAGCACCGATTCGTCGGCGTGGATCGGCACCCCGATGCGCAGCGCCAGCGCCACCGAGTCGCTCGGCCGCGCCGAGACCCGCACATCCCCGTCGAACACCAGCTCGGCGAAGAAGGTGCCGTCCTGGAGATCGGTGATCCGCACCTGTTCAAGGTCGCGTCCCAGGGCCCCAATGACGTCCTTCAGCAGGTCGTGGGTCAGGGGTCTCTGCGGCCGCACACCCTGCTGCTCGAGTGCGATGGCGGTCGCCTCGACCGAGCCGATCCAGATCGGCAGGTAACGCTCGCCGTGCGCCTCGCGCAACAGCAGAATCGGCTGGTTTGCTGGTAGTTCAACTCGCACGCCGACGACGCGCATCTCGCTGCTCATCGTCACATCGCCTCCTCCAGCGCGCCGAAGCGTGACATCCCCGTCGAGGATCGCGCACCGACGCCTCCGACGCTACCCGCGTTGCGGCGGACACGCCCATCCCTTAGCGGTCTGGTCGACCACCGAATTCGCGGCCTTCCTGCCGGTGCATCTGGCCCGAACCACTGGCTGAGCTCCTTATCGAGCATTACCAGCACGATACACCGCCCACCGCCCCGTTGGGCCGGTGGAAAAAGGACCGCTACAACGTGGAAACCGGTTGCGACGTCGGGAAATTCCCCGCGCGAGGATGCAGTTGATCTCGGCTGCGCAGTACCTTGACGCGCTAGCGGGGCGACGCCGCTTCGGCGTCGCCCCGCTGGCGGGTCGACAAGTCGTTCCCAGGGCGTCCTCAGCGGGCGCCTGGGCCCCCATCGATCGGACCAGTAAGGAACACCAGGCGGAACTTCCCGATCTGCACCTCGTCACCGTTGGCGAGCACCGAGGTGTCCACCGGTTCCCGGTTGACGTAGGTGCCGTTCAGGCTGCCGACGTCTACGACCACGAAGTCGTTGCCCTCGCGCCGGAACTCGGCGTGCCGGCGGGAAACCGTGACGTCGTCGAGGAAGATGTCGCTGTCCGGGTGTCGTCCCGCGCTGGTGGTCTCCCGGTCCAGCAGGAATCGCGACCCCGCGTTGGGACCGCGCTTCACCACCAGCAGGGCGGACCCTGCGGGCAGCGCATCGACCCCGGATGCGGATGCGGATGCGGATGCGGGCTCCGGGGACGCACTCTCGGTGCTTTCCGGCTCCGAGAGGAAGGGCCTGAAGACCGAGGTGGTCTCCGGTGACTGCTCCGGCGGAACATCGCCGTGCCCGGGGAATTGGCTCACCTGAGCTCTCCTCTACGCGGATAGATCGTGCCAAGTATGTGCCCAACGTACAGTGCAGGTACAAGCACGGAACGCGGGACTCCCGACATCTTCCTCCCGGACCCCGACAGTCCGACGATCTTGCCTGGTCGGATCAGGATTCGGTCAGCTTCTGGTAGGCCTGGGCGTCGAGCAGGGCGTCCAGCTGAGCCGGGTCGGCGAGCTTGAGCTCGACCATCCAGCCGCCCCCCAGCGGTGCCGAATTGACCAGCTCCGGTTCGTCCTCCAGCTGGTCGTTGCGGGCCACCACCTCGCCGGTCACCGGGGCGTAGATCTCGGAGACGCTCTTGGTCGATTCGACCTCGCCCATCGACTCGCCAGAGGTGACCTGCTGGCCGGGTTCCGGCAGCTGCACGAACACCACGTCGCCCAGCTGCTGCTGGGCGTATTCGGTGATCCCGATGCGCACCGTGTCGTCGCCGGTGCGCTGAACCCACTCGTGCTCTTCGGTGTACTTGATCTCGTCCGGGGCCGCCACGTGGTCCCGCCTTCCTGGTCCGCTGGTGCTGTGGATCACCGGCCACGAGGTTCACCGTGATCGGCTCGGCGAGCGTATTCACCACGCGGCACAGGCCGCAAGGCGACCCTCGAGCCCATACGCACCAAGGGCACCTCTTGCCGATTTGCTCAGCGTGAGGTGCCCTTCGCGCGGGACGACCGAACGGTGCTCAGACCGGTTTGGCGCGGGCCTGATGGACCGCCGCCACCACCTGCCCGAGGTAGAGGATGCCGGCCCACAGGTAGAGCGCGCCGCCCCAGCAGGTGAAGGCGTAGGCGATCGGGCGCACCACATCGGACAGTGGGAAATCCTCCTGCACCAGCAGCAACAGCGGGAACGCGTACATCAGGCAGAAGGTCGCGGCCTTGCCGAGGTAGTGCACGTCCGGCGGCTCGTAACCGTGCCATCGCAACGCCGGCAGGCACAGCGTGAGCACCACGTCGCGGATGACGAGCGCGGCGGCGACCCACCAGGGCACCACGTCGCGCAGCACGAAGGCGACCAGGGTGGCGACTATGTAGAGGCGGTCGGCGGCCGGGTCGAGCAGTTCGCCGATGCGGCTGTACTGGTTGAGCCAGCGGGCGAGCTTGCCGTCGAGCCAGTCGGTGATGCCGCTGATCACCAGCACCAGGAGCGCGAGCAGGTCGGCCTTGGGGCCGAGCAGCAGCCAGAGGAACACCGGCACGCCGGCCAGCCGGATCACGCTGAGCAGGTTCGGCAACGTCCACCACGGATCGGCCCACACACCGGCGGCCGCCTCCCGGATCCGGGCTATGCCGGGATCGGGTCGTCCTGCTGCGGGTTCCTGGCCCGCCGGACCGGCGTTCATCCCGCCGTCTCCGCTCGTGGTGTTCTCCGTGGTGCGCTCAGCATCCTGCACCACGAGCCTCCCCTGAATGGTTGTGCGTCCTGACCCCACTTCGGACGCAACTTGTGCATCCTGACCAGATCAGGGTCTCACATTCCTCGCACAACACACCTGGCGGCCGGGCTCCCACGAAGCCGGTCGATCGGGCTGCTCCGCGCGGCGGGAGCCGTCGGCGACCGGCGCGGGCTAGGCCTGCCTATGGCTCCAGCCGCGGCGGCGGAGATCCGCATCGGTGAGGAACCGGGCCCGGCCTCGGTCGTCGACACCCGCCCAGCGAGCCCCGATGGACCCTTCGCGAACGTAGGAATGGCCGCCGCTCCACACCACGCTGCACGGCGCGGTGGGCAGTTCGGCGGACGGGCTGCGCGTGGGTTCAACCCCGGCGGCAGCGGCCTCGGCGGACTGGGCGGCGAATGCCTGTGAAGACAGGGCCGGTTCCGTGCTCATCGTTGTAGCACCTCCGATTCGGTTGTCGGCGCGATGCGCCGTGGTGTTAGCCCGATCATCGACTTCGATTGATTGTGTTCGGCCAAGCACGCTCTGTCGTGCCGATCCGCCCACCCAGCGCCAAACGGACACGTTGTGTCGCCGAAGTGCATCCGGATATCCGAACCACGCTCAGCGCGACCGAAGTCCGGTCACCGCTCGTCCGATCGCCCGTGTTTCGGTTGTGACAAAAGCGTTTCGCACATCGCTGCGGGTGACCCTGGCGCTACTCCGCGTTGTGCGGTAGGACCACAGGCGACATCGCGGCGGAAGCGGGAGGAATGTGGTCATGGGTGCGTATGCCGAGGCCTACCGGCAGAGTCTGGCCGACCCGGAGGGCTTCTGGCTCGACGCGACGGCCGCGATCGAGTGGGAGCAGGCACCTTCGCGGGCCTTGGACGCCACCGGGGACCCGTTCTTCCAGTGGTTCCCCGACGGCGTCCTCAACACCTGCTTCAACGCGCTGGACCGGCACGTCCGCGACGGCCGCGGCGAGCAGACGGCGCTGATCTGGGATTCGGCGATGACCGGCGAGGTGCGCCGCTGGACCTACCGGGAGCTGCTGGACCGGGTGGCGCTGTTCGCCGGGGCGTTGCGGGCGCAGGGCGCCGAGCCGGGCGATCGCGTCGTGATCTACATGCCGATGATCTCCGAGGCCGTCGTGGCGATGCTGGCCTGCGCGCGCATCGGGGCGGTGCATTCGGTGGTCTTCGGCGGCTTCGCGCCGAAGGAGCTGGCGGCGCGCATCGACGACGCCCGCCCGACGGTGATCGTCGCGGCGTCGTGCGGCCTGGAGCCGAACCGGATCGTCGAGTACAAGCCGATCGTCGACGAAGCGCTGCGGATGACCGAGCACCAGCCGAAGCGGGTGATCGTGTTCCAGCGCGAGCAGGCCCTCGCCGAGCTCGGCGAGCGCGACGTGGACTGGCAGGACGCGCTGGCGCAGGCCGAACCGGCCGATTGCGTGCCGGTGAAGGCCACCGATCCGCTGTACGTGCTCTACACCTCGGGCACCACCGGGCGCCCGAAGGGCGTGGTGCGCGACAACGGCGGGCACGCGGTTGCCCTGCGCTGGTCGATGGCCAACATCTACGACATCGGGCCGAATGACGTCTTCTGGACCGCCTCAGACGTCGGCTGGGTGGTCGGCCACTCCTACATCGTCTACGCGCCGCTACTGACCGGGGCGACGACCGTGGTCTACGAGGGCAAGCCGGTGGGCACGCCGGACGCGGGGGCGTTCTGGCGGGTCATCGCCGACCACCGCGTCAAGGCGCTGTTCACCGCGCCGACCGCGTTCCGGGCGATCAAGCGGATGGACCCGAACGCGGAGCTGCTGGCCGCCCACGACACCACGAGCCTGCAGACGCTGTTCCTGGCCGGCGAGCGGCTGGACCCGGAGACCTACCACTGGGCGTCGAAGCAGCTCGGCGTGCCGGTGGTCGACCACTGGTGGCAGACCGAGACGGGTTGGCCGATCTGCGCGAACCTGCGCGGGCTGGAGCCGATGCCGGTCAAGGCGGGGTCGCCGACCGTGCCCGTGCCCGGCTACGACGTCGTGGTGCTGGACCAGGCCGGGCAGCCGCTGCCGCCGGAGACCGACGGTGCGATCTGCATCAAGCTGCCGCTGCCGCCGGGCACGCTGCCGACGTTGTGGGGCGCCGACGAGCGGTTCCGCGAGTCCTACCTGTCGCGCTACCCCGGCTACTACCTCACCGGCGACAACGGCTACATCGACGCCGACGGCTACATGTTCGTGATGGGCCGCACCGACGACGTGATCAACGTCGCCGGGCACCGGTTGTCGACCGGCTCGATGGAGGCGGTGCTCGCGGCGCATCCGGCGGTCGCCGAGTGCGCGGTGATCGGGGTGCACGACTCGCTGAAGGGCCAGGTGCCGCGCGGGTTCGTGGTGCTGAAGTCCGGTGTGGACATCGCCGAGGAGACGCTGCGCGACGAGCTGGTCGCGGCGGTTCGGGCGCAGATCGGGCCGGTAGCGGCGTTCCGGGACGTGGCGGTGGTGGACGGGCTGCCCAAGACCCGCTCCGGGAAGATCCTGCGCAAGTCGATGCGCGAGATCGCCGACACCGGCGACACCAAGGTGCCCTCCACCATCGAGGACCCAGGGGTGCTGGACAAGCTGCGGCCCGCGCTTCGCGGCGAGGGGGGCCAAACTGTTCGGGGAGCTGGGTAAAGATGCGCCCTTTCGGGTTGGCATGGTTTGCCGCGAAGGAACCTGGCAGGCATGCCCGATACGCCCAGTTGGAGGCTGCCCGTTCCAAACTTGGTCTATACCTTTATGGGGCCGTTCCCCGATCATGGAGCGAGACACATGACCAGACCCCTACCGACGGTTCGCAAGGCAGCGCTCGCCGTCGTGACGGGTGCGCTGCTCACCGGTGGGCTCGTAGCTCCCGCCGGCGGCGCACCAGCCGTGGAGAACACCGCGATGGAAAACATCATCCCCGCCCCCGAGTCGGTGCAGCCAGCCCCCGGAACCACCTTCGAACTGACCGGGCAGACCTCGGTCAAAGCCGCCGGCGAAGCCGCCGAGGCCGGCGAGTACCTGGCCGGAATCCTGCGCCCGGCGACCGGATTCCCGGTGCCGGTCGACCAGCGCGCGCTCGGCTCCGGCGACATCTCGCTGGCGCTGGACGGATCGCCTGAGCTCGGCCCGGCCGGGTATCGACTGCAGGCGGCCGACGACAACATCGGCATACACGCGACCAGCGTCGAGGGCCTGTTCAACGGCGTGCAGACGCTGCGCCAGCTGCTGCCCGCCGCGATCGGGAGCCCGACCGAGCAGCCCGGACCATGGACCGTGCCCGGCGGCGAGATCGTCGACAAGCCGAGGTTCGAGCACCGGGCCACGATGCTCGACGTCGCGCGGCACTTCTTCACCGTGGACCAGGTCAAGCTCTACATCGACCAGGTCGCCCGCTACAAGATCAACTGGTTGCACCTGCACCTCACCGACGACCAGGGCTGGCGGATCCAGATCAACAGCTGGCCGCGGCTGACCGAGCACGGCGGCAGCACCGAGGTCGGCGGCGGCCCGGGCGGGTACTACACGCAGGAGGACTACGCGGAGATCGTCGAGTACGCCGCGTCCCGGCACATCACCGTCGTGCCGGAGATCGACATGCCCGGCCACACCAACGCCGCGCTCGCTTCCTACGCCGAGTTCAACTGCGACGGCGTCGCGCCGCCGCTGTACACCGGGATCGAGGTCGGCTTCAGCTCGTTCTGCGTGGACAAGGAGATCACCTACCAGTTCGTCGAAGACGTCGTCCGGGAGATCGCGGCGATCACCCCCGGGCCGTACCTGCACATCGGCGGCGACGAGGCGCACTCGACCACTGACGAGGACTACAAGCAGTTCTTTGAGCGGGTGATCCCGCTGCCCGCCAAGTACGGCAAGACCGCGATGGGCTGGCACGAGTACGGCAAGGCGGCGCCGGAGGGCAACGCGGTGCTGCAGTACTGGGGCACCACCGACTCCGACCCGCTGCTCACCGATGCGGTCGCCCGGGGCAACAAGATCCTGGCCTCCCCGGCGAATAAGTTCTATTTGGACCACAAGTACGACGAGAACACCGAGCTGGGCCTGCACTGGGCCGGCTACATCGAGGTCGCCGACGCCTACGGCTGGGATCCGGGCAGCTACCTGAAGGGCGTGCCGGAGGAGTCGATCCTCGGCGTGGAGGCACCGCTGTGGTCGGAAACCCTGGAGAACTCGGACCACATCGAGTTCATGGCCTTCCCCCGGCTACCGGCCATCGCCGAACTCGGCTGGTCTCCCAAGTCCGCCCAGAACTGGGAGTCCTTCAGCCAACGCCTGGCCACCCACGCCCCGCGACTGGCGGCATCGGGCATCGACTACCACCGATCCCCCCAAATCCCCTGGCAAGACTGAGTTGTTGAACAGGTGAGGGGCACCCTTGGGCGGCTGAGCCGACGGCTGAGCCGCTCGAGGGTGCCCCTCACCCATAACTCCCCCGTGACGACCTTGGGTTCGAGGACCGCCCACCACTCCGCCAGGGTGGGGCGCTCGGCGAGGTCGGCGAAGGTGATCTGGACGCCCAGGCGGCGCCACTTCTCCACCAGCGACATGATCCGCACCCAATCCACGCCCCAGTCGATGAGGTTCTCCTCGTCGGTCAGCTCCGCCGGGCCCTCGTAAAGCAGCTCCGCGACCTGTGCCCGCGCGTCTTCCAGTGTCAACTTCTGCGACATTCCCACGCTCTCCCCGGAACCCGTCAGGCCACTTCGCGGAGCCGTGCAGCACCAGCGACCGCCCCAGCGCCGCCGAGGTGTCCACCACGGCGCACCGCTTGGCCGCGTAGTCCAGCGCCATCCGGTGCTCCTCCAACGAGAAGTCCGCGACGGCGTCGGCGGCCACGAACGCCTGGATGTCCTGCTGGAACGCCTCGGCCGCGGTCATCAGGCAGCCGATGTGGGCGTAGCGCCCGGTGATGATCAGCTGGTCGCGTTTCCAGTCCGCAGCAGCTTGCGGACCTCGGTGCGCTGGAACGCGCTGTAGCGCCACCTGACACCCCGGACGATCCCCACCCACATCATCACTGCGCGAAATCGCGGCCCCTTCGACGCGGGCGGGTCAGCGTGCGATGCCCTGGACGAAGCCCAGGTCCAGGAGGTCCTGCGGGCGCAGGCGCAGGAGCCCGGCGAGTTCCGGCACTTCGGCCGGGTCGCGCTTGAGGATCGCGGCGCTGGATTCCGGTGCTATCACGGCGAAGTACGCATCCGAGGTGATCCAGGTCCGCTCCGGGGCCGCCAGCGCCAGGGCACCGCCCGAGCCACCCTCGCCGACGACCAGCGTGGTGACCGGCACCCGCGCGTCGGCGACCGCGGCGAAGACCTCCGCGATGGCCGGCCCGATGGCGCCGCGTTCGGCCGCCGCGTCGTTGGCCGCGCCCGGGGTGTCGACCAGCGTCAGCACGGGGATGCCGAGCTGGTCGGCGAGCCGGATCAGCCGGGCCGCGGTGCGGAACCCGGCCGGGGTGTTCGCGGTTCCCGTCTGGGCGGCGAAGGCGATGGTGCGCCCGTTGTGGTCGCCAAATCCGCAGATCATCCCCTCGTCGTAGCCACCGGCCCGGTCGCCGCTGATCTCGAAGCGCCGGGCGAGGTAGGCGTCCAGGTAGGCCCGGGCGCGCGGCCGGTCGGCCGAGCGCGCCCGCTGCACCGCGTCCCAGCCGGTCGCGGGCAGGTCGCCTGCGGTCAGCGCGGCCGGGACCGGGGCGGGTTCAGCCGGCCGGACCAGCTGCTGCGGGTGCAGCAGCGACAACAGGTCCGCCAGCACGTGGGGCAGTTCGGCATCGTCGACGACCCTGTCGACCTGGCCGTCGGCGAGCTTGCCCTCGGCGTGGAACGCCTCGCCGTTCTCGGCCGCGCTGCGCACCCGGCTGCCACCGAAGGCGACTGCCGCGCCGGACGTCGCCAGCACGACGTCGGCCGCCGCCGCCAGCGCCACCCACATGCCACCAGTGGTCGGGTTGCGCAGCACCGCGACGTGCGGGATCCAGTCCTTGCGGGTCAGCAGGCAGGCCCGCGCGATCTCCTGCAACTGGCGCAGGGCGCAGATCCCCTCCTGCATGCGGCTGCCGCCCGAAGCCACCAGCGAGATCACCGGCAGCCGGAGCTCCCGGGCCTGTTCGAAAGCCGCCACGATGCGCGCCCCGGACGCCTCCCCGACCGAGCCGCCGAGGAAGGCGAAGTCGAAGGCGACGAACACTGCCTGCCGCGACCCGACCCAACCCCGCCCGCACAGGACAGACTCCTCCGCCCCGGTCCGCTCGGTCGCGCGGGCGCGCTGGTCGTCGTAGCCGGGCCAGCCCAGCGGGCCGTCCGCTGCCGACGGCCCGGCCGGGGGCTCGAACTCCTCGAACCCCCGGCTGATCGATTCGACCAGCGCGCGAGCCGCGGACTGCTCAGCCATGCTGCAGCGCTTTCTTCTGCACCTTGCCCATCTCGTTGCGCGGCAACGCATCCAGGAACCGCACCTCACGCGGCCGCTTGTGCGGGGTGAGCAGCCGGGCGACGTGGTCGACCAACTCCTGCTCGGCGACCTGCTGGCCGGGTGCGCGCACGATCCAGGCGATGATGCGCTCGCCCAGGTCGGCGTCGGGCTCGCCGGTGACCGCGACCTCGGCGACCGCTGGGTGCTCCAGCAGGCAGTTCTCGATCTCGCCCGCGCCGATCTTGTAGCCGCCGCTCTTGATGATGTCGGTGGCCTTGCGGCCGACGATCCGGATGTAGCCGTCCGGCGCGCGGGTGGCCACGTCACCGGTGCGGAACCAGCCTTCGACGAACGCCGCGTCGGTGGCGTCCGGCCGGTTGAGGTAGCCGCTGAACAGGTTCGAGCCGCGCACCAGGATCTCGCCGACGGTCTCGTCGTCGCTGGCGATGATCTCCTCGCCCTGCTCGTCGACGAGTTTGAGCTCGACCCCGGCGAACGGGCGCCCCACGTAGCCGGGCCGGCGGTCGCCGTCGGCGCGCACGCCGCAGTTCATGATCGTCTCGCTCATGCCGTAGCGCTCCACGACCCGCTGCCCGGTGAGGCGCTCGATGCGCTCGTGCTCGACCGCGGGCAGCGCCGCGGAACCGGAGACCAGCAGCCGCGCCTTGCCGACCGACCGCGCGATCTGCGGGTCGCGCTCGGCGTCCTCGGCCAGCCGGTGGTACATGGTCGGCACGCCGAACATCATCGTCGCGGGCCCGGCGAGCTCTTCGGCCACGGCGGCGGACGAGAACTTGCCCAGGTGGTGGACCGTCCCGCCGAGCCGCACCGGGCCGAGCGTGCCGAGGATCAGCCCGTGCACGTGGAACAACGGCAGGGCGTGCACCAGCACGTCGCGTTCGGTCCACTCCCAGGCCTCGGCCAGCGCGTCGAGGTTGGCGCGGATCGCGCGGCGGGGCAGCACCACGCCCTTCGGCGGCCCGGTGGTGCCCGAGGTGTAGACGATCAGCGCGGGGTCGTCCTCGCCGGCCTCCGACGGCAGCTCACCGCCGCGGACGCCCAGGTCAACCTCGTGCACCGGCACGTCGCCGAGCCCCTCCGGGCGCTGGAAACCGGGCGGGGCCAGCAGGAGTTCCGGCTTGCTGTCGCCGAGGATGTGCGCGAGCTCCCGCTCCCCCACCTTGGGGTTGATCGGCACCACCGCGACGCCCGCGCTCAGCCCGCCGATTACGGCGGCGCAGGTCTCCGGCGTGGCGGTCGCCCAAACCGCGATCCGCTTCGCCGTTCCGACCCGCTCGGCGATCGCGGCGGCCACCTCCGACAGCTCCCGGTAGTTCAGCGCGCGCGGCCCGAACCGCAGCGCCTCCTTCTCGTCGGGCTTTCGCAACTTGGGGAACAGCACCTGCGCCGCGCCGGCCATGACCACCTCCACGCTCCTCAATGTCCCGCCCGCAGACCTGCGATGTCCGGCGAGCCGGAAGCCGACAGTGGTCCACTGGCTCGACCACTTTGGCGCCGATCTCGACGCCGCGTCAAGGAAGTGTGGCAAAATTGGCTCATCCACTCGGCCAGATGGTTCGGTGTTAGCCTTCTCACCATTGATTCTGCCTGGAGGAACCCGGTGCCCGAAGCCCTGCGCCCACTCGCCCGCCCCCGCCTGTACGAGCAGGTGGTGCAGCGGCTGCGGGAGCACGTGGCTGATTCCGGCCTGCGCGTCGGCGACCGGCTACCGCCGGAGCGGGAGCTCGCGGAGCGGCTCGGCGTCAGCCGGGCGTCGGTCAAGCAGGCGATCGTCGTGCTCGAAGTGCAAGGCCTCGTCGAGGTGCGCCACGGCGGTGGCACCTACCTTCGCCGCGAATCGCTGGACGCGGAATCGGTCGCCGACCTGGTCGCGCGCAAGCGCCGCCTGCCGGAGGTTCTGGAGGCGCGAGAGGCGCTGGAGACCAAGCTCGCGGAGCTGGCCGCGCAGCGGCGCACCGAAGCAGACCTCGCCGAGGTCGACGCGGCGCTGGCGGACATGCGCCGCGAGATAGCCGAAGGCGGGCTCGGCAGCGAGGGGGACCGCCGGTTCCACGCCGCGATCACCGCCGCCGCGCACAGCTCGCTGCTGGGCGACTTCATGCGGACCATCTCCGCGGAGATCGCCGAGAGCCGCCAGGAGTCGCTGCGCCAACCCAACCGGCCGGGCAAATCGCTGGCCCAGCACGAACGCATCGCCGAGGCGATCCGGGCGGGCAACCCGCGCGCGGCGGTCACCGCCATGCGCCGCCACCTCCAAACGGTCAGCCGGGTCCGCCTCCTCTCCTGGGACCCCGACGCCGAACCCGCCCGCCCAGACGAGGTTTAAAGGGCACAAATTTCCACAGCACGAAACCACCGTCCGATTTGCCAGCAATTTCAATGGAAATCGAAGATCCAATTTCCATTGAAATTGCTGGCAACGAAACTAGAGTTCCGCAATGCGGTAGTTCTCTCTTCTTTGCGCTGACGACCAACCGTCGCGGTGGTGTCCCGGCGCGAAAATCCGTCCGGATGGGTGGCGGCCAGGGGTGGGCCGGTAGGCTCTGGCGGGCCTGTTCCAGCAGCTACGGAGCTTTCGACTTGATCCACCATCCGGGTTCGCAACGCGGGCGTGCCGTCGGCCGGGTGGTCCGGTGATCGGGTGGTTGCTGGCCACCGCGGGCACCGCCGCGCTCGGCAGCGTGTTCCCACTGGTCAACATCGAGCTCTACCTGCTCGGCGTGGTCTCCACCGTGGACGGCGTCAGCTGGTGGGCGTTCGGGCTGGCCGCGGCCGTCGGCCAGGTCGCCGGGAAGGCGCTGTTCTACTTGGCGGGCAAGGGCGGCTTCACGCTCGGCGAGCGGTTGCGCAAGCGCGTCGAAGCCAAGCGCCGCGGCAGGTGGTCCGCCTGGTTCGAGAAGTTCCACCAGCGGACGCAGGAACGCCCGTGGTGGGGACTGGGCGTGCTCTGCCTCAGCGCAGTCCCCGGCATCCCGCCCTACAGCCTGATGTGCTTCCTCTCCGGTGCGGCCGGCATTCCGCTGATCGGCTTCCTCGTCGCGAGCCTCGTCGGCCGCTCGCTGCACTTCCTGATCGTCGCCGGTGCGCCGGAACTGCTGCACTGGCTCCCCGCCGCGCTCGGCTCGTAACCGTGACATCCCGGCCCGGGCGACCGGGAACCCGTTGGGGCGGTCCAGCCGACATGCCAGCCGCGATCGCCAACGATGGGCACGACGCCAAGCAACGACAGCTTGATGATCCGGCTGGGCGGTCCGAACTTCGCGCAGCTGCCGGTCAACCGCCCGGTGGCCGAAGTCGCCAACAACCGGCGGGACGGCTACGGGCAGCAGCGCGTCCACAAGGGACGGACCAGCTACTTCAAGAACAGCCTCGGCCGCGGTTGCCCGGCGCTGGCCGACGAGGGTGCCTTCTCGCACTACCAGGAGAAGGTCGAGGGGCACAAATCCGCAAGCGGAGCGAGAGCTTCAAGGACTTCTACAGCCAGGCCACTCTGTTCTGAAACAGCATGGCCCACTCGGAGAAGGAGCACATCGTCGCGGCGTTCCGCTTCGAGCTCGGCAAGGTCGACCAAAAGCACGTGCGCCAGACCGTGGTGCAGCAGATCGAGCAGATCGACCACGAGCTGGCCGTGGCGGCGGCCGAAGGAATCGGGGTGGCCGCGCCGAGCGGCGGCAGGCCCAATCACGGTCGCAGCTCCCCCGCGCTGAGCCTGGCGAACTCCGCGACCGGCGACGTCGCCACCCGCCGGGTCGCGGTGCTGGTCGCCGACGGCGTGGACGCCACCGAGGTCGCCCAGATCCGGCGCGAGCTCGCCGAGCGCGGCGCGATGGCGGAGGTCCTCGGCCTGCATGACGGCAAGGTCCGCAGCACGGACTCCGACGAGGTCGAGGTCGGCCGCGCCATGAACACGATGGGCTCGGTGCTCTACGACGGGGTGATCGTTCCGGGTGGCGCGGCCGTACTCACGACGCGTGAGATGAAGCGAACGGACTGTTCGCCCGCTCTATGCTTGGGTTTTAACCTGCTTGCTTCTTTCCGGCGGGTTGCCGGGTGTCCGTTTTTTCGGTTTTTTTGCGGACGGGATGGCGTTGAGCAGGACCGGAGCGGGAGCCTGGGGGCCGCCCTGGGCCGGGCCGGGTGGGTTTCGGCACACGCGCGGGGGTCCCGAGACGATCATGGATGTGGCGAAACCCGCGGCGTACCCGGTGCGGGCTTAACGGCCGGTCTGGCTCGGGGCGTCGTTCCCAGGGACGCCGCAGGTCCGTGGTGAGGTTGCGGGCGAGTCTGAGTTGGGTGTAGGCGGCGATCGTCAGCCAGGTCCACCGGTCCTGCTGGGCGGGTGTGCGGGTTTTCGCCGCGGTCCAGCCCAAGGTCGACTTGGCAAAACGGAAGAAATGCTCGATGTCGAACCGCCGTAGGTAGACCCGCCACAGCATGTCCAGATCCAGTGGGACGCCCTCGGGGGCGGCCCACCACAGCCACAGGTCCTTGTGCGGGGCGCGTCCGTCGGGCAGGTGTTCCACGCGGACGTGCACGACCGTGCCGGTGACCACGGGTAGTTCGCTACGGTCGGCGAACCAGCCGCGGGCTTGGATCTTCGGCGACAGCCCGGACCAGGCATGCACCTCAACCCGTCCGTAGCGGTCGGTGTCCACGGTCAGCGTGGCGTCCGGGGTGTGCCAACTGGTGGGGCTGGCGCACTCGAAGCGGGCGCCGTATTTCGGTGGCCGCCCGGTCCTGCCAGGCACCCGCGGCGGCGGTGGGCGGTGAAACACCCGATCGTCACGGTCGAGACGGATCAGCAGTTGCACGTCCACATCAGACACCGCGTCGGTCATCGCGGTAGCCGGATAACCAGAGTCCATCACCACCATCGGTGGAAGGCGGCCCGCTCCACCCGTGCGCCCGGCGGCGCGCAGACGAGTAGCCAACTCCCGGATCTGGGCGGCGGTCACCGCCACGAGATCATCGTCGGGATCCATCCGGACCGCATCCACCGGCGACACCCACGACGAACGACCCCACTGGATGCCCGCAAGCCACGCATAGTTCCAGCCAGGGATCGTCTTACGGTCACCGTCACAGCGACACGACGTATGACAGTGACCGCGATCCGCCGAGCACTCCGCATCCGGTCGCGGGCACACGGTCACATCAGCGGTGAACAGAAGCGGTCCCTCGTCCGCCGCGGCAGGCAACCCATCCACCAGCACATCCCGTACCCCGGCGGCGTCGATCTCCCCGGCCGCCAACGCGTCGTACAACGCGCCATGCCCCCGCCGGAACACCGGCGACAGCGACAACTCCACCAACGAGGTCACCGGCCGCTCACCGCAGGACACCGCATCGCAGAGCTCGAACAACGCATCCGCCCGAGCCGACAGACACCGGTAAAACCCATCCCGGAACCCGGTCACAGCCCCGAACTCGACCGCCTGGCGGTCATCCTGCACACTGATCACGACAGCCCTTGGTTGATCTTCTTCTTTCGTCAGAAGCATGATCACCCAAGGGCTGTTCCCATGATCAACCGGGGCCACAACAACACCCAAAGGTTAAAACCCAAGCTATGAGCCTGTTGCAATATTACGCCCACCACGGACCGTGATCGATCGATCACGGCTGAGATGGCCACTGGCGGACAAACGGCGGCGATCGAGACTGATTTGGTACTTCGGTTCAGCCGTTTTCGCCGAAAACGCAACAGGCTCCTATCGAGGTGAACGGTCCGTTCGCTCCCAACGGATC
Organism: Saccharopolyspora pogona; assembly: GCF_014697215.1. GTDB lineage: Bacteria > Actinomycetota > Actinomycetes > Mycobacteriales > Pseudonocardiaceae > Saccharopolyspora > Saccharopolyspora hattusasensis. The sequence goes on from NZ_CP031142.1 coordinate 3,027,240, forward strand.
GCATGGCAACCTGCAGCCGACCACCCAGGGTCACTTTTCGTACCGATCTGATGACGCATCGCGATGCCGATTGGGCCCCGCTGCTCGCATCTTCTACCGTGCCAGCTTGTGAACGTCTTTCGAACAATGCCCGTCGAGGACGTACTGACCCGCGGCGAGCGCAGCGGCCTGATCCGCCGGCTCACCGGGCGCGACCTGGTCGGCTTCGGCATCGGCATCATCATCGGCACCGGGGTGTTCACGCTCGCCGGGATCGAGGCCAAGGAGCACGCCGGCCCCTCTGTGGTGCTGTCGTTTGTGGTCGGCGGCATCGTCGCGGCGCTAGCCGCGTTTGCCTACGCCGAGCTCGCCTCCGCGGTGCCGACCGCGGGCAGCGCCTACACCTACGGCTACGCCACGCTCGGCGAGCTGTTCGCCTGGATCATCGGCTGGGACCTGCTGCTGGAGTTCGCGCTCGGCGCGGCGGTGGTCTCGCGCAGCTGGTCGGGCTACGTCTCGAACCTGCTCGGCCTGCCCCCGCAGTGGTTCGGCGAGGACTCGACGATCAACGTCGGCGCGATCCTGATCATCGCGATCCTCACCGTCATCGCGGTGATCGGCATCCGCGAATCGTCGTGGGTGACCAACGCGCTGGTCGTGGTCAAGGTCGCGGTGTGCGTGCTGGTGATCGTCGCAGGGCTGTTCTTCGTCCGGGGCGCCAACCTCGTGCCGTTCATCCCGCCCGCCCAGCCCGCGCCAGCCACCGCGAGTGTGCTGGAACAACCGCTGCTGCAGGCGGCGCTGGGCATGGAGCAGTCCATGTACGGCATCGGCGGCATGTTCACCGCGGCGGCGATCGTGTTCTTCGCCTACACCGGCTTCGAGGCGCTGGCCAACCTCAGCGAGGAGACCAAGCACCCGAAGCGCGACCTGCCCGTCGGGCTGCTCGGCAGCCTGATCGTGTGCACCCTGCTGTACATCGCGGTCGCGGTCGTGCTCACCGCAATGGTGGACTACCGGCAGATCGACGAGGCGGCCCCGCTGGCGGCGGCCTTCCAGACCGTCGGTCAGCCTTGGGTGGCGGCGCTGATCGCGCTCGGCGCGGTGACCGGGCTGACGTCGGTGATGATGGTCGAGCTGGTCACCATCGGCCGCATCGGCTTCGCGATGAGCCGCGACGGCCTGCTGCCGCCGAAGCTCTCCCAGGTGCACCCGAAGTGGGGCACGCCGCACCGGATGACCATCGGCGGCGCAGTGGTGATCATGCTGCTGGCCGGGTTCATCCCGATCTCGGAGCTGGCCGACATGGTCAGCATCGGCGCGCTGTCCGGCTTCGTCATCGTCGCCATCGCGGTCCCGGTGCTGCGCCGCCGCAAGCCGGAACTGCACCGCCCGTTCAGGATGCCGCTGTCGCCGGTGCTACCGATCATCACCGCCCTGGCGTGCCTGTACCTGATGTCCAACCTGGACATCATCACGTGGCTGCGCTTCGCGACCTGGCTGGTGCTGGGCCTGGTGATCTACTTCGGCTACGGCCACCGCCACGCCCGCCTGGCCAACCCCACTCCGGACGCCGCCCGCGACTAACTCCTGTCCGAACGATCCGCCATCGGCGTCCGACTGGATTCCGGGTGAAGGGCACTTTGACCGATTTTGCCGGCCAATGATGATGCCCTTCACCCGCTGCAAATCGTGCACCTCAGGCCGCGGCGAGTTCTTCGATCGCCTTGGTGCCGAGGCCGATGAGCGCGGCGAGGTTCTCCCGGCCGATGCTGAGGACGTACTCGCTGTCGCGTCCACAGTAGAGAATCACGAGATCGTTCAGTCGATCGATCTCGTACCGCATCGGCACCTCGTCCTCCATCTCAACGAACGAGTCGATGGATATCCCGGAGTAGTGAAACAGGGCCATGCTCCCGACCTTCCTCAGTGGACGACTAGTGTGACTGCTTGCAACCATACAATCGCTAAGCGCGACCGTCGCGTTTAAGATTAGGGCGACCGTCGCGTTTAGGGCAGGTCCCTGATCGGGTGTTTCGAGATCGTGGAGGTCGCCGATGGCGCGAGCCCGCCAAACCCTGGAGCGACGGCAACTCGGCCTGGCCCTGCGTCGAATCCGCGAAGAATCCGGCAAATCCCAGCAAGCGGCGGCCGAAGCGATCGGCCGGGTCCGCTCCCGCATCGTCGAGCTGGAAGACGGCAAGGGCACGCTGAGCCGAGAAGATCTTGTCAAACTGCTGGACTTCTACGGCATATCCGGAGACGAGCGCGAAACGGTTGTAGCCCTCGGTGCGCAAGCACGGAAGCGCCAGCGCGGCCGCACCTACACGGACCTGCTCCCCGGTGCCTTCCAGCGCTTTGCTGACCTCGAGGCCAGCGCCACGGAGATCAAGAGCTGCGAATCAGGAATCATTCCAGGGCTTCTGCAAGCTCCCAGTTACATCAACGCTGTCTTCGACGAGGCCGACGGAGCTTGGTGGGGTGCCGAAGACCCCGAACGCGGCCAACGCGTTGCGTTCCGACTCGAACGTCAGGCGCGAACGCTGAACCATGACACCACGAAGTCCCTCCACTTCGTGGTGTCCGAGGAAGTCCTACACGCAAAAGTCGGCGTTCCTGACGTCATGCGGGAGCAGTTGGCACACATCCTGCACTTGACAAACAGCCGGAACGACCTCGTCGTCCAGGTGCTACGACACGATGCCCAGAACCCAACGAGGGGCGGTGGGCTCACCGTCTTCGGCTTCGGGCACAGGGGAACACCGGTCGGCTTCTCGACGACGCTGTTCGGGCCTTCCACCTACTACCAAGACACCACCGACATTGCGATCATGTCTCGTGTGTTCGACCACATCCGGGCCTCGGCGCTCAGTGCGCGTGCATCCTTGCGGTTGATCGAGCAGATCTTGGAGGGCATGGAATGACGTCGCGAACTCCTCTCAACACCGACTGGTTCAAGAGCTCCCGGAGCACCGCGAGCAGTGACAACTGCGTCGAGGTCCAGTTGCTCGGCAGCGCCGTTTGCGTGCGGGACTCGAAGGCTCCCGAGGACGGCGTGTTGAGGTTTGACTCCGCCGCATGGAGCGCTTTCCTGAGTTCCTTAAAGCCTTGACATTTCCGCTGGTCAGCCGGGGAAGATTGCAACCTCAGGTCTCGAAAGGTGGCTGACCATGTCGCGACTTCAATCTGACACGGACTGGTTCAAGAGCTCCCGCAGCACCGGCGGCAGCGACAACTGCGTCGAGGTCCGGTTACTCGACAGCGTCGTCCGGGTCAGGGACTCCAAGGCTCCCGACGACGGCGTGCTGAGCTTCGGCACCGCCGCCTGGAACTCCTTCCTGACCTCCTTGAAGGCGTGACGTTTCCGCTGATCAGGCCCCGTGAGTACTTTCGGGTGCTATAGAGGCTGTTTGGGAACTCGTCCTGCCGGGCGGTTCCTGCCCGCCCCAACGGTAGTGGTCCGGTTATGGCTCGCCAACCGGTGTGAAGCGAACGGCCTGTTCACTTCGGTAGGAGCCTGTTGCAAAATTACGCCCACCACGGACCGTGATCGATCGATCACGGCTGAGATGGCCACTGGCGGACAAACGGCGGCGATCGAGACTGATTTGGTACTTCGGTTCAGCCGTTTTCGCCGAAAACGCAACAGGCTCGTAGACGACACAAACGGTCCGTTCGCTCCGTTCATCTGATGTGAATCCCGGGCTGTTGGTGTGCAGCGAACGGCCTGTTCACCTCGATAGACGACACAAACGGTCCGTTCGCTTCACGTCAGCACCTTCCCGAACAGCCGCTATATAAAGCTGCCCAACGGACTCACGGGTCTTCAGCAGCGGAAACGGTGCGCCTTGCCAGTAAGACCTCGGCGAGGGCTACGACCAGGGCGGCCGTGACGAAGCCGACCGAGACGATCAGGCCGTCCGAGATCGCCGTGTCGAAGCCGCTCGTCGTCAGGGTGCCGAAGAACAAGCCCGAGGCCGCCGCCGTGCCCACCGCCGAGCCGATGCGCTGGCCCGTCTGCTGGACTCCCGCCGCCGTCCCGCCGTGGGCGGCGTCGATCTCGCTCAGCGTCACCGTCTGGTTCGGCGAGATCACCAGGCCGCTGCCGGTTCCGGCGATCAGCAGCGGCAGGGCCGTCACCATTCCGGCCGCCTCTCCCGGATGCGTGGCCAGCAGCAGGTCCGTCGCCAGCAGGCCGAGCAGCGCCGCCGCTAAGCCGATGATCACCAATCGTCGGCCCATCCGGTGCACGATCCGGCCGCCGACGGCCGACGCCACCGCCGAGCCGACCGCGAACGGCGTCAGCGCCAGCCCGGCCTGCAGCGCCGAATAGCCGAGGCCACGCTGGAAGTACACCGCCAGCACGAAGAAGATGCTGGTGAACCCCGCGAAGTACAGCAGCCCCAGCGTTGCGCCGAACGAGTAGCTGCGGATCTTCAGCAGCCGCAGGTTCACCAGCGGCGCGCGCCCCCTCGCCCGGTACCAGTACTCCCACGCCACGAACAGCGCCAGCAGGACCGCGGCAACGATCAGCAGGAACCACGGCGCGCCATGGCCGCTCTCCTGCTCGACCAGCGGCAACAACAGGCACAGCAGGCCACCGCCGAGCAGCAGCACCCCGACCAGGTCGAGGCTGCGGGACTGTTCGCGCGCGCCGTCGCGCGGCAGCACCCGCAGCCCGTAGAGCACCGCCGCGATACCGATGGGCAGGTTCACGAAGAACACCCAGCGCCAGCCGTGCTCCTGCCCGGCGAGCTGGATGATCAGGCCGCCCAGCAGCGGGCCGATCGCCGTCGAGATGCCGACCACCGCGCCGAACAGGCCGAAAGCCTTGCCGCGCTCGCGGCCGTGGAACAGCTGCTGCATAAGGCCGAGCACCTGCGGGTTGAGCAACCCGCCGGCCACCCCCTGCAGCAGGCGGGCGATGACCAGCCACAGCGGGGTCAACGCGAATCCGGCCAGTGCGCTGGCCAGCGTGAAAGCCGCCAGCGCCAGCAGGAACATCCGGCTGCGGCCCCGGTCGTCGCCGAGCCGACCTGCCGGCACCAGGACCAGCCCGAAGGTCAGGGCGTAGCCGGAGACCACCCACGACAGCGCCGCCGCCGGCGCGTCCAGCCCCTGCTGGATCGACGGCAGCGCGACGTTGACGATGCTGACGTCGAGCAGGGTCATGAAGCCGGCGACCAGGCAGATGGCCAGCACTCGCCAGCGCCGCGCGCTCTCCTGCCCCGCGGCGGTCTTCGCCACCGGCCTGGTGCTGTTCACGAGTTCAGCTCAGCACGTTCGTTCTACGCTCGCACCATCCGAGACTCGCACCGGCATTGCGACCGACTGACTTATCAATCACAACCCACTCCATGCGCGATCGTCGCCACGGGCCATGTTAACGCGATTGGCTAGGCATGTTGCTCAAATGCGAGGCATCCCACGGCAACCCGACGGGATCGCAACACGCACAGTTCATTGCGATTCTCGCAACGTGCTGTTAGCGTTCCGTCCCGTGGAGGACACGACGGCCGCGTTGCGCCAGCGAGTGCGCGATGTGTTGCGCAAGTATCCCGGGAGCCAGCGTGCCTTCGCCGAGCGGATCGGCCTGGACCCAACGAAGCTCTCCAAGTCGCTGACCGGGACCCGCCGGTTCACCCCGGTCGAGCTCACCCGGATCGCCGAGCTCACCGGCGTCACGGTGCACTGGCTGATCTACGGCGGCGACGACATCGAGACGGTTGCCGCCGCGCCGCAGCGCACCGCGCGGCCCGGGCGCGAACCCGGCGACCTCCGCGAAGCGGGCCGGTACCAGCAGATCCTCGACGCCGCCTGGACGCTGATCGCCGAGCGCGGCTACCACTCGGTGCGGGTCGCCGACGTCGCCAAGGCCTGCGGCACCAGCGCCGCGACCATCCACTACTACTTCCCCGGCCGCAACGACCTGCTCACCGAGACCCTGCGCTACTCGGTGCGGCTGGCCTTCGACCGGCAGGTCGCCGAGCTGCACAGCATCGAGGACGCCCACGAGCGCCTGCTGCGGCTGGTGGAGCTCCAGCTGCCCACGCCGGGCCTGCTGCGCGCGGAGTGGTCGATCTGGCTGCAGGTGTGGACCGAGAGCGCCCTGAACCCAGATCTCCAGGTGCTGCACAGCGATTCCTACACGCGCTGGCACGACACGATCGCCCGCACCATCCGGCAGGGCCAGCAGCAGGGCGTGTTCACCGACACCGACGCGGAAGAGCTCACCGTGACGCTGACCGCGCTCATCGACGGGCTGGGCATCCAGGTGCTCGCCGGGCGGCCCGGCCGGTCGGTGGAGCGGATGCGGCGGGTGCTGCGCGAGTTCGTCGAGCGCGAGATCGTCCGGCATTGAAGTGAAAGAACCCACCCGGGCGCGGATTCCGGTGCGCCCGGGCGATCAGCCGCACCCACGGAAGGGAGAGCCCGATGGGCAACGAAGTGATCATCACCGCCGCGCTCACCGGCGCCGGTGACACCACCGGCAAGAGCGAGTTCGTCCCGGTCACCCCGGAGCAGATCGCCAAGTCCGCGGTGGAGGCCGCCGCGGCCGGCGCGGCCATGGTGCACATCCACGTCCGCAACATCGAGACCGGGCAGGGCTCCCGCGACGTGTCGCTCTACCGCGAGGTGGTGGAGCGGATCAAGGAGACCGGCATCGACGTGGTCATCAACCTCACCGCGGGGATGGGCGGCGACCTGGTCATCGACGTCGACGACCCGCTCAAGCCGGTGGACGGCACCGACCTGGTCAACGGCCTGGACCGGCTGCCGCACGTCGAGGAGCTGCTGCCGGACATCTGCACGCTGGACTGCGGTTCGCTGAACTTCGGGGAGGGCAGCCAGCTCTACATCTCCACCCCGGACATGCTGCGCGCCGACGCCAAGCGGATCCAGGAGCTGGGCGTCAAGCCGGAGCTGGAGATCTTCGACACCGGCAACCTGTGGTTCGCCACCAAGCTGATCGAGGAGGGGCTGATCGAGGCCCCGCCGCTGTTCCAGCTATGCGCGGGCATCCCGTGGGGCGCCCCGCCGGACCCAGGCCTGCTGCAGGCGATGGTGAACATGCTGCCCGCCGGCGCGAACTGGGCGAGCTTCGCCATCGGCCGCGACCAGCTGCGCTGGGTGGGCCTGACGGCCGCGCTGGGCGGCAACGTCCGCGTCGGCCTGGAGGACAACCTCTACCTGAGCCGTGGCGTCAAGGCCACCAACGGACAGCTGGTCGAACGCGCGGTGACGATCGTCGAGGGCATGGGCATGAGGGTCGCCACCCCGGACCAGGCCCGCGAACAGCTCGGCCTCGAGAAGCGTTGACACCAGACGTTCCGTAGGCCCTGGCGATTTCACGCGAAATCGCCATCCGTCCCCCGTGCGGACCGCCGATTTCGCGCGAAATCGCCCGCCCCACGACGCGAGCGGCTGCGGCCGCGTCGAAGACGACCTCGAAAAGGAATTCCCAAGTTGAACGAGAACACCCCCTCCCCCGCGGCGGTGCGGCGGGTCACGTGCATCGGTGCCGGTGTCATCGGCGGCGGCTGGGTCGCGCACTTCCTGGCGCGCGGCTACCAGGTGACCGCGTGGGACCCGGCCCCGGATTTCGAGGCCAAGCTGCGTCGGCTGGTCGACGCCGCGTGGCCCGCCCTGATCGAACTCGGGTTGGCCGACGGCGCCTCCCGCGACAACCTCGTCATCGCCCCGACGCTGGAAGAAGCCGTCGCCGAGGCCGACTTCGTGCAGGAGAGCGCGCCGGAAGACCTTGCGCTCAAACGGGATCTGCTGGCCCACATCGACGCGGCGACCCCGGCGGGCGTCGTGGTCTCGTCGTCCACATCCGGCTACGGCATGACCGAGATGCAGGTGGACTGCCCGACGCCGCAGCGGCTCGTGGTCGGGCACCCGTTCAACCCGCCATACCTCATCCCGCTGGTCGAGGTCGTCGGCGGCGAGCGGACCGAGCCGTGGGCGGTGCAGTGGGCAGCGGAGTTCTTCGAGGTCGCCGGCAAGTCGGTGATCACCATGGACCGCGAGGTGCCGGGCTTCATCGCCAACCGGCTGCAGGAGGCGATCTGGCGCGAGGCGCTGCACATGGTCGCCAACGGCGAGGCCACGCCGGCGCAGATCGACGCGTCGATCACCGAAGGGCCCGGCCTGCGCTGGCCGCTGCTCGGGCCGTGCCTGACCTTCCACCTTGCCGGTGGTGAGGGCGGCATGGCGCACATGCTGGACCACTTCGGCCCGTCGCTGAAGTCGCCGTGGACCCGGCTGGAGGCGCCGGAGCTCACCGACGAGCTGCGCGACGCCATGGTCAAGGGCTGTGAGGAGGCCGCCGACGGCCGCAGCATCGCCGAACTGGTCGCCGACCGCGACCTCGCGGTGATCGCCGTCATGCGTGCGATCGACGGCGTGCGGAACGGCAAGCCGTGACCGGGCTGCGGGAGTACCGGCAGCGGGTCCGTCCGGAGTGGATCGACTACAACGGCCACCTCAGCGAGGCCTACTACGTGCTGGTGTTCGGGTTCGCCACCGACGCGGTGATGGACCAGATGGGGCTGGACGCGTCCTACCGCACCGACACGGGCTGCTCGCTTTACACGGTGGAGGCCCACGTGCGCTACCTGCGGGAGGTCAAGTCGGCTTCGGACCTGGTGGTGACCAGCCGCATCGTGGGCACCGGCGCCAAGAAGGTTCGCATCTGCCACGAGATGTCGGCTGACGGTGCCTTGGTGGCGACCGAGGAGATCATGGCGCTGCACGTGGACGGCCAGAAGGGCGGCACGACGCCGTTCCCGACGGCTGTGGCGGAGCGGTTCGCCGCCCTGGCCGAGCCCGCGCCGGAGTACGCGGGCCGATCCATCGGCTGAACGCCTCGGGTGAGCGGGACCCCTGGGTCCCGCTCACCTGGCGACAACAACCCGGTCGAGCACCGCACACCGCTAGCTAGGACGAGGAACGCACCGGCGGCAGCGAGCATCCGGGCTTCGGGATATCCGCCGACGGCGAGGAATCCGGCGCAAGCGGCCGCCGCGCCCAACACCACCGCGAGGACGAGTTCCGCGGGCCCAGACCCGCCGCGGCACCGACGCCGCGCGCGGTCTCGTGCACCCCGCAGACCACCGCGGCGGCGATGATGAATCACGCCTCCTGCTGCCGACAACACGGGGGTGCCGAAGGAGATCCCGTAGCGGATCGGAAGTGCGGGCGCGAAGAAGAACATCAGGAACCAGCGCAACGACGCGCCGACCGCCGTGATCCCCGGAGCCCGGCCTGAGCGGTCGGCAGCCGGCGCGCGACCAACCTCGCCATGACGAGCACCACGGCCGCACCCGCCATCATCGGCGCCGCCGCTGTGAGGCGCCCGAGGTTGTAGAGCAATGCGGTCTCGTAGACCGCCGGCAACAGGACACCCAGTGCCGCCGCCGAAACCACGAAGACCGCCAGGTCCGCCACCGAATCGGCCCGCTCTCGGTGGCCAGCGGAAAGCCGCGCCACGAACCACGGCGTCACCAGCCCGGACGCGACTCGGAGCACGATGTCCTCGAGCGTGTACGGGTTGAGCAGCGACCACTCGATCAAGCAGAAGGCCGCCGTGTAGGAAACCGCCACCGGCCACACTGCGGCCCGCCGGAACACCTCGGAGCAGAACCACCGGCAGATCGTCAGGTAGGCCAGCACCACGAACGGCAGCTCCAAGAATGCCTGCACGCGCAACAGGCTCCACGACAGCAGTTCCAGACGCGGCCACACCTCGGCCAGCCACTTGATCATCGGGTTGTCGTCGGCCAGATCGAACCAGCCGTTGGGCAAGTAGCGGCGATGAAGGCCGGATCGCGCCGTGCCACACCCGCATCAGGTAGACCGTGCACAACACCTGGTTCAGGTAAATCGCGCCCGACACCACGAGCAGCCAGAAACCCGGATGCCGCAACGAGGTTGTGCGCTCCGCGCCGTGCGGACGGGACCACCGCCAGCCGACCAAGGCTGCCACTGCGGACAAGACGATCAAGGCGCCCAGGACGGCCGGCACCATTTTCTCCCAGGTTGAAAGCGCGTTCGAGGCAGCGCCTATACAGGGGAAGGCGGGAAGTTGACCACGTCCGTTCCCCCGCGCTGGGCGTACCGTTGACACCAACAACCTGTGTCCTCGGGAGGTCGCGGGTGAACTCGACCGGTCCCGCGTCGGCGAACGACCGCGCCCGCGGGTTGTTCACAGGAGTCGGACTCGGCGACGCCATGGGCGCCCCGTTCGAAGGCAAACCACCGGCCAGCGAGCTGACCTTGCGGGAGTTCGAGTACTCCAACCACCAGCTGCGCTACACCGACGACACCGCGCTGACCATAGCCGTGGCCGAACACCTGCTGGAGCGTGCCCGCCTCGGCGGGCACCTGCTAGCCGAGGGCGAGCTCGCCGCCGCCCTTGCCTGCGCCTGGAACCGAGAACCGTGGCGCGGATTCGCCACCTCGGCGGCGGACCTGTTCGGGCAGCTCAACTCGGGCGTGCCGTGGCGGGATGCGGCCGTGTCGATGTTCCGCGGGCAGGCTTCGTTCGGCAACGGCGCCGCGATGCGCTGCGCGCCGGTGGCGTTGGCCGCGCAAAGCGCCCACCACGCCGCGGAACTGGGCCGCCGCGCGGCATCGGTGACCCATGGCCACCCCGACGGGCTGGAAGGCGCGGCGGTGCAGGCCTGCAGCGCGTACCTGGCCCTGCACACCCGCGGGTCGCTCGACCCGGAATCTTTCCCGGGCAAGCTGGCCCACGTCATCCACGAACCGGAGTGGGTGCGGCGGCTGCAAGCGGTCGCCGCACAGCTTGGGCACCGGGCCCCGCACCGCGCCGCCGAGGAGCTCGGCAACGACGTGCGGGCCACGCATTCGGTGCCGCTGGCGCTGTGGGCGTTCCTCGGCCACGCCGAAAGCCCGGTCGACGTCGTGCGGCAGTGCATCCGGGCCAGCGGCGACACCGACACCATCGCCAGCATGGCGGCGGCGCTCGCCGGGGCCATGCGCGGCGCCGCTGGCTGGCCGCAGTCATGGCTGCGCCGCTTGGAGGGCCTCCCCCGGCTGCACGACCTGGGCGACCAGCTCGCGGCGGTTGTCGCCGTGAGCCGCGCGCCGCGCGGCCGGGCTCGTTACCGTTGCGGTTGATCCGACCAGCAACCGACTGGAGGAATCGATGGACCCCGAAACCCCGGAAGCCGACGCCGCCGAACAGGCGCGCCAAGCCGAGGAAGTGCCCGACGAGGAAGAGCCGGAACCGATCGAGGTCCCCCTCGACGCCGACCCCGCGGACCTCGCCGACCAGCACCGCCCGGTCCCGGTGGACGACTCCTACGACCACGACTGACCGGTCCACCGGCGATTCCAGTGAGCGTTCTCCAACCTCTTCTTGCGTAGCGGTGCGGGTAGCGGAACCTCAGAGGCCTTCTCGGCTGTGGGAGCCCGGACACACGTAGGACCACGCGTCCGGGCTGTCCTTCCGGTCGGCATCGTGCTGGTCTACCCGATCCTGCGGAGCCTCGCCGACGCCCGCAGTGCCGCCGCCGAGCACTGAAGCCAGCCCCGCCAGCCGGGGTTGGCGCCGGGTGGGTCGGCGCAATTTCGCGAGAAATTGACCGTCACCCGGGTGAACGTCGATTTCTCGCGAAATTGCACCCCGCCCCACGGCACGGCGCGGGGTGATCACGGAACGTGGTGGGTCGGTTCATCAGGGGGCGGTGCGATTTCTCGCGAAATTGTCCGCACCTGCGCGCTGGGCGGATCAGGGTTGGCAGTTGGGGCAGTGTGGTATGCGACTCGGGCTTCGACGCCGTCGAGAAGACCGCTGAGAACCCGCGGCGGTGCCAGTTGCGAGGTAGGCAAAGGCGGCTACGCCGCTTGCGACAGCCCCGTACCGATGGGGCTTCCAGCATCGCGGCTGCGGATCGGCCAGGGTGGGCTCAATGCGAATCGGCGCGCTGATTTCCGATTGAAATCGCCTCAGACCGGGTCGGGGAGGACTCGGCCGGGGTTGAGGATGCCGTGGGGGTCGAGGGCGTTCTTGATCGTTCGCTGGGTCCACAGGCCCGCGTCGTCGAGCTCCTCGCCCAGCCAGCGCCGCTTGAGGTGGCCGACGCCGTGCTCACCGGTGATGGTGCCGCCGAGCTCCAGCCCCAGTTCCATGATCGCGTCGAACGCGTGCTGCGCGCGGACCGCCTCGTCCGGGGCGTCGGCATCGAAGGCGACGACCGGATGCATGTTGCCGTCGCCGGCATGCCCGGCGCACAGCACCTGCACCCGGTGCTGCTCCGCGATCCTCCCCAGTCCCTCGACCAGGTCCACCAGCCGCCGCCGGGGCACGCACACGTCGTCGACCAGCAGCGACAGGCCGAGCTTCTCGTGGGCGTCCCCGACCAGCCGCCGGGCCCGCATCAGCAGCTCGCCCTCGGCCGGGTCGTCCGCGACGACCACCTCGGTGGCGGCGAAGGAACGAGCCACGCGCTCGAAGGCCGCCAGGTCGGCCGGAGCGGCCTCGCCGCGGTCGGACTGCACGAGAAGCATTCCTGCCACGCCGTCCGGGAAGCCGAGGTCTGCGATGCGCTGCACCGCGCGCACCGTCGGGGCGTCCATGAACTCCAGCACCGACGGCCGGTAGCCCTCCCCCAGGTATCCGGCGACGGTGCGGGCCGCGTCGGCGATCGTCGGGAAGAACGCGACCGCGGTCAGCGGCTGCGCTGCGGCCGGCCGCAGCGCGACGGTGACCTCGGTGACCACGCCGAGGGTTCCCTCGGAGCCGACCATCAGCCGGGTCAGGTCGTAGCCGGCGACGCCCTTGGCGGTGCGGCGGCCGGTGCGCATCACCCGGCCGTCGGCGAGCACCACCTCCAGGCCGCGCACGAAGTCGCCGGTCACGCCGTACTTCACGCAGCACATACCCCCGGCGTTGGTGGCCACGTTGCCACCGATGGTCGAGATGCTGCGGGAACCCGGGTCGGGCGGGTAGAACAGCCCGTGCTCGGCGACCTTCGCCGCGAACACGCCGTTGACAACGCCGGGCTGCACGACGGCGATCTGCTCGTCGGTGTCGATCTCGACGATCTGGTCCATCTTATCCAGCGAGAGCAGGATGCAGCCGTCGATGGCGTTGGCCGCGCCGGACAGCCCGGAGCGTGCGCCCTGCGGCACCACCGGAACCCGGTTCTCGTGCGCCCACTTCAGCGTCGTCGCGACGTCCTCAGTGGACCGCGCGCGGACCAGCACCGATGGTTTTCCGGCCGGGCAGAAGGTGGCCCGGTCCCTGCGGTGGGCCTCCAGCACGTCGACGTCGTCGAACACGCGGCCTTCCGGCAACAGCTCCCGCAGCGGGTGCACGTCAGTGGCGGTCATCGGCTGCTCTCGTCTCCGGCCTCGGGGGACATGATCTTACTTCTGAACCTAACCCGTGCCAGCGCGGATCTCCCAGCCCCCGGACCGCAGTGTGCGCGCTTGCTCGCGCTGGAACGATCATGGACCCGCCGAGCGGCGCCGCAGTTCACCCGCGACTAGCCGGACCAAAGGCCGAACAAGGCGGCAAATCCCTCACGCCAGCTCGGCCACATCGGCCGCCAGCCCAGCGTTTCGCGTAATCGGAAGTTGGTGGCACCGCGCTGCTCGGTCAGCTGGTGCACGGTCAACCAGTCCAGCTGCGCCCTGGCCTGGTCCATGGTCAGCGAAACCGGGGCCGGGCCGCCCGCCATCCGCGCGTAGGCCGGTAACCATTCCATCGATTCGGCCGGCTCGTTGTCCACGACATTGTAGGTGCCTGGCTCACCGCCGGTGACCAACGCGAGCACCGCCCCGGCCGCGTCGTCGACGTGGGTGAACGACGTCAGGCCGACGCCATCGTCCACCAGCGGTAGCGCGCTGCCGCAGACCCGCGCGTGGATCGTCCCGCCCGGCGCGTAGTGGGTGCTCGGGCCGTACAGCGCGCCGTAGCGCAGCGCGACGCCCTCGATGTCCGGACAGGTCAGCACCGCTTCTTCTATCGCCGCAAGGGCTCGGACCGCGTCGCCCCAGCAGCCCGGCGCGTCTGTCCACAGTGGTGATTCCTCGTCCAGCACGTCGTGCCCGTGCGGGCGGTAGGCGGCGGTCATGCTCTGACCGATGATGCGCCGCGCGCCCACCTCGACGGCGGCCTCGACCAGATTCCGGGACCCGCGCTCGCGCAACTGCGCGGTGCGGCGCAAGCCCTCGTCCAGGTCGGCTCTTCCGAAGCCGGACGTCTGGTCGATGACCACGTCCGGCTCGACGCGGCGCAATTCCCGGCGCAATCCGGCCGAATCCAACAGGTCGGCGACTGCGACGTCGTCGGCCGTAGCCGCGCCGTCCAGCCGGTCCGCGTGGCGGACGAGCGCGGTCACGTGATGACCGCGGTCCCGCAGCAGCGGAAGCAGTGTTCTCCCGACCACGCCGGTCGCACCGGCGACAACCACACGCAGGGGCACTTCGACCTCGCACCGGGTTAAACGTCAGCGGGCTGGAAGCGTACCCCGGCGACGTACCCCTTAATGAGTGAAAAGGGTTGTCCTCCTCGGCGGCAGACCGGCACCGCAGGCGGCCCGGATCTGCCGCCCATCGGAGGCGGCATCAGAGCTCTCTCCGATGCGTCGTCATGCCTGTCCGGCACGACCTGGTTCAGATCACGCGGATGTCCGCGGCCTGCGGACCCTTCGGCCCCTGAGCGATCTCGAACTCCACCCGCTGCTCTTCCTCCAGCGTGCGGAAACCGGTGGATTGGATCGCGGAGTAGTGGGCGAAGACGTCAGCGTCACCGCCGTCGGGGGTGATGAACCCGTAGCCCTTCTCCGCGTTGAACCACTTCACCTTACCGGTAGCCATTCCTTGTTTCTCCTGATTCTGCTGGCCAGGGTCGACACTGCGCAGACCCCCGGTCGCCGAGCTGGTCACCCGGTGCCCAACGCTGCTGCGGAGCACCACGGCACAAAAAAAGTGCCTGCGTTCTGGCAGGCACTTTCCAGTACTGCTGGGACCAAAACTGCAACCACCGCAAAGCTAGCACTCCGACTGCGGGTTGTCACACATCGATTGCCCCGTGTGAGCAACGAGCCAACCCGCAGCCGCAGCACCTCGAAACCGCTGTCGTCAGGGGATGCTCAGCAGCCCGCGACCAGCCGCCTCAGCGGCCCGATTCTCCTCGTTCCGGTGCTCGGCGAGCAGCAGTGCTGCGGTCCGCGGCGTGTGCCCCTCGGTGTCCCAGGCCGCCAGCAGCGGCGGGATCTTGGCCAGCATCTCCTCGCGCAACACCTGGAACGAGAGCACCGGATCGGCGTCGACCCGCCCGAGCAGCAACCACCACGCCCAAGCCACCGCGCCGGCGTTGGCGACGAAGTCCGGGATCACCGGAATGCCGCGTGTCGCGAGCATTTCCTCTGCGTCCGAGGTGACCGGGGTGTTGGCCGCCTCGATGATCACCTTCGCGGCGATCTCCGGCACCTGCGGCGCCTTGATCGTGAACGAGACCGCGGCCGGGATCAGCACGTCCACCTCGGCGGAGAGGACGGCTTCGCGCGGCAGCCGCTGGACGTCCGGCGGCACCTGGGCCCGGTCGATCTCGCCGAAGCGGTCGCGGGTTTCCAGCAGCGCTGGGACATCCAGCCCGTCCGGGTGGAACAGGGTGCCCGCCGCGTCGGCCAGCGCGACGACCTTGAGCCCCGCCTCGTGCAGGTAGTAGGCCGCGCCGCCGCCCATCGTGCCGACGCCCTGCACGGCCACTGTGGTCTCCTGCTGCGCCCAGCCGCGGGCGTGCACGACGCCCAGGCAGCTCTGCGCGACGCCGTAGCCGCCGACCACGTCGCCGAGGAGCAGTCCGCCCGGCACCGGCGCGTTGAGCCCGGCGCGAACCCGGCGAAGCGTGCGCTCCGCGTCCGGCGCCCGGCGGATCGCCGCGTGGTAGGACTGGTGCAGCCCGACCTCGGCGAACACCTCGTCGATCAAGTGCTGCGGCACCCCGAGGTCCTCGGCCGTCACCCAGTGCGCATCGAGCCACGGTCGCATCGCCTGAACGAAACGGCTCAGCACGCCGCGGGCGGCGGGATCCTTCGGATCGCAGTCGATGCCGCCCTTCGCGCCGCCGACCGGCAGGTCGAACACGGCAGTCTTGCGCGCCATGCCTCGGGCCAGTGCCTCCACCTCGGACAGCGTGCAGCCGGCACGCATCCGAGTCCCGCCGGTGGCGAGACCGGACACCAAGCTGTGCACGACCAAGTAACCGTTGCAGCCGGTCACCGAGTCCGTCCAGATCACCCTCATCAGCGGGTCGCGGTCGACGAGTGCCACGGGCCGAACCTCCTCTCAGAGCGCATACCTGACACGGGCGCGCACGCCCGGGATCCATCAGTGATCGATGTTGCGGCGACCCGCGGGGCACCCGCGTCCGTCACCGGCACTGCCGAAGACTTCGGTCAGTGATGTCGCAGCCAAAGCGAGGAAGAAGACAACCAACGAGCCGGACTGGGGTTGCGATAAGACTCGGTTCGCATAGCACACCTCCCGCGTCCGGCTGGAATGGCTCGAAATTAAACGGGACCTCGTCGGATTGTCAACAATCTGCGCTCAGCGCTCTCGTTACGTCATCGGAACGGGTGCGTGTCCCCCAGTTACCTGGGAGTTCGGGGGGTCACAAGTTGTTGCGAAACGTGATCAACTGGGCCGCGACGATCACCCGGACGGGGTCTTAAGCTTCCGGTCACGACGTACGACGGTGCCGCGCGAACCAGACCGGAACTTGGCCGAAACGGCTCCCACGGTTCCCGCGCGACTGGGAGGATGCAGGCATGAGCCAACCGGGACCCCATGACCGACCGGGATCGCTGGACGAGGTCTCGCAGCAGCAGCTGATCCAGGAGATCGGCCGCGTCATCGTGCGCTCCCTCCCTCCCGGCTGGCAGCAAGCCACCGTCGAATACCGCGAACTCGGCGACCACCACGAACTCGTCGCGCAACTGATCGCCCCCAACGGCACGGTCGTTCCGCTGGCCGTGCCCACCGAAGTCGCTGGTCTGTTCGTGCAGCTGCGCCACGGCATGTACCAGCCCGACCGCGGCACCTGGATCAGCGCGCTCTACCGGCTGCAGCGACCGGGTAGCTACACCGTCGACTTCAACGGCGACTACGAGCCGAACTGGCGCGTCGCTCCCCCACCCGAAGCCTTCGCCGAGGAGCTGCGCCGCTACCCGCGCCCCCCGGCGGCCACGCCGGACTGGCTGGCGCCGCCGAGCACTGGGCCGGGGCTGCGCACCGCGGAGGTCTTCGACGACGGCGGACGGCCGATCACCGAGCGGCCGGGGCTCGACCCGGCCGAACTCGACCAGGTGGCGGAGTACCTGGAGCGGGCCCCGGTCGTGCTGGCCGCGCGCAGCTACGACACCGACCGGCTGGATCCGAACCGCAGCCCGGCGGTGCCGATGACCTTCCACACCGACGGCAGCTGGATCTGGCCCGGCGCGGTCGGCTACTACCTGCGCCAGCACGGCGTCGCGCCGGAGGCGGAGCTGGTGGCCCACATCCGCAGCCGCAGCTTCCAGATCCCCGAGGTCGACGAGTCCGCCCGCGAGCAGGCCGTCGCGGTCATCACCGGCGACGGCCGCTGACAGCCCGCTGCGCTCGGCGCGATTTCGCGCGAGATCGACAGCGCCTCGCGCGCTGAGGGGACGCCTCCGGGCGGAGTGGCGCGGCGAGCCGGACTTCTGGTTCGCCGAAGACGGGCTGCTTCTCGGCGTGATGCTGCGACAATCTCGGCATGCGCGAGGTGGCCTTCATGGGCGGGCCGGTGGCCACAATGGACGCCGCGCGCTCGTTCACCGACGCCGTCACGGTGCGCGGCGGCCGGATCGCGGCCGTCGGGGACGCCGCCGTACGAGCCCGGTTGACCCCGTCGACCGAGGTGATCGACCTCGGCGGCCGGCTGCTGCTGCCCGGTTTCCACGACGCGCACGTGCACCCGGTGTACGGCGGCATCGAGCGGCTGCGCTGCGACCTCACCGAATGCCTCGACGCCGCCGACTGCCTGCGGCTCATCGCCGAGTTCCGGCCGGATGCGGGCTGGGTGCTCGGCGGCGGCTGGGACACGGGGCAGTTCCCGCACGGCACGCCCGACCGCGACGCCCTGGACGCCGTGACCGGCGACCGTCCGGCGTACCTGCTCAACCGTGATCACCACGGCGCGTGGGTGAATTCCGCGGCGCTGCGGCTGGCCGGGATCGACCGGGACACCCCGGATCCGCCGGACGGCCGGATCGAACGCGACGCCGCCGGCGAACCCGCCGGGACCCTGCACGAGGGCGCCACCCGCCTGGTCGAGCACGTGCTGCCGCCGGCCGGCGCCCAGGAGTACCTCGCGGGGCTGCTGGAGGGGCAGCGCTACCTGCATTCGTGCGGGGTGACGTCCTGGCACGACGCGATCATCGGCCCGTACCTCGGCTACGACGACCCGCTGGAGACATACCTGAGCGCCGACCGGCAGAGCCTGCTGACCGGCAAGGTCCGCGGCGCGCTGTGGTGGGACCGCGCTCGCGGCAGGGAACAGATCGAGGAGCTCCGCCAGCGGCGCAGGCGGGCGCGCGGGCGGCGGTTCCGCGCAGACGCGGTGAAGATCATGCAGGACGGGGTGTGCGAGAGCTTCACCGCCGCGCTGCAGCTGCCCTACCTCGGCAACCACGGCCGCGGCATGTCCTTCGTGGACCCCGATGTCCTCTCGGCCGTGGTGCCCGAGCTCGCCTCCGACGGCTTCCAGCTGCACTTCCACGCCATCGGCGACCAAGCGGTGCGCGACGTGCTGGACGCGCTGGCCGCGGCCACCACCGGCCGGGACCTGCGCCACCAGATCGCCCACGTGCAGGTGGTGCACCCAAGCGATGTCCCGCGGTTCCACGAACTCGGCGTCACCGCGACGATCCAGCCCCGCTGGGCGGTCAACGACGCCGCCATGACCGAGCTGACCGTGCCGCACCTGGGACACCGGCGAGCCGGTTGGCAGTACCCGTTCCGGTCGCTGCGCGCCGCCGGAGCGGTGCTCGCCGCCGGCAGCGACTGGCCGGTCTCCGACGCCGATCCGATGCAGGCGGTGCACGTTGCGGTCAACCGGCGCGAACCCGGCACCGACGATGCGCCGTTCTTGCCGGAACAAGCACTGGACCTGGTGGATGCGCTCGCCGCGTACACCGCGGGCAGTGCCTGGGTGAACCACGTGGACGGCGACACCGGCACCGTCGAAGTGGGCAAGGCCGCCGATCTCGTCGTGCTCGACCGAGACCCGTTCTCGTTGCCACCAGAGGAAATCGGGCGGTGCCGGGTGGACCTGACGATGGTCGACGGCGTGCTCGTGCACGAGCGTTAGAGAATGAAACCTGCGTGTTTTGCGCAGCGGTGCGGGTGACGGAACCTCAGCCCCAATCCACCGAGGCGGGTTTGAAGTGATCTTGGTTTCCTTTGTTGATCATTGTGGTGGGGTGTGGACGTGCGGAATCCGCTGGTCTGCCCAGCTTTTCCATGGTTCCTGGGTTGGGCCCTTGCGGGCGGGTTGGGGGAGGGTGATCAGGCTGTTTCGGGTGGGGCGTGGGTGGTGTGGAACAGGTGGTGCCAGTCGTGTTGGCGGGGCCAGTTTTCCGGGAGGTGCAGTGTGATCGAGCGGGCTCGTCGGGCCACCCGTGCCGGGATGTTGATCAGTGTGCGGCGCAGGGTCGCGGCGCGGGCTTTGGCGTGGAAAGCACTGGTCAGACTGCCTGCGGCGCGCAGCAGGTTGTGGGTCAGGGCGGCCAGCGTCAGCCAGGCGGCGTTGGCGCTGAAGACCCCGGATGGGATGTGGGCCAGCGGGCCGTGTTTGAGGTCGTCGTTGACATGTTCGATGATCGCGTGCGCACGGTGGGTTTTCTCCGCCTCGACCAGCGGCTGGCTGCTGGTGGTGAAGCAGGCGTGATACCGCCAGACGGGAAACAGGGCATCAGCGTGGTTTTTGTCTTTGACCCGGCGCACGATCAACCGACCAGCCACCCGATGGGCTTTATCGCTGGCGAAGGCGGTGAATTCGGTTTCCGCGATCTCGGCGTCACTGACCCAGGACTGGCTGGCCTCGTCCCAGACGGCCTGGGGATACTTGATCGCCGTCCACGCGTCCTCGGCGATGCCGGCGATCGCGCGCTGCACGTTCGGATACTGCGCCACCGTGATCGACACCTCCACACCTTGCGCCCGGCAGGCGGAGACGACTTCGCCTACGTAGAAGGCGGAATCACCGCGAAACAGCATCCGGCCCGGCCCGGCGCCGCACCGCCGTGCAAGGTTGATCGTCTCGGTGACCAACGACGCCGCACCCCGCGCCGAGCCGGCGTTGCCGCCACGCATCCTCGTGGCGGCAACCACCGGCGCCGATCGGGGCGTGGACAGCGTGGTCAGCAGCGGGTGGTAACCCCGCAGCCGCACATTGTGACCGCCGATCTTGGTGTGCCCGAACGCCGCACCCTGCTTCGCGTGGCCGAACACCCTGCCCAGGGTGGAATCAGCATCGATGAACGTCCTCTCAGCGGCGCCGGCCAGCACCGGAGTCTGCCGGGCCATGCCCACCAGGCACTCCCGCGCGGCCGACTCCACCTGCCGGGCATGCCCCCACGTCAAAGCACGCAGAAACGTGCCCACAGTGGACGGTGCCCGGATCCCGCCGAACAACTTCGGCATCGCCCCATGCCGGATCACATCGAGATCATCAATGCTGTCGGCGCCGGTGAGCATCCCGGCCACGATCGAGCCCACCTTCGCATCCGCATTCGCACCCTCCGAACCGGGAACCCGGACACCCTCGGCGACAAGCTCGGACAACCCGACGCGTTCGGCCAACCGCATCACCGGAACCAGCCCCGCCGAAGCCACCAGATTCGCATCGTCGAACACCGCGCTCACCCGCGCCGCACTATGAGAAGATCGCACCTGCGAGATGCCCTTCCAATCCATGTTGATCGATCCCTACGCAAGATCAATCATCCCAGGTCAGAAGGGCATCTCGTGCTCTCGCCACCGAACCGTTACCCAAGATCATCGGTGGATTGGGGCTCAGCGGCCTTCTCGCTGTGGGATCCCGACATCATGAATGCCAATTCACGACGTCAGGGCTGTCCTCGCGAGATAACCCGGGTGCGGGGTGTCCCCAGGACACTGTTGAGAATCCGCGGCGATGCAAGCTGGATCTCACACCGCAAGCGGCTTCCGCCGTTTATAAAACGGCGGAAGGGTGACCCACCGCAGCGCCGCGCTGGGCTGGTCGGGCGATCCCGAATCCCGATCGTGTACAACCCGTTCCGCGGGCATTGGCCGTCGCGGCCTTCGCTGGTTTCGTGCCCAGGGTCGGCGACCATCGCAGAGAGGTCAGGTGCGCGAACCAATGCAGCCCTTTCGACTGCCGGATTTCTACCTGTCCTACCCGGCGCGGCTGAACCCGAACCTCGGACGGGCGCGCGAGCACAGCAAGGCGTGGGCCTACGGGATGGACATGATCGACGTGCCGCAAGAAGGCAAGCCGATCTGGGACGAAGCGGACTTCGACCGCCACGACTACGCGCTGCTGTGCGCGTACACGCATCCGGACGCGGACGGTACGGAGCTGGACCTGATCACTGACTGGTACGTGTGGGTGTTCTACTTCGACGACCACTTCGTCGAGCTCTACAAGCGGAATCCGGACCTGGCCGGGGCGCGCGAGCACCTCGAACGGCTGCCCGCTTTCATACCGGTCGAAGGCCCGATCACGGCGGAACCGACGAACCCGGTGGAGCGCGGCCTGGCCGACCTGTGGGCCCGCACGGTACCGGCGATGAGCCCGGACTGGCGGCGGCGGTTCGCCGAGAACACCAAGCACCTGCTGGACGAATCGCTTTGGGAACTGGCCAACATCAGCGAGGCCCGGCTGTCCAATCCCATCGAGTACGTGGAGATGCGCCGCAAGGTGGGCGGCGCGCCGTGGTCGGCGAACCTGGTTGAGCACGCCGTCGGCGCGGAGGTTCCGGCCGAGATCGCCGCGACCCGCCCGATGGAGGTGCTGCGCGACACCTTCTCCGACGCCGTGCACCTGCGCAACGACCTGTTCTCCTACGAGCGCGAGGTGCAGGACGAGGGCGAGTTGAGCAACGGCGTGCTGGTCTTCGAGAAGTTCCTCGGCTGCACGACGCAGGAAGCCGCGGACGCGGTCAACGACCTGCTCACCTCCCGGCTGCACCAGTTCGAGCACACCGCGGTGACGGAGGTGCCGCGACTGCTCGACGAGCACGGCATCGACCCGGCCGGACGGCTGGCGG
This sequence comes from Saccharopolyspora pogona, assembly GCF_014697215.1. GTDB lineage: Bacteria > Actinomycetota > Actinomycetes > Mycobacteriales > Pseudonocardiaceae > Saccharopolyspora > Saccharopolyspora hattusasensis. Next base: position 3,049,535 of record NZ_CP031142.1, read on the forward strand.
TGCTCGGCTACGTGAAGGGCCTGCAGGACTGGCAGTCCGGCGGGCACGAGTGGCACGTGCGCTCCGGCCGCTATCCGGACGGCTCCGCCACGCCGACCGTGCTGGCCGGGCCGACGGGGCTGGGCACCTCGGCGGCGCGCATCGTCTCGTCGCTGATTTCGACCGCGCCGCAACGATTGCGCAGCTTCACCCACGTTCCGTTCCAGCCGGTGGGCGAGATCCGGCGGCGGGAGATCTACCTGCCGTACGCGGTTTCGATGTGCCCGCACCTCGACGTCTCGCGGGAGCACACCGTCGAATGGGCCCGCGCCGTGGGGATGTTCGACGAGGTGCCGCTGATCTGGAACGAGCAGATGCTGCGGGCCAACGACCTCCCGCACTGCTCCGCCGGGCTCGACCCGGACGCCACCGTCGAGGAACTCGACCTTTCCTCGGCCTGGCTGACGTGGGGCACCTACGGCGACGACTACTACCCGCGGGTCTTCGGCCGCACCGGCGACATCGCGGGGGCGAAGGCGCTCAACGCCCGGCTGGAGGAGCTGATGCCCGTCGAGGGCACCAGCCCGATCATCCCGGTTAACATGATGGAGCGCGGCCTGGCCGACCTGTGGGAGCGAACCACCGGCCCGATGTCGCTCGACGCGCGGCGGACCTTCCGGAAGACACTGGAAGTCATGCTCGACTCCTGGCTCTGGGAGCTGGACAACCACCGCCAGAACCGGATTCCGGACCCGATCGACTACATCGAGATGCGGCGCCGAACCTTCGGCTCGGACCTCACCATGAGCCTGTCCCGCTTCTCCCACAAGCAGGCGGTGCCGTCGGAGATCTACCGGACCCGCACGATCCGCAGCATGGAGAACGCGGCGACCGACTACGCGACGCTGCTCAACGACGTCTTCTCGTACCGCAAGGAGATCGAGTACGAGGGCGAGGTGCACAACGCGGTGCTGGTGGTGCAGAACTTCCTGGACTGCGACCAGGATCGGGCATTCGACGTCGTGCACGAGCTGATGACCGCGCGGATGCAGCAGTTCCAGCGCACCGTGGAAGTCGAGCTGCCGGCGTTGTTCGACGAGTACGACCTGGATGCCGAGTCCCGCGCGGCGCTGGAACGCTACGCTTCCGAACTGCAGGACTGGATGGCGGGGATCCTGAACTGGCACCAGGAATGCCGGCGGTACTCCGACTCCGAGCTGCGCCACAACGTCCCGCTCGCCCCGGCACCGAGCGTCCTCCGCGGTCCCAACGGCCTCGGCACCGCGCTGGCCCGCCTGGCATCGTCCTGGGACCCGGTGCTCGGCTGAGTCCCGACGCGGCGCAATTTCGCGAGAAATCGACCGTCACCCGGGTGAAGGCACATTTCTCGCGAAATTGCGCCAACCCCGGGTGACGGAGCCGGGCTTCAGCTACGGATCGTCATCACGGCTCACACCAGAGCACCGTGCTGGACGACGTGGCGGATGTGCTCGGGGTCGGCGAGGTTGGCGATGTCGGCCAGCGGGTCGCCGTCCAGGACCACCAGATCGGCCAGACGAACCGTTCCGATGTGGTCAGTGATCGTGAGCGATCAAGATTCCTTGAGATCGGAGGCTTTTACGCCGATCAGCAGCAGCGCGACGGCCAGCAGCACGATCAGGGCACTTACCTGAAGGCCCAATGCGAGGCTGCCCGTGGCGGCCTGGATGAACCCGAGGAGCGATGGGGACGCTGCGGCGGCGAAGGATCCCATCGACGTGACCACGGCGATACCAGTGACCGCCGCCCGATCCGACAGATAGATCGACGGGATCGAGTAGAAAACCGTCAGCCCCGAGTAGTGCGCAGCGGCCAGCACCGCCAGCAACACGACCACCAGTAGCACGTTGTGACCGGTGAACGAGATCGCGACCAGGGCCGCGGCGGCGATCAGCCAGCTCGTGGCCGCGTGCCAGCGCCGTTCCAGCGTCCGGTCGGAGTGCCGTCCGACGACCAGCATGACCAACACTCCCAGCAGCGGCGGCACCGCGGAGAACAGGCCGAGGTCGAGCACGTTGCCGACACCCGCTTCCGCGATGATCCGAGGCGTCCAGAACGACACCGCGTTGGCCAGCGTGTAGGCGCCGCAGGCGCACAGACCCAGAATCCAGACCTTCTTGTCGCGCAACGCCCCGAACAGGCCAACGTGGCCGAGGCCGGTTTCCGCGCCGCTCTTGCGCTGCTGGTCGGCTTCGAGGTCGGCCTGGACCGCGGCCCGCTGCGCGGGGGTCAGCCATTTCGCACGCCCTGGCTCGTCGACCAGCCAGCACAGCACAGCCACCGCGAGCAGGATCGGCGGAAGGCCTTCGATCAGGAACAGCCACTGCCAGTCCGCCAGCCCAGCAAAGCCGCCGAAGATGTGCATCACCCCGCCGGATACCACCGAACCGAGCATTCCGGAAACGGGCACGCCGACGAAGAAGATCGCCGTCATCCGCGTGCGGCGGGCCGACGGGAACCAGCGCGACAGGAAATACAGCGCACCGGGGAAGAAACCAGCCTCCGCCACGCCGAGCAGGAACCGCGCCAGGTAGAACATCCACTCGTTGTGCACGAACATGGTGGCGCTCGTGACCACGCCCCAAGTGATCATGATCCGCACCAGCGTCTTGCGCGCACCGATCCTGCTCAGGAGGGCGTTGCTGGGCACCTCGAAGAGGATGAAACCGACGAAGAACAGGGTCACGCCGAGCCCGTACACCGCGGGCCCGAAGCCCAGATCCCGTTTCAAACCCTCCTGCGCGATGCCGATGTTCGTGCGATCGATGAAGCTGACGACGTAGCAGACGACCAGCAGCGGCATCACCCGCCATGCGATCTTGCGGTAGGTCGCGTCACGGTCGACAGCCGCGGTGTCCATGACCGCTCGGCCGGATGGCCCGACGGGGGGTACGGATTCAGCCACGATGGGGACTCCTTTGTCACTGACTGGTTCGCCCAGGCGATGGCGCAGAGTCTCAACCCGACCTGTTGAGGTTGTCAACAGATGTTCCGGTTCGACTAAACTCCCGGTATGAACTACCGCGCCGATGGCAAGGACCTCGTGCCGATCTCAGAACTGCTGTCATACCGGCTCTCGCGCGCCTCATCGGCGTTGTCGCGCAGCGCCGCGCTGCGGTTTCGCCGCGAGTTCGACGTGAGCCTGGGCGAGTGGCGGGCCATCGCGCTGATCGGAGCCGATCCGACGCTCACGCTCAACCGGCTTGCCCGCCGCGCCAGCCTGGACAAGGCGCAGATCAGCCGGGTGGTCAGCAAGCTGACCGAACGCGGCCTGATCAACCGGACCGCAGGTTCGGGCCGCACCTCGCAGCTGGCGCTTACTGAGGCCGGCACCGAGACCTACCGCGGGCTGATCGCCGCGGCGAACGAAAGAGATGCGGAGTTCCTGAACATCCTGTCACCCGAGGAACGCAACGTGCTGCTGAGCGCGATCGACAAGCTGGCGGACATGGCACTGGAGCTGGAGCGCCGGGAGCGCGACCGCACCGACGACGGGCAACCGACCTCGACCTGAACATCTCTGTTGACTTTATCAACACATTCGCCCATGCTGGGCTCTCCCACGAGACGAGGAGGGCTCTCGATGGCAGACGCGGTCACGATCTGCGAATGCTTCGCCCGCGACGGCTTACAGCACGAACCGGTGTTCGTGCCCACCGCCACCAAGCTGGAGCTGCTGAAGTCGTTCACCGAAGCCGGGTTCAAACGGATCGAGGCAACCAGCTACAGCCACCCGCAACGGGTTCCCGGCTTCGCCGACGCGAGCGAAGTACTCGCCGAGCTGCCGCGCCAGCCGGGGGTGGCGTTCAAAGCGACCTGCCCGAACCCGAAAGCTGTCCAGCGCGCCCTCGACGATCTCGACCGCGGCGCCGGAGCCGACGAGCTGAGCCTGCTGATCTCGGCCAGCGAAAGCCACTCCCAGCGAAATCTCCGCAGCACCCGCGACCAGCAGTGGAAGCGGGTCAGCGAGATGGTCCGGCTTGCCGGCGGCCGGTTCCGGCTGGTCGGTGTCGTCTCGGTCGCCTTCGGCTGCCCGTTCGAGGGGCGCCTCGATCCTGGCCGGATTGTCGAGGACGTGGTGCGGTTCGCCGAACTCGGCGTAGACCTGGTAACCCTCGGCGACACGACCGGTGTGGCCACCCCCAGAACCGTCGCCGACCTGTTCGGCAGACTCGACCACGCCCGCCCGGGCCTGCCCGTCGTCGCGCACTTCCACAACACTCGCGGTACTGGCATCGCCAACGCGGTCGCCGCGCTAGACGCCGGATGCCGGCACTTCGACAGCGCGCTCGGCGGAGTCGGCGGCCACCCGTCGAAGATCAGCTACGGCGCAGGTCTCACCGGCAACGTGTGCACCGAGGACCTGGTGAGCCTCTTCGACGAGATGGGAATCGAAACCGGCATCGACCTCGACGTGCTGGCGAGCTGTTCCAGCGCATGCGAGCAAGCGCTGGGCCGGCCGTTGCACAGCATGGTCGCCCGAGCCGGATTCACCACCCGTCCCGCCTGAACCGGCGAACGAGCCTGAGAAAAAACGGAGATTCCACGTGCCGAACGACTCACAGCAGACCAAGGAAGTCCTGCTGGTCACCGACCGAGCCGCGGATGCGGGAACCGTGCGGGTGCTGACCCTCAACCGGCCGGACAAGCGCAACGCCCTCAACACCGCGCTCACCCGCGCGCTGAGCGTTGCGCTCGCCGAAGCCGAGCGCGACCCGGCGGTACGGGCGGTGGTGCTCAACGGTAACGGCCGCGGCTTCTGCGCCGGTGCCGACCTGAATGAGTTCAGCACGCTCACCCCGGACAATCCCGATGCCGTCCTGGAACGCGCCGAGCTCACCGCGCGGCTTCAGACGCAGATGCAGCGGATGGGCACTCCGGTTGTTTCCGCCGTGCACGGCGCGGCGGTAGGCGGCGGGGCCGGGCTGGCGATCGGCGCGGACATGGTCGTCGCCGGTACCGACCTCAAGTTCGGCTACCCGGAGGCACGGCACTCGATCGTTCCCGCGCTGGTGATGACCGGCCTGCAGCGCCACCTGGATCGCAAGCTCGCCTTCGAGCTGATCAGCACCGGCCGAATGCTCACCGCGGCCGAGGCCGCCGAGCACGGCCTGGTCAACCGGGTCGTGGAACCCGCCGAGGTGCTGCCCACCGCGCTGGAGATCGCGCACGGCTGGGCGGCCGTGCAACCCCGCGCGTTGCGGGCCGCGAAGGAACTCTTCTACCGAGTCGCCGACCTGCCCACCGACGCGGCGATGCGCGCCGGGCAGGACGTGAACGCGCTGATGCGGGGGTTCCGCGAATGAGCGACGGGCAGCCGCTGGCGGGCATCACGGTGCTGGACTTCTCGCGGGTGCTGGCCGCTCCGATGGCCACGCAGATCCTGGGTGAGCTCGGCGCGACGGTGCTTAAGATCGAGCGTCCTGGTTCCGGCGACGAGACACGCCGTTTCGAACCGCGCCTGCCTGCCGGGGAAAGCGCGTACTTCTTCGCGTTCAACCGGGGCAAGAGCTCGATCACGTTGAACCTCAAGGACCCGCGCGGCGCGGAGCTGGCCCGGCGGCTGGCCGCCGACGCGGACGTCGTCGTGGAGAACTTCCTGCCCGGCACGATGGAGCGGCTCGGCCTCGGCTACGCGGATCTGGCTGCGGGCAATCCCGGCCTCGTCTACGTCTCCGCCACCGGGTTCGGCCGCACCGGCCCCGACCGGGACCGGAAGGGCTACGACACGATCTTCCAGGCCCTGTCGGGAATCATGGCGATGACCGGGACGCCGGATGGACCACCTGCCAAGACCGGTATTCCGGTCGCCGACATGACCTCCGGGTTGTGGGTGGTGATCGCGGTGCTCACCGGCCTCGCCGGTCGGCGCGGCCACGGGTGGGGACGGCACTTCGATGTGTCCATGATGGACGCCCAACTCGGACTGCACGCGCTCAACGCGGCCCGGTTGTTCGCCCTGGACCAGGACCCGGTCCGCACCGGGACCGAACATCCCGGCCGGGTCCCGTCGGCCGCTTTCCGGGCCGCCGACGGCGGCTGGCTGCACATCAGCGGCAGCGACCAGCACTGGCTCCCGCTATGCGAAGTGCTCGGCCTGGACGAGCTGGCCGGCGACCCGTCCCTTCAGCGCAACGCGGGCCGGGTCACCGAACGGGAGCGGGTTATGCACTCGCTCACCGAAGCCATCGCCCGGCACGACCGTGACTGGCTGCTGGAGCGGTTACGCGCTGCCGAGGTGCCGGTCGGCGAGGTCCGCACCGTGCGGGAGGCGCTGGAAGCTCCGCAGACCCGCGCGCGCGATATGGTCGCCACCTTTGATCACCCGACCGAGGGCGAGTTCGCCGCCCTGCGCACCCCGTTGCGGGAAGCCGGCGCGGCGGCACCAGCCGCGGATCCGCCGCCGCTGCTGGGCGCCGACACCGAAACCGTGCTCGCCGACCGGCTCGGCATGACGGCCGCCGAGATCGCCGAGCTGCACCGGGAAGGGGTGCTCTGATGACCCGCCCCCACGAACCAGAAGCACCGCAGAGCCGGGTGCACTTGGAAATCACCGACGGAGTCGCACACGTCCGGCTCGCCCGCCCCGAGGCCCGCAACGCCGTAGACCTGCCGATGTGCCTGCGATTGCGGGAGGTCTTCGAAGAGGTCGACGACTCCGACGCCCGCGTGGTGCTGCTGTCCGCGCAGGGACCGTCCTTCTGTGCTGGTGCCGACCTGAAAGAACGCACCGGCAAGGAAGCGGCGTGGGTGCGGCGCAGGCGCATCGCCTCGTTCGCCGCCTACGCCGCGATCGAGCAGTGCCGCCACCCCGTGGTGGCACTCGTGCACGGCGCGATCGTGGGCTCGGGGGGCGAGCTGACGATGGCCGCCGACTTCGCCATCGCCGCCGAGGACGCGGTGTTCCGCTTTCCCGAGCCGCACTGGGGGACGGTCGGGGCGACGCAACGCCTGCAACGCGCGATCGGCAAGCGGCGGGCGAAGGAACTGCTGTTCACCAACCGTCCGATGCGGGCCGCCGAAGCGCTCGACCTCGGCGTGGTGGCGCAGGTCGTGCCCGCCGAGGAGCTCGCGGCGACCGGCGCCGAAGTGGCAGCGCACATCACGAAGGCACCGCCGCTGGCGATCGAGCTGACCAAGCGGGCCGTCGACCTCGGCGCCGAAACCGACCTGGACCGCGGCATCCGCATCGAAATGTCGGCGATCGAGCAGAACCTCGCCGACGGCGGCTGGCGTGACGGCTTCCAGCGGTTCCGCAACCGGGCGAACAACAGCGAGGAGAGCTGATGGAACTCCGGACATCATGCCCGCTGACCACGCACGAGGCGCTGGACCGCGCCGCGCTGCTGGCTCCCGATGTCGAAGCCGTCATCACCGCTGAGACGCGCACGACCTACGGCGAGCTGGCCGACGATGTCGCGCGCGTCCGGGCGGGCCTCGCGGCAGCCGGAATCGGCAAGGGCGACCGGATCGCGATCTGCCTGGGCAACGAGCCACGCTGGATGGCACTGTTCCTTGCGCTGGGCTCGGTCGGGGCGATCACGGTGCCGGTGAACACCCGGTTCACCGCCGCCGAAGTGCACTACGCCCTGGAACACTCGAAGGTGTCCGCGCTGTTCGTCGCCGACCGGGTGCTCCGCGTCGATTTCCTGGCCATGCTCCACGAACTCGGCTTCGGCGAAGGCGGCTGCCGCACCCTGCCGAACCTGAAGCAGGTCGTGGTACTCGGCGACGCGGTTCCGGGCTGGGCGACAGCCTGGACGGACTTCCTCGACTCCGGTGCCCTCGACCCCGGCGCGGTCGCCGCACCCGAGGACCCGCTGCTCGTTCAGTACACGTCAGGCACCACCTCCCGCCCGAAAGGCGTGCTGCTCACCCACCGCAGCATGTGCGCCAACGGGTTCTTCTCCGGTGCGCGGCTGGGTCTGCGACCAGGCGACCGGTTCCACAGCGCACGCCCGTTCTTCCACGTCGCAGGCAGCACGCTTTCGGTGCTCGCCTCGATCCAGCACGCGACCACTCTCGTGACCATGCCGCGATTCGAAGCCGCGGAGGCGCTGCGGCTGATGGAAGCCGAACGCTGCACGCACTTCTCGGGAAACGACACGATCGCCCTGATGCTGCTCAACCACCCGGACCGCACCGTGCGCGATCTGCGGTTGCGCGGGGCCTGGGTAGCCGGCGCGCCCAGCATCATCCGCCGCGTCATCGACGAGCTCGGCGCCCGCGAATGCGTTGCCGGTTACGGCCTTTCCGAGGCCTCCCCCAACGTCGCCCAGTCCTGCTGGTGGGAGGACGAAGCCGTGCGGGCCTCCGGTGCGATGCGCGTCGAGCCAGGCGTTGAGGTGCGTATCAGGGCGCTCGACGACGAGCGGGACTGCGTTCCCGGCGAGCCGGGTTCGATCCTCGTGCGGGGCTGGAACGTCATGCTCGGCTACCTCGACGCACCGGAGCAGACCGCGGAGACGATCAGCCCGGACGGCTGGCTGTCCACCGGCGACATCGGCTCCCTCGACGAGCACGGGCGGTTGCGCTTCGTTGGCCGCACCAAGGACATCATCCGGGTCGGCGGCGAGAACGTCGCCCCGGCCGATGTCGAGGACGCGCTCCTGGGGCACCCCGCGGTGCGGCAGGCGGCCGTCGTCGGCGTCCCCGACCAGCGGTTGATGGAGGTGCCGTTCGCGTTCGTTGTGCTCAACGAATCCGGCACCGCCAGCGAGGACGAGCTGCTGATCTGGTCCCGGCAACGGCTGGCCAGCTTCAAAGTCCCCCGGTATCTGCGCATCCTGCCGGATTTCGAGCGCATCGGAATGACCGCCAGCTCCAAGATCCAGAAGAACCAGCTCGCCGCGCACGCCCGCGAACTGCTGGAGACCGAAGGCGCCGGCGATGGGGTGCACCAGTGAGCCAAATTATCACCTCCGTGACGAAGTTGCTCGGCATCGATCTGCCAATCGTGCAGGCCGGAATGTCGTGGGCGTCCTCCGATTCGGCGCTGCCGCTGGCGGTCAGCCGCGCGGGCGGGCTCGGCGTGGTCGCAGCCGGACCGATGCGCATCGGCGATCTCACCCGCACGCTCGACGAAATGGCCGACGGCACGGGCGCGCCGTGGGCGGTGAACCTACCGCTGTACCGGACCGGGGCGGATGAGGTCATGGACCTGCTGGTCGAGCGCAGACCGCCGGTATTGATCGCCTCCCAGGGCGGGCCGCGGCGCTACCTGCGGCGGTTCCAGGACATCGGCACCACGTGCCTGCACGTCGTGGCAGCCCCGGAGCACGCGCGCAAGGCGGTCGACGCCGGGGTCGACGGGCTCGTCGTGGTTGGCGCGGAGGCCGGTGGACACCCGCCGCCGGCCTTGGTCACCACCCAGGTGCTGGTGCGCGCCGTGCGCAAAGCCGTGCCGGGCACGCCGTTGATCGCCTCCGGCGGTGTGGCCGACGGGTATGGGCTGGCGGCGGCCCTGGCGCTGGGTGCGGGAGCCGCCCAGTTCGGCACGCGGTTCCTGGCGAGTGCGGAGTCCGCGGTGCATTCGGACTACAAGCAGGCTGTGGTCGACGCGGGGGTCGACGGCACCAAGACCGTGGGGCGAGGTCTGGGGCTGATCCGGGCGATCAGCAACGACTTCACCGACCGGATGATCGAGCTGGAGGAGTCCGGCTCGGACCTCGAGCTGCGCCGGAAGGCGTTCCAAGGCGGCACGCTGCGCGACGCGGCGCTGCACGGCGATCTCAAGGGAGGCAAGGTCGAAGCGGGCCAGTCCGCGGGGCTGGTCGACGACGTGCTCCCCGCAGCGGAGATCGTGGACCGGATCGTGCAGGAATACGCCGACGCCGTCGCCCAGCTCCAGGCGGTCTCAGCCGACACATGACAAGGACAAGTGCGGCTGCGCAGGGCTTCATAGAGCCCGATCTTGTGTATTCGGGCTGCTTGCGGGGACCGTTGAACTCCTTGGCGACGATCTCGTCTTGGGGCACCCAGTTGCGGATCGTCTGCGCCGAGGGCTCAAACTCACGAGCCAGCTCTTCCGACCGCCCCGCGTGCACTAGATCCACCATCTGCTGGCGGAACTCGTACGGGTAGTTCGGCACGAGCGAACTTCGCGCTCGCTACCGCAGAAGCCCAGCCCCCTAGCCTGAGCCGCACTCTCGGCTTGCGGTGAAAACCGCCCGAGCACTTCTGAGGGTAGCTCCGGCACCGTGACGCGCCGGAGCTACCCGCTCGCCCCGGCACCGAGCGTCCTCCGCGGTCCCAACGGCCTCGGCACCGCGCTGGCCCGCTTGGCATCGTCCTGGGACCCGGTGCTCGGCTGAGTCCCGACGCGGCGCAATTTCGCGAGAAATCGACCGTCACCCGGGTGAAGGCACATTTCTCGCGAAATTGCGCCAACCCCGGGTGACGGAACCGGGCTTCAGCTACGGATCGTCATCACGGCTCACACCAGAGCACCGTGCTGGACGACGTGGCGGATGTGCTCGGGGTCGGCGAGGTTGGCGATGTCGGCCAGCGGGTCGCCGTCCAGGACCACCAGATCGGCCAGGGCACCCACCCGCAGCGTGCCGATCTCGCCGGTCATGCCGAGGAGGTCGGCGGCGGTGCTGGTCGCCGAGCGGATGATGTCCAGCGGCTGCTGGACCTCGCTGCGGATCCGGAACTCCTCGTTCTGGTGGCGGTGCATGCCGCCGAGCAGGTCGCTGCCGTAGACGATCTTGACGCCTGCGCGGTGCGCCATCTCCAGCGCCGCCAACCCGGCCCCGAGCACGTCGTCGACCTTGCGCCAGCTCTCCTCCGGCAGCCCGAACTCGCGGCCCTCGGCCTTCAACGCCCAATAGGTCACCAGGGTCGGCACCAGGAACGCGTCGTGCTCCAGGAACTCTGCCACATTGGACTCGTCGATGAGGTTGCCGTGCTCGATCGACCGGATACCCGCACACAGCGCCCTGCTCACGGAGCGCGCCGTGTAGGCGTGCGCGGCAACGTAGCGGTTTGCGGCGTCGGCTTCTTCCACGATGGCCCGCAGTTCGTCCATCGAGTACTGGGTGGAATCGATGCGGTCGGTCGGCGAGGCCACCCCGCCGCTGGCCATCACCTTGATGTGGTGCGCGCCCTTGCGCAGCTCATCGCGCGCCGCCGCACGCACCGCGTCCACGCCGTCGGCGATCCTGCCCAGCCCGGCGCAGCACTGGTGGCCGTCGTGCACCTGGGTGCCGCGCGGGCGGCCGTCGCCGTGCCCGCCGGTCTGGCTCAGCGCCTTGCCGCAAAACGCCAGCCGCGGCCCGCGGATCAGACCTTCGGCCTGCGCGTCGGCCAGCCCGAAGTCGGCGCCCGAGGCGTCGCGGACCGTGGTGAAACCACGGTCGAGCATCCGCCCCATGATCTGCGCGGCATGCGCGGTGGCGTAGGACGGCGACCACGACGGCAGCGCGCTGAGGTCGGCGGTGGCGGCGGTGACGTGCACGTGCGCGTCGATCAGCCCGGGCAGGACGGCGGCGCCGCCCAGCTCCACCGTCCGCGCGCCTTCCGGCGCGGTCAGGCCGGGGCCGGTCTCGGCGATCCGGCCACCCACGCACAGCAGGTCGCCTTCGGCGTACTCACCGGATTCGACGTCGAGCAGCTTTCCGGAACGCAGCAGCAGGGCGGTCACGAGTTCGACTCCTCCTGGTTGTTGTCGAGGCGTTGGACGAGTTCGGCCAGCGCGGGAACGGCCAGCGCGGCCAGTTCGACGGCCCGGTCCACCTGGGCCGGACCGTAGGCGTGCTCGGCGTCGAGAAGGGCGAGGGTGCCCAGCGTGGTGCCGTCGGTGCCGATGACGGGCACGTTGATCACCGAGCCGCAACCGAGCTCCGCGATCAGCGCGTGGTCGGCGAAGACCTGGCGGACCGACTCGGCGTCGGGCCCGAAGAACGGCTTCTGCTGCCGGATGCAACGGTCCAGCCAGTCGGCGGCGACCTCGACGGACTTCTCGCCGCCCACCGGGTACTGCTCGGGGTGGCTGGTGTGCGCCCGGTGCAGCACGCACCGGCCGGGCAGCCAGGCGAGAACGGTGAACAGCCGGACGCCGACCTCCTGCCGGATTCGCTTTTCCACAGTGGACAAGTTCATCGGGTGGCCGCCTTCCGCGTGTCGGTTTCGGTCAGGTCCTCCAGCGACCGGCCTGCCGTGGACAACCCGAACAGCAGGGTGCAAACCACTCCGACGGCGAGCACCGCCGTGGTCATGCCGAACACGCCCGCAAAGCCCAGCGAAGCGGCGGACATGCCGATCACCGACGGCGCGATGATGCTGCCGACGCGGCCGAACGCGCTGGACAGTCCGGTGCCCGACGCGCGGATCCAGGTCGGGAACACCTCCGGGGTGTAGGAGTACACCGCCGCATACGTGCCGTTGAGGAAGAACGACAGGACCGCCGCCGAGGTCGTGATCATGACCGGATCGGTCATCTGGGACATCCAGAACGCGCTGGCCGCCGCGCCCGCCAGGTACAGCGCGATGGTGTTCTTGCGGTCCAGGAACTCGCCCAGCCACGCCGCCGAGAAGTATCCCGGCACCTGCGCGAGGTAGATGATGATCGAGAACTCGAAGCTCTTGGTGATCGTGATGCCCTGCTGCACCAGCAGTGTGGGGATCCAGGTGAAGAAGCCGTAGTAGGAGAAGGTGATCACGAACCAGATCAGCCAGGTGATCGCGGTGCGCCGCGCCATCCGGCCGGTCCACAGGTACTTCAGCGCGGAGAACAGGCCGATTTTGCGCGCCTCGGCGGGCTTCTCCAACACCGCCTCCGGCACCGGCGGCAGCGGCGCCTTCGTCGCGGCCTGCACCTTGCGCTCCAGGTCGAGCACGACCCGCTCGGCTTCGGCGGTCCTGCCGTTGGCCAGCAGGTAGCGCGGCGATTCCGGCAGCGAGCGCCGCCACCACAGCAGCATCACGATCGGCACTGCGGTGATCACCTGTGCCCAGCGCCAGCCGTCAGGCACCGGCTGCACCACGAACCGGCCCAGCAGCGCGGCCGCGACGAAGCCGAAGGAGAAGAACCCGGCCAGGGCACCGACGAACCAGCCGCGCCGGGTGGCGGGGACGAACTCGGACAGGAACGGCGCGATGATCGCGCTCTCCGCACCCGCGCCGAACCCGGCGAGCACCCGGGCGCCGAGGAAGACCTCGTAGTTCGGCGACATCGCGCCGACGATCGAGAACAGCGCGTAGACGGCCAGCGCCCACATCATCACCTTGCGGCGGCCGATGCGGTCGCCGAGCAGCCCCGCGCAGGTGGCGCCGAACAGGAAGCCGAACGGGGTGGCCGAGCCGATCAGGCCGAGCTGCGCATTGGTCAGCCCCCACTCGTCTTGCACGCTCGGCAACAGGAAGGCCACCACGGCGGAGTCCATTCCGTCGAAGGTGTAGCCGAGCCCGCCGAGCAGCAACAGCAGGTAGTGCGGCCGGCTCAGCGGGAGCCGGTCCAACCGGGCTAGCAGGGACACGAGGTGCCTCCAGGAGAGTTCACAGCACCGAACGAAGTGACCGGCAACATATAGTGCAGTTATCTAGATATGCAATACCTGTTGCGTCTTAGCCTCGTTACAGTGTGTATCGGCGCGCATCGGCGCGCATCGATCGACCGACGAGAGGAACGCGATGACCACCGACAGCGCCACCAGCAGCGCGGCCGGGGAATCCGACGGATTCGAGACCTGGCTGCGCGGGCGCGTGCCCGAGCGCGGACTGCGCAGCAAGGGCGCGTCGGTGCTGGAGGTGCTGCTGACGCAGCCCCGACGGGCGTCCTACAGCTCCGCCGCCGAGGCCGCCGAGCTGGCCGGGGTCAACGTCGCGACGGTGAGCCGGACCGCGCAGGCCCTCGGCTTCAGCGGCTGGTCGGACCTGCAGCAGGAACTGCGGGCGCGCTACCTGTCCTCGCTGAGCGCCCCGGAAGTCGCCGCCGCGCAGCGCACCGAGGGCGAGTTGGGGACCGCGTCGCTGCGCCGCGACCTGGAGTCGCTGGCCGTGCTGAACCGACGATTGGACGAGCAGCAGATCCGGACCATCGCCGAGGCTATCGCGCAGGCCCGGCGGGTGCTGATCATCGCCAACGGCAGCTACGTCGCGGTCGGCTCGGCGCTCGGGCACAACGTGCGGCTGGCCGGGTACGACGCGACGGTGGTGCGCGACGACGCCGACCTGGCCAACTCGGTGTCCCGGATCGAGCCCGGCGACGTGCTGGTGGCGATCAGCTTCTGGCGGCTGTACCAGAGCACGGTGACGGCGGCCGAAGAGGCAAGCAACCGCGGCGCCCGGGTCTTCGCCCTCACCGACGCGGCCAGCCCTGCGCTGGCCGCCGCAGCCGAGCAGGTCGTGCTGATCCCCGCCGAGGGCGTGGCGTTCTTCCCCTCGCTCGCACCGGGATTGGCGGTCGCCCAGGCCATCGCCGCCCAGCTGTCCACTGTGGATCCCGAGCGGACCCGCCGGTCCATTGAGGCAGCCGAGACCCAGTGGTCCCGCTTCGGCCTGATGCACCGCCAGCCCCGCCGCAGTTGACGCCGAAGGCAGTTCCGGGAGCGGCTTTGCACGGCGGCGCGGTTAGCAGTCCTTTCGAGAACTACCGTCCTCGTCCCGCTGCAGGTCGCGTAAATACCCCATTCACCACGCCGAAACAGGAAATCACCGCGGGTTGGGACCCCCGAAAATCCAGGGGCCCCAACCCGCGAGCGGTTGACACAGCTCCCGCAACCCCTATATACCTGCCGCCCGCGAACTCTCCGACACCGGCCTCGGCCGGAACACCACGTCACTCGACGCGACCGGCGCTCCGGCCACGGCCGTCCAGTGCGCGAGGTACTTGGCCGCCTCGGCGGCCAGCAGCGCGTCCAGCTCGACCCGGTTCGCGTTCTTGCGCAGGCGCAACGGTTTGCCGCGACGCACGTCGAGTACCATCGGCGTCGCACCCGGCCGCAGAGCCGGCATCGCGCACTCCAGGACCCGCAACGCAAGGTTCGCGGAATCCGTGCCCAACTGCGGCTCCTTCAGGTACGGCAGCACGACCTCGGTCCGACCGCCCCGGTGGCGCAACGCCAGCGAGCTGCGCTCCGAGATCGTGATCGCGAGCCCGCCGATCTCCCAACGCGTGGAGACGGCCGGGAGGCCGGTGACCTTGGCGCGCCCCCACCAGCGCTCGAATCCCGCATGCAGCTGCCGGAAGTGCGGTTGTTGCACCGGACGCGCCTGCCGCACCGCCGCCGCGACGATCTCCACCGCGTCCGGCGAGGTCACCGCCCGCTGCAGCGCCAACCGAAACGGCCCGTAGAACGCCCACGCCATGCTCGTCTCGTCGAGGTAGATCTCCCGCTGGTCCCGAACGATGCCCGCGCAACCGCGCGGCGTGCTGCGCATGTAGTCGAGGAACGAACCGAGACTGATCTGCACACCGTCCACGAGTACCCCTTCCCGCAGTCGAGGGCAGCATCCAACGCCACAGCGACCCGCCCATCGAAACGACGGTCCACAGTGGTCCGAATGCGCCCAATCCCCCTGCCCGACAACAACATTCTAGCACTTTATAGACCGTTTTTAGAACACGCATTCGAGTTATTTTGGATCTTGTTGGATGGCCGAGTAAAGGCGACGACCGGACCGGCGAGATCATCTACGCGGACGCCACCGGCGTCCTGACCCGCGACGGTGGAATGCACGAGCTCGGCGGTCGTCAACCGCCCCGCGCGGCCCAGGTCACGCCAGCGCGCGGTATGCCGCTGCTCCCAGGGCTGCGATGACGTCGCAGGCGGGGCCTCCACGGTAGCCGGTGCGGGAGCGTTCGTCGGTGAGCTCGTCGACCAGCACCGCGACCACCGCTCGTGGCCGGTCGGCGCCGATCAGCCCCACGTCGTGGCGCAGCCCGAGCAGCTCGCCGGTCTTGTTCCAGCACTGCGCCCCTTCCGGCAGCAACGCGGGCAGCCGGTCCCGAACCTGCTGCTTGGACAGGACTTCCAGCGCGTGCTCGGTCAGCTCCGGTGGCAGCGCCGCTCCCCTGGCCAACGCGTCGAGCACGCGCGCCTGGTCCAGCGCGGTGGTCTCGTTGCGGCCGTGGGCGTTGGGGTCCATCAGCCGGCGCTCGACACGGGTCGCCGTGCACCCCAAGTCGGCGGCGCAGTCCCGGATCGCCTCGAACCCGACCGCGTCGATCACCGCGTTCGTGGCGGCGTTGTCGCTGATCACGATCATCAGCGTGATCAGGTCACGCAGCGAAATCCGCGCCACGCTGGGGAGTTCCCGCAGGATGCCGAACCCGCCGACCCGCTCGGCGGGCAACTCGACGTATTCGTCCAGCTCGATCCGCCCCTCCTGCACGGCGCGCAGCGCGGCGATCATGATCAGCACCTTGATCGTGCTGGCGGCGTGCATGACCTGCTCCGCATCGACCAGCACGGGCTCCTGCTCGTCGAGGTCCCAGGCCGCGAACCCGGCCCGCCCGGGGAGGCCGTCGAACGCCAACTCGGCCCGCAACCGCTCCGCAAACCCCATCACTCGCCTCCCGTCGGGTGAAATTCGGCGTGGTGAGGGAAACCTTCGAGCGGCTGTGCCGATCGAGGGTGTCCCCACCCATCAGCTGCCCGGGTCGGATCAGGACGATGAACAGGACCGCGAACAGGGCCAGGTTGGCGACCATGATGTCCCACCCGTTGAACACCATCATCCGCAGGTTCCGGGAGCGCGCCAGGCCCGGCTGCCCGATCATGTCCGGCCCGGGGAACGGCCCGAACCAGTCGATCTGCGAGGAACGACACCAGCACCGCGGGCCCGGCGACGTCGCGGGCGACGGCCCCGGCGAGGCTGAAGATCCCGGCGCCGATGATGGCGCCGCCGCCGATCATGGTCAGCTGCGGCAGTCCGAGCACGCGCGGCATCCGCCGGTCGGTTTGCTCCTCCGGTTTCGGTACCGTGCGGCGGAAGATCCCGTTCGGCCCCGTCCCGAACAGCGACCCTCCGGTCGCAGCAGTCTCATCTCGCACCGAGTACCTCACCGCTGGTGACGACGGTTCGCGCTCACGCGATGCGGGGATGTTCGTCGATGGAGATCATCCGGGAAAGACGGCGAAGCACTCGGATGCCTTCCCCTGACCCCAACCAGACCTTCCGCTCACCGCTCAGGACGTCGCGGAACGAGGGCGCCCGTGCCCCGGTTACTTGCAATGCCTGGGACTTAAGCGGCTCGGGGTTGGGCTGGGGTGTGGGTTGTGGTTTCGGGGCTGGCGGGGGGTGTGATCTGGACCTGGTAGCTGGCGTTGGTGCTGGTCAGTTGCTGGGTCCGGCCTCGCCAGGAGTAGCGGGGCAGGGTGTTTTTCAGGGCTCGGGGGAAGATCCGGTGGCTGGTGTGGTGGGTGATCAGCTGTCTGCAGAGGTCCTGACCGGCCCAGTCGAGGTGCTGGTGGGCTTGTGCGGGTGTGGTAGTGATCGCGTGTTGGGCGGTGTCTCGGGCGGCGGTGAAGGAGATCCGGGATGGGTCCAGATCCTGGGTGAGGGCTGCGCGGCAGATCAGCAGCCGGACCGCTTGGTAGACGCACAGCGTGGCCAATAGTTCCTGCATGGCCCGGGCGGGGGTGTGGCCGCGCAGCGCGCGCCCGGCCAGCAGCACGGTTTTGATTTCCCGGATGCCGGTTTCGGCGACCCAACGGCGGGCGTAGAGGGCGAGGAGCTGCTCGGCCGGTGCGGTGCGGGGATCGAGCAGGCTGGTGACCAGCCGGTACCGCTCGGTGCGGGTTCCGTGTTCGGTGGTGACGGTGATGTCGGCTTCGATGACGCGGACGATCTCGCCTTTGATCGGGCGTGGTTTGGGGGTTTGTGGCCGCGTTTGCGGTTGCGGGAGACATTGCGGCGCCACGCACGCGCGTCGGCCGGGTCATAGAGCACCGACAGCCAGGATCGGTCCGGTAAACACGTTTTGACCGGCAGTAAGGGTTTGCTCTGTTTGGCTCGCCAGAGCAGGTGCGCTCCCCGCGCGCGAGCGGATGTCCACAGGGGATATCCCAGAAAGGCCCGGTCGGCCAGCAGCAGCATCCCGGGCCGTAGGGCGGCTACCAGGCGCTTGGCCGGGGTGGGCTCACCTTCACCGCCGGGGCGGGGGGCGGCCCGGCGGCGGGGGCCGGCGGCGCTGCCACCGCGTCGATGATCTTTCTGCTACCGCAGGCCAGCAGCACCAGCAGCCGTGCCTTAGTGGTCTCGCCCGTAAGTGCTTCGGGTCTTGATCATGCGGCCTTCGGGGTGGTATCGGGTGTGTGGTCGGCGGTGTCGGCGGTGTCGGCGGTGTCGGCGGTGTCGTGGGTGTCGTGGGTGTCGATGCGGGCGAGCAGGTCATGCAGGTCGTTGGTGGTGAACTTCCAGCGGAACGGCGTGGCGGTGGCGTTGTAGCGGTTCTGGAAAGACAGCAGGCGTTGCTCAACTTCGGCTAGGTCGGTGAAGTCGTTGGGAGACACGACTTTGCGTTGCACGATCGAGAAGAAGACCTCGATCTGGTTCAGCCAGGAGGCGTGAGTCGGGGTGTGCACCATGACCGCGTTGGGGAATCGTTTGGCCAATCGGTCGATCGCGGCTTGGCCGCGGTGGGAGGAGCCGTTGTCCACGACCCAGAACACCCGCTTGGCCGAGGCGTAGGGCTGGGTGGTCATGACCTGCTCGACTAGCGCCATGAACGGGACGATGCCGGTGGCGGGCTCGCAACGGCCGAACACCCGGGCGTGGTGCACGTCGTAGGCGGCCAGGTAGGCAAGCGCTCCGCCCCGGGTGTACTCGTGCTCGACGCGCATCATTCGGGCCTTGCCCGGCGGGAGCGTGGGATGGCAGCGGCAGCGGGCCTGGATCGAGGTCTTCTCGTCAGAAGAGATCACGAACTCGTTGCCGGTCAACGGTTCGCCGTCCCATATGCCGGTGTAGAGGTCCAGCACCCGGGCGGCCCGAGTGGCGAAGTGCGGGTCGCGCACGGAGATCCAGGACCGATACTGCCAGGGTTTGAGCGCGTCAGCGGCCAGCCAGCGACGTACGGTCGAGGGGGAGATCGCTGTGACCACGCCACGGGTCACGGCTTCACGGGCGAGTTCCGGGCACGACCACCGGGACAGCGGCGTTGCGGTCTCGGCCGGTAGCTGGCAGGCCAGAGCCTTGAGCTCGGCGACCTGCACGGGGGTGAAGCGCGGTGGCCGGCCACTGCGCTTCTTATCCCGGAGCCCGTCCACGCCGTCGGCGGCGAACCGGTCCCGCCAGCAGCGCACCGTGTCCAGGTGCACGCCCACCCGAGCGGCGATGCGGTTGTTGGCGTAGCCACGCCCGGCCAGCAACACGATCTGGGCGCGGACCTTGTCCCGATGCGGTGTCTTGTGACCGTAGGCGCGTCGTTTCAACACACGCCGCTGAGCTGCGGTGAGAATCACCGGGGTGGCAGACATGCCAGGCATGACGGGGGCGACCCCAATCCATGATCGACAACCAGGGTTCGCGCACCCTGCCATACGATGATCACGGTTCGCGTCGGCCTGCTGGTCTGGCAGCATCACCATCATGCCTACCCCGCCGGAATCGACCAAGATCTCGTTGCGTCAACGGCTGCGTGCTCATGCAAGAACCCACTGGCCCCGGGTGGCCGACCTGCGGTTTCGCTACCGCGGCCAGTTCGCCTACGTCGAGGGCGAACTGACAGACGGCGAGGTCTGGCCGCTGATACGACTGAGGTACACAGGCTCGGCCAGCCAATGGGGCTTCGCGCTGTACCTGGCCAGTTCCGGGAAGTACGAAGACCAGATCCTGCCCAGCGGCCTCCCCGTAGGCAGCCCGGAAGAAGCCCTCGATTGCGCAGCCGGTCTCTACCTCACAACACCCGACATCTGACCCGCACAAGACCCACAGGCCGTCAACCCCCGAAAAACTTCCGGCGGCGACCACTTAGGTGCCCCGGTAGCACGACCTAACCTGCGGTGACGACCGAAAAAGCGCTGGTTGGCGGGGGTGTCGGCCATCTCGATCTCGGTGCCGTCCCAGGCACACACCTCCAGCCCGAACGCGTGTGACCACCCGGTGCGGCGTGTGGGTCGCCACCCGGTCAACCGGTCGAACAGCACCTCCAACGGCACAGGTCCGAGACGGTCCCGCAGCTTGGTCCACGCCTTCGAACACGGCACCTGCCAGCCCAGCTCAGCCAGGCGGCCCAGCCGATCCCACGGAATCATCGACCGCAGCACCGACGAGCACGATTTCGTGCGTTGCAGGCATAACGCCAGCACGAAATACGCACCCACAAGCGCCGGTAACGCCCGTCACCGCCGCTCGCCCCGATCGGTATCGACCAACACCTCATCGACCAGATCAGGCGAAACGAACGGGGTCAAGATCCCTAACGCCGACCGGGACAGCAACCGGCCCACCGGTGTGGACCAACCCGCGGACATGGCAGGATACGTAGACAACGAGGCTCCTCGCTGGACCGATGATCGAGACAATCACCAGTCCTAGCCGGAGCCTCGTTGCCATTTCACGCCACCACGCCGATCACACCCAAGCCGTGATCAACACCCACCCTTAAGTCCCAGGCATTGCCGGTTACTTGGTCACGGGCACCCCCTCAACTGATCACGTTCGGGTGAGGCGTGAAGGGCGCCTTCGGGCGGCACAGTCGCCCGAAGGCGCCCTTCACCTCGGTGTCAGAGGGTGCCGAGGACTGCGTGGGCTGCGGCGGCGTCCTGGACCCCGAGGCCGACGCTGTTGTAGAAGACGACCTCCCCGCGCTCCGCGCGCCCCGGCGCTTCGCCCAGCAGCACCGCGCCGAGCGCTCGCAGCTGCGCGCGCTCGATGTCGCGGCGCTCCAACGCGCGCACGATCGGTCCCGCGTGCGTCGCGGCCGTGTCGACTTCGTCGACCACGACCGTTCCGGCGCGTCGGATCAGCTCCGCGTCCACCTCGCACCGGTGGTGCTCGAAGCTGCCGACGCTGATCACCGTCGCTCCCGCCGCTACCGCGTCGGTCGGGACGACCGGCTCCGCGCTGAGGGTGCACGCCGCGATCAGCGGCGCTTCGCGGACCGCTTCTTCGGCGCTCGCCACGGCTCGCACCGGGATGCCCAGTTCGGCCGCCAGCTCCGCTGCCGCAGCCTCGCGGCGCGCCGCTTCGCGGCTGTGGATCCGGACTTCCCGCAGCTGCCGCACGCGCGCTATCGCGCGGGCGTGGGCGCGCGCCTGCACGCCGGATCCGAGGATCGCGAGTTCGTCCGCGTCGGGCAGGGCGAGCGCGTCGGCGGCGACGGCGCTGCCCGCCGCGGTGCGGATCTCGGTGAGCGCGGTGGCCTGCATGGTGGCCACCGGCTGGCCGGTGGTCGCGTCCAGGACCAGCACCGTTGCCGAGATCGCCGGGAGTCCTCGGTCGGCGTTGCCGGGGTGGACCGCGACGAGCTTGCTGACCGCTCCGTGCCTCGGCGACAGGCGGCTGAGGTAACACAGCGTGGTGTCGTTGCCCGTTCGGACGACGACCTTCTCGGCGAGCTGCGCTTCGCCTCGCCCCAGCGATTCGAAGGCCACTCGCTGCGAGGCGATGGCGGTGTCCAGGTCCAGCGCCGCGGTCACGTCGGCGTCGCTCCACACGCTCATGCGCGGCACGCTGCCACACCGGTTGCCGCAGCGGTAATGATCCACATGTCGCCGCGGAAGGCGGGGAGAAGCACGT
Source organism: Saccharopolyspora pogona (assembly GCF_014697215.1). GTDB lineage: Bacteria > Actinomycetota > Actinomycetes > Mycobacteriales > Pseudonocardiaceae > Saccharopolyspora > Saccharopolyspora hattusasensis. Next base: position 3,071,240 of record NZ_CP031142.1, read on the forward strand.
GTATCCCCTATCCATTCGAGCGCAAGCTGTGCTGTCGCTCAGGGGGAACAGAAATCACTCTTCTGATTCTCCGCGAACGCGCCTCCGGGGACTTACGGTGATCCCGGCGGCGGAGGTGTCGCGCGGCACACCTGCGCACTAGTACCCGAACGAGCTGGAAGAGGTGCATGTCGGTGCAGTCGACGTTGAACTCCGTGATCGGTCCGGACGCACCCGCCCGGGTCGACGGCGGAGGCGAGTACCTTTCGCGCAACCCTGCGAACCTGGAGGACGTCGTCGCCGAGGTCTCCCTCGGCGGACCCGGGACACTGCTGGCCGCGACCGAACAGGCGCAGCGGGCGCAGCGCGAATGGGCGCAGGTGCCCGCGCCGGTGCGCGGGCGGGTGGTGGCCGGGCTGGGCCGGTTGGTCGAGGCGAACAAGGAGTCACTGGCGCGGCTGGTGACCCGGGAGATCGGCAAGCCCTACGCCGAAGCGCTCGGCGAGGTGCAGGAGATCATCGACACCTGCGACTTCTTCCTCGGCGAGGGCCGCAGGCTCTACGGGCAGACGGTGCCCTCGGAGATGCCGGACAAGCAGCTGTTCACCTTCCGCGTGCCGGTGGGCGTCGCCGTGGTGATCACCGCGGGTAACTTCCCGGTCGCGGTGCCGTCCTGGTACATGGTGCCCGCGCTGCTGTGCGGCAACGCCGTGGTGTGGAAGCCCGCCGAGTACGCCGCGGGCGCGGCGCGGGCGCTGGCCGAGCTGGCCTGGCGCGCCGGGGTGCCCAAGGGCGTGCTCAACCTCGTCTACACCGACGGCGAGGCGACCTTCGAGGGACTGGAGTCCGCGCTGGCGGCGGGCACCGTCAACAAGGTCGGGTTCACGGGTTCCAGCGCGGTCGGCGCGCGGGTCGGCGAGCTGTGCGGCCAGTACCTGCAGAGCCCGTGCCTGGAGCTGGGCGGCAAGAACCCGATGGTCGTCGCCCCGGACGCGGAGCTCGACCTCGCAGTGGAGGGCGCGCTGTTCTCCGGGTGGGGTACCGCCGGGCAGCGCTGCACCTCGCTGGGCAACCTGATCGTGCACCGCGACGTGCACGACGAGTTCGTGCGCCGGCTCGACGCGGCGCTGCGCGCGGCCACCATCGGCGACCCGACCGGTGACGTGCTCTACGGCCCGCTGCTGGACCAGAAGTTCGCGGACAACTTCGAGAACATCCTGGGCAACATCGCCGAGCACCACACCGTGCTGGGTTCGGAGTCGGTCGGGCGGATCGGGGATTCCGCGCCGCGCAAGGGCTTCCAGGGCGATGCCTCGACCGGGCTGTACTACCACCCGGTGCTGCTGGACGGGCTGCGGCCGGACGACCACGTGTTCCGCAACGAGACCTTCGGCCCGATCGTCGGCGTCACCACCTACGACGCGCTGGACGAGGCCATCGAGCTGGGCAACGCCCCCGGCTACGGGTTGTCCGCGGCGATCTACACCACCGACCCGGCCACCGCGTTCCGGTTCCGGCAGGGCATCGGCGCGGGCATGGTCAGCGTGAACAACTCGACCTCCGGCGCGGAGGCGCACCTGCCCTTCGGCGGAAACGGCAAGTCCGGCAACGGCAGCCGCCAGTCCGGCATCTGGGTGCTCGACCAGTTCACCCGCTGGCAGTCGTTGAACTGGGACTTCTCCGGCAAGCTGCAGAAGGCCCAGATGGACGTCGACACCGTCGAGCCGGAGCTGGACTTCCGGCTGCCCCCGGAACTCGGCGGTGCCCGGTGATGCTGCCGGGCCGGGCCGAGGTCGTCGTGATCGGCGGCGGCGTGGTGGGCGTCAGCACCGCCTTCCACCTCGCCGAGGCCGGCGTGGACGTGCTGCTGCTGGAGCGCGACGAGCTCGGCGAAGGCAGCACGAGCAAGGCCGCCGGCGGGGTGCGCGCGCAGTTCTCCGACCCGGTCAACATCGAGCTCGGGCAGCGCAGCCTGAACGCGTTCGAGGACTTCGCGCGGCGGCCCGGCGGCGAGATCGACCTCAAGCAGTTCGGCTACCTGTTCCTGCTGTCGGATCCCGACGACGTCGCGACGTTCGAGCGGAGCGTGCGGCTGCAGAACGAGTTCGGCGTGCCGAGCCGGATGCTGACCGTCGCCGAGGCCTGCGAGCTCTCGCCGTACGTGGTGCCGGACGGGCTGCTGGCGGCCGCCTTCTCCCCCACCGACGGGCACTGCACCCCGGAGGCGGTGGTGCAGGGTTACGCGCAGGCTGCCCGGCAGCACGGCGCCCTGCTGCGGCGGCACTGCCCAGTGACCGGCATCGAGGTCACCGGCGGTGGGATCACCGCGGTGCACACCCATTTCGGTTCCGTCGAAACGTCCACCGTGGTCTGCGCGGCGGGCGCGTGGTCGGCGGCGGTCGGCGAGTTCGCCGGCGTCGAGCTGCCGGTCCGGCCGCTGCGGCGGCAGATCCTGGTCACCGAGCCCGTGCCGGACCTGCGGCCCCGGCTGCCGTTCACCATCGACTTCAGCACCAGCTTCTACTTCCACGACGAAGGACCGGGTCTGCTCATCGGCATGTCCGACCCCGACGAGGAGTACGGGTTCCGGCTCAACACCGACGACCGCTGGCTCGGGAGGCTCGCCGACACCGTGGCGCGGCGCGCACCGCGGCTGGCCGACATCGGCGTCGCGCACGGCTGGGCCGGGCTCTACGAGGTCACGCCCGACCACAACGCCCTGGTCGGGGAGGCCGCGGGACCGAGCCGGTTCCTCTACGCCACCGGCTTCTCCGGCCACGGCTTCCTGCAGGGACCGGCCATCGGCGAAGTCATGCGCGACCTCGTGCTCGGCCGACCGCCGGTCGTCGACGTCACCGGCCTCGACGTCCGCCGTTTCGCCGGCGCCGGGGTCCGGCCCGAGCACAACTGCGTCTGAAAGGCGGAACCCGGGCTCATCCGCGGCCCTTTCGAGCGGATCCCCCGACACGCAGTGCGGCTCGGCCGCTTCGAGGACGAAGAACTTCGTAAGACACGAGCGAAATCCCCCGATATCCGGGCTGTGCTCGGCGCAGCCGACGAAGGAGCGCGAACCGTGCGTGATCTGTTGCAGGAGATCGACGAATGGGGCCCGGAGAAGGTGGTGTGCGTCTCGGACGCGCGCACCGGCATGCGGGGCGTGCTGGTCATCGACAACACCGCCCGCGGCACCGGCAAGGGCGGCACCCGGATGAGCCCGACCGTCACCGTCGGCGAGATCGCCCGGCTGGCCCGCGTGATGACCTGGAAGTGGGCCGCGGTCGACCTGTTCCACGGCGGCGCGAAGGCGGGCATCTTCGCCGACCCGGACGCGCCGGACACGGAGCGGATCGTGCGGGCCTTCGCGCGGCGACTGGCCGACCAGATCCCGGCCAGCTACGTCGCGGGGCTGGACATGGGGATGACCGAGCACGACGCGGCGATCATCCAGGACGAGCTCGGCGACCGCGGCGCGGCTGTCGGCGTCCCCGAATCGCTGGGCGGCGTGCCCTACGACCAGTTGGGCGTGACCGGTCACGGCGTCGCCGAGGCCGTGGACGCGGCGCTGGCCCACCAGGGCCGCAGCGTGGCCGGGGCGCGGGTGGCATTGCAGGGCTTCGGCGCCGTCGGGGCCGCCGCCGCGAAGCGGCTGCACGAGCTCGGCGCCCAGCTGGTCGCGCTGTCCACGATCGACGGTTCGGTGCACGACCCGGCGGGGCTCGACGTGCCGCAGTGGCTGGACGCCCGCGCCGAGTTCGGCGACGCGTGCGTGGCCAAGGCCTCGGCGCGGCACCGGATCCCGCGCGGCGAGGAGCTTCGGGTGGACTGCGACGTGCTGATCCCGGCCGCCGGGCAGGACGTCATCGACGAATCCGTCGCCCCAGAGATCCGGGCTGGGTTGATCGTGGAGGGGGCGAACCTGCCGACCACGCCCAAGGCCCGCCACCTGCTGGCGGGCCGGGAGATCACCATCGTGCCGGACTTCATCGCCAACGCCGGCGGTGCCATCGCAGCCGGTTTCGCCATGGACGCGCGGCATTCCGCGTTCCGGCCGGAACCGACGGCGATCCTGCGGACGGTGGCGGAACGCACCCGCAACAACACCGTGCTGGTCCTGGACACCGCGCAGGCCGGTGGCGTACTACCGCACCAGGCGGCGCTGGACATGGCCAAGGAACGCGTCCGGACTGCGATGCAGCTGCGGGGTCGATTGCCCAGAGCCGCGACCGCATGAGGACTGCGTTTTACTCGCATCGCGCGGCGCTGCCGGCACTCGGGGCGAGCCGGCCCCGGGTGCGCGGCTTGGAAGACGAGAGCAGAGGGGGTCAGGCGTGCTCAACCCGATCCACTTGAGAACCCTGCAGGAATGCGTTCGCACCGGATCGTTCGCCGAGGCAGGGCGGGTGCTCGGCTACACGGCATCGGCGGTGTCGCAACAAATGGCGCTGCTGGAACGCGCGGTCGGCGCGCCGCTGTTCGAGCGTTCCGCGCGCAGCGCCCGCAGCACCGCGCTGGCGATCCGGCTCGCCGACCGCAGCCGCGACGCGCTCGGTACGCTCGACGCGCTGGAGCGCGAGGTCCGGGCGATGGTCGCCGGGGAGGAAGGCAGCCTGCGGCTGGCCAGCTTCGCCACCGCCAACGCCCGCGTGCTGCCGGACGTGCTCGCCGCCGTGGTCTCCCAACGGCCGAGCGCCGAGGTGCAACTCGACGAGGGCGAGCCGGACGAGGTGCTCGGCGACGTGCTGGACGGCGTCCTGGACGCGGCCGTGGTCTTCGAGTACGACCTCGATCCGCGGCAGTGGCCGATCGAACTGTGCGTGGAAGAGCTGATGGCTGAGCCGCTGCGGCTGGCGCTGCCCGAGGCGCACCGGCTCGCCGGGGCCGCGGAGGTGGACTTGCGCGAGCTCGCCGGGGCCGCCTGGATCTGCACCCGGCAGGACACCGCGGGGGCGCGGGCGCTGGTGCGGCTGGCCGCCGCGGCCGGGTTCGTGCCGCGGATCACCTTCCGCAGCAACGACTACTCGGTGATCCGGGACCTGGTGGCCCGCGACCTCGGGGTGGCGGTGCTGCCCGGGCTGGCGATCCCCGACGACCACGTGCGCATCTCCCGGATCGCCGGCTGGCAGCCGCACCGCCGGGTGAAGGCCTTGTACCGCAAGCAGAACACGAACCCGCTGCTGCCGATCGCGCTGGAATGCCTGGCCAAGTCCTGTGCTCAGGTGGCCAACGACTGGCACGCGGTACCGGGCGCGTAGTGGGTGCCGTGAGTCTTGCGAATCGCTGTAGCGGCCCGAAGGGCTCACGGCACCGAGCCCTGTTGCAGACTCACGACCGCTCGCCACACGGAGGACCTATGAGCGACAAGACCGAACCCGTTGACGAGTTCTTCCGGACCGCCGTGGCCGGTTGGTCCGCCCGGCCGTCGACCGGGTCGGGGCAGGACGACGAACTGCTGGCGCTGTTCGACTCGCAGGCCGGCAGCAGGCACCTGGACTTCCAGGCGCGGCAACTGGGCTCGCAGGGCAAGGGGTTCTACAGCATCGGCTCGTCCGGGCACGAGTCCAACGCCGCGGTCGCCGCCGCGCTGCGGCCCACGGATCCGGCTCTGCTGCACTACCGCTCCGGCGGCTTCTACGTCCGCCGCGGCCGGCAGGTGCCGGGCCAGCACCCGCTGCGCGACGTGCTGCTGGGCATCGTCGCCTCGTCCGATGAGCCGATCTCCGCCGGTCGGCACAAGGTGTTCGGCAACGCCGAGCTGTCCGTCATCCCGCAGACCTCGACCATCGCCTCGCACCTGCCGCGCGCGGTGGGCCTGGCTTTCTCGCTCGGGCGGGCCGCCAAGCTCGGCGTCCCGGCCGCCTGGCCGGCAGATTCCGTGGTGGTCTGCAGCTTCGGCGACGCCTCGGCGAACCACTCCACCGCGACCGGCGCGATCAACTCCGCGCTGCACTGCGCCTTCCAGGGCCTGCCGATGCCGCTGCTGCTGGTGTGCGAGGACAACGGCATCGGGATCAGCGTGCGCACGCCGCAAGGCTGGATCGAATCCACCTACGGCGACCGCAACGCCCTGCGGTACTTCACGGTCGACGGCGACGACCCAGTGAGCTGCCTGGCGGTCGCGCGGGAGGCCGCGGACTGGGTCCGCGAGCACCGCGCCCCGGCGTTCCTGCACCTGCGGACGGTGCGGTTGATGGGGCACGCCGGGTCGGACGTGGAGTCCGGTTACCGGTCGCGCACCGAGATCACCGCGGACTACCAGCGCGATCCGCTGCGCGCCACCGCAAAAGCACTGGTGGACAACGGAATTCTGCGCCCCGATGAGGTGCTCGCGCGCTACGAGGATAAGCGGGCCGAGGTCGCGCGCATCGCCGAGGAGGCGCTCGGCCGCCGGAAGCTGGGCAGCGCTGCCGAGGTGATGGCCTCGATCTGTCAGGACCGGCCGGACGTCGTCGCGCGCCGGGCGGGTGAGGTTCCGTCGCGGCGCTCGGAGTTCTTCGGTGATCAGCTCCCGGAGTCCGAGGGGCCGCTAACCCTGGCGCAGGCGATCAACCGCTCGCTGGCTGAAGAGCTGGCCCGCGATCCGCGCGTCGTGGTCTTCGGCGAGGACGTCGCCCGCAAGGGCGGGGTGTACGGGGTGACGCGCGGACTGCGCAAGAAGTTCGGCGGCACCAATGTGTTCGACACGCTGCTGGACGAGCAGAGCATCCTGGGCACGGCGCTCGGCGCGGGGCTCGCCGGGCTGCTGCCGATCCCCGAGATCCAGTACCTCGCCTACGTGCACAACGCGGCCGACCAGCTGCGCGGCGAAGGCAGCACGCTGAGCTTCTTCTCCAACGGCCAGTACCGGAACCCGATGGTGGTGCGCATCGCGGGTTACGGCTACCAGAAGGGCTTCGGCGGCCATTTCCACAACGACAACAGCGTCGCCGCGCTGCGCGACCTGCCGGGCGTTGTGGTCGCGTCGCCTTCCCGGCCGGACGACGCCGCCGCGATGATGCGCACCTGCGTCGCGGCCGCGCACGAGGACGGCCGGCTGTGCGTGTTCCTGGAGCCGATCGCGCTATACCACACGCGTGACCTGCACGAATCCGGCGACGGCGAGTGGCTGGCGCCGTACCCGGTACCGGGCGAGCACCACGTGCCGATCGGCCGCGCCCGGGAGTACGGCGACGGAGAAGATCTGACGCTGGTCAGCTTCGGCAACGGGGTGCCGATGAGCCTGCGGGTCGCGAAGCGGCTTCAGGAGCGCGGCATCGGGGCCCGGGTGCTGGACCTGCACTGGTTGGCGCCGCTGCCGGTCGAGGACCTGCTCGCGTCGGCGCGCGCGACCGGGCGGGTGCTGGTGGTCGACGAAACCCGCCGCAGCGGCGGCATTTCCGAGCCTGTGGTGACGGCGCTGGTCGACGGCGGGTTCCGCGGCCAGATCGGCCGCGTTACCAGTGAGGACAGCTTCATCCCGCTGGGCGCGGCGGCCAACCATGTCCTGCTTGACGAGGACACCATCGAGACGGCGGCGCTGGAACTGACGAAGAGGTGACCCTTCGCCACTGGCCCGCGAGTGCTTTTGGGCTCAGCCAGGACGACTACGAATTCACCGACATCTTCGAACGGTTTGCCTGACGCTCAGCTGTCCGGCGGATCGCCGAAGACCTTGCCGGGGTTGAAGATCCCGGTGGGGTCGAGGGCGTTCTTGACCGCGTGGTGCATGCCGATCACCGCCGGGCTGAGCTCGGCGTGCAGGCCCTTGCGCTTGAGCAGGCCCACGCCGTGCTCCCCGGTCACCGTCCCGCCCAGGGCGATGGCGTCCGCGACGATGTCGTCGAAGGCCCGCTGCGCGCGCAGCCGGGCCGCCTCGTCGCCGGGCGGCGTGATGATCAACGGGTGCAGGTTGCCGTCGCCGGCGTGCGCGATGTTGGCGATCTGGGTGTCGTGCCGATGCGCCGCCGCCTCGATGCGCCCCAGCATCTCCGGCACCTTCGCCCGCGGCACGCAGACGTCTTCGGTCAGCACCGGACCGAGGCGTTCCAGCGCCGGGTAGGCCAGTCGGCGCGCGGCGAACAGGGCATCCGCCTCGTGCTCGTCGGTGGAGCGGGCGCTCCAGGTAGCGCCGGCCTCTTCGAAGCAGCGCAGCAGCGCGTCAACTTCCTGCTCCCCCGCGGCGCCCGGGGTATCGGAACGGCCGAGCAGCAGCACGTTCGCCTCCGCGTTGAGCCCCATGTTCTTCCACCCGTCGACCGCCTTCAGGCAGTGCTGGTCGAGCAGTTCCAGCGCCGACGGCACGATCCCGGCCGCAGCGACCGCAGCAACCGCTTGCCCGGCGGCGACGAGGGAATCGAAGTAACCGACCACGGTGCGCTCCGGGGCGCGCAGGCCGGGCAGCAGCTTGACGGTGATCTCGGTGATCACGCCGAGCGTGCCCTCCGAGCCGACGAACAGCCCGCACAGGTCGTAACCGGCGACGCCCTTGGCCGTGCGCCGACCCAGCCGCACGACCTCGCCGCTGCCGACGACGGCCTCCAGGCCCAGCACGTAGTCGCGGGTCACGCCGTACTTCACGCAGCACACGCCGCCGGCGTTGGTGGAGACGTTGCCGCCGATGGTGGACCACGGCGAGCTGGCCGGGTCCGGCGGGTACCAGGCGCCCTGCTCGCGGCAGGCAGCGCGCAGATCGTCGTTGACCACTCCCGGCTGGACCACCGCGAGCTGCTCGCGCGGGTTGATCTCCAGGATCTCGTTCATGCCCTCGAAGGAGATCAGCACGCAACCGTCGATCGCGTTCGCGCCGCCCGACAGGCCGGTCCCGGCGCCTCGCGGCACCACCGGAACTCCCAGCTCAGCGCAGACCCGCACCACCGCGACCACGTCATCGGTACTGGTCGCGCGCACCACGGCCAGCGGCTTGCCGTACGGGGCCCACTCGGCCTCGTCGTGCGCGAACCGGGCGACGGAGTCGGGGTCGGTCAGCAGCACCGGCCCGGGAAGTTCCGCTCGCAGCGCCGCAAGCGCCTTCTCCGCCATGCCCGACATGCCGTCCTCCTCCGTCCGCCGCAGTCCACCCCAACGTTAACCAACGCGGACGTCGCCCCGGCCGCCGCCTGCGGCGGGCCCAACCGCAGGTCAGCGCGCGAGGGCATCCAGAGTGAACTGCTCGGGGAAGGGCGAGCGCGCCACCGCCTGCTCCGCGGTGAGCGTCCCCGCCGCCACCGCCCGGCACAGCTCGGCCACGGCCGCCAGCTCGGCGCGCTGGCGCCGCACGAACTCCCGGTCCACCGGTTCGCCGTGCCCGGGCAACACGATCGGCGCGTCCAGCGCGAGGACCGCGTCCAGCGCGGCCGGCCACTCCTGCGGGTATGCGTCACCGAACTGCGGTGGTGCACCGTGCTCGACCAAATCGCCCGCGAACACGACGCCCGCGTCCGGCACGTGCACGACCAGGTCGTGGTCGGTGTGCGCCGGTCCGAAGTGGAGCAGCGCCACGTCACGCCCGCCGAGGTCGAGCACCGCCCGGTCATCGACCAGGTTGTCGGGCAGGGCGATCCGCACGGCGTTGATGCGGTCGGCGACCTCGTGCTCACCTCGCTCGCGGTAGTGCCGCGCCCACTTCTCGCGCTGACCCTCCCCCGCGGCCACGAGTCGGGTGCGGCACCTGTCGTGCGCCCAGACCGGGCACGGGGTGAACGCCTCGGTGCCGAAGCTGTGGTCGAAGTGCGCGTGGGTCAGGACCACCGACCAGGGCAGCGGCGTGACCTCGCGGACCGCCGCCGCGAGCTCGGCACCCTGTCCGGCGTCCCCACCTGTGTCGATGACCAAGCAGCGTGCGCTTCCCACGACGAGGCCGACCGAGAGGTCCAGCTCGTCGTAGCGGCGCAACAGCACGCCGTCGGCCACGTCGATCCAGCTCCCCACTTCGCACCCACCTCGCAGTCACGGCGAATCGATACGAGCTCCACCCCGCGAGTGCATTCTCCGCCGTGCCTGGCACCGCGCCGACCGCGCCCCGCTCCGGTGTCGGAGCTCAGTGCCCGTTCTTCGCGATGATGGCGTTCACCAGTTCGCCACCCGGGAAGTCCATCATGATCACACCGGTGCGGGGCAGGCCGTTGCCGGTGAGGTGTTTCAGGGCGTAGTTGTTGACGCCGCGGAAACCGGCGGCGCCGCAGGCGACCGCGTTCGGGAAGGCGGCCGGGCTGGAGCCGCTGGAGAAGTTCAAGAACATCCGTCCCGGATCGGCGGCCACCGTCTTGTCCAGGTGGTCGCGCACCTTGAACCACTTGTCGTCGATGTCGAACAAGGTCGGCACGTTGTACTCGTCCTGGACATACTCGCCCCAGGAGTCGCCGTTGAACTGCCCGAGCCCGCGCCCCTCGTACAGCCCGCCGTGCGCGCGCTGCAGGCTCGCCAGCACGATCTTGCCGCGCACCTGACCGAGCGTCGGCATCTCGCCGCCGGCCGGGTCGTGCAGGTACTTGCCGTTGGGGTCGTTGTCCCGGTACCAGTCGAAGATCTGCGCGGTGTCGAGCTGGCTGTTCTCGTCGGTGCACGAGCCGACTTTGCCGGTGCACTCGGCCTTCAGCCGCATGAGCACCGTTTCACCGGGGTGCGCGGCCAGGAACTCGCCCGCCTTCCGCAGCACGTCGGAGAAGTTGGCGTTCTGGTAGAACGGCCCGTGGTGCAGGGTGAACAGGTCGTCGTAGCGCCGCACCCGGATGTCGATGGCCCGGATTCCCGACTGCAGCTGCACGGTCAGCGTTTTGGCGCTGTCGCCGTGGTTCTCCTGCGTCTGGGTCAGCGAACCGCCGTGCAGTGACAGGGTCTGGTGGGTGCCGGGGATCGACAGCTGAGCGAGGCTGGCGTCGTCGGGCAGGCCCGCCATCCAGTCCGGGTTCGACGCCTCGGTGATGCTCTGGCAGTACGGCGCCGCGGCGGCCGTTCCGGGCAGGACGGCGACGGCCAGCGCCATCGCCAGGACCGCTGCCGCGCGAGTCGATCTTCCAGGCATGCGCCCAAGAATCCCGCGCCCGCCGCGACAACGGCGCGAATGGCGGAAACTCGCCAGCACCCAGCCGACGTGAGCGCTTTCGGCGGCAGCGGCGGCGTACCCGGCATCGCTGACGTGAAGCGAACAGACCACCCACACCAAAAGACGACACAAACGGTCCGTTCACCTCACCCACCGTAGTTCGGGCGCCCCGCTCCGCGAGGGGCGCGGTGCGTTTAGCGCCACGGCGTTTCAAAGACACGAGAGGCCCCACCACAACCCGCACACCACATCCCAAACAGCCGCTATGAGCGCCAAAAGCACTCACGGGTCTCACGCCTGGAAGCGGTGTTGCCAGATCTCCCGGGATACCTTGATCGGATCGGCCACCACGGTCGACGGCACGTTCCACACCCGGGCCGAGCGGTCGGCGACGGTGTAGGCAGGCCACCCCGGGTCACCGGTCGCCGCGAATGAAACCCACGCCTTGCGCAGCTCGCCGGACAGCTGCTCGAAGTCCGGCGGGATCTCGCCGCCGAACATCGACTTGCCGAGCCCATCCTCAACGATTCCGAACGTGAACGGCACGTCCAGCCCGTGGTGCGCGCCGAGCGCACCGCCGCGCACCGGGCTCGACCAGGCGAACTCATAGGCGTAGCTGCGGCCGCCAGCCGCGGCGTGCGCTTCAGCGTTCCACAGCGACGGCATCCGGAACAGCTGATCGCTGAGCATCAGCGAGAACAGCTCGGCATCCTCGATCCCCGGATACCCGGCGCGGTACCGGCCCACCACCGACGGATCCAGCCGCAGCCGCTGCGCCATCAGCACCGGGTCCTTGACCTCCGCGGGAAGGTCCACTGTGAACATTCGGGCTTCGTCGGCGGTGTATCCGCTGATCAGGTCCACGTCGCGGCCCGCGCCGGCGCGCAGCGCGACCCACGGCAGGTCGTCGAGCACCTCGCCGTCGAGGATCACCGCGTACGGCGTGGAATTCGTCCAGTCCGCGCGGTTCTCGTCCTGCTCCGCCATCACGGGCAGCTGCGCCGCGTGGATCGCCTCGGACGGCACCGCCGCCAGCTCCTCGGCGGTGGCCGGGACACCGAGCGGACCGACGATGAGCTCGCTGAGCTTGCGCGCCTCGTCCTCGGCGCAGTACAGCGAGCCGACGCTCTGCGCGATCGCGCGGCGGAACAACCCGCTCCGGGTCGATCCCCCGATCAGCGTGGCCACCGAGGTCGCGCCCGCGGACTCGCCGAAGATCGTCACATTGCCCGGGTTGCCGCCGAACGCGGCGATGTTGTCGCGCACCCAGCGCAACGCCGCGAGCTGGTCCAGCATGCCGCGGTTGGACGGCGCATCGGCAACCCAACCGAAACCCTCATAACCGACCCGGTAGTTCACCGTCACCGCGACGACCCCGGCCTGCGCGAACAACGCCGGATCGTAGTCGGCGGCCGTACCGCCCAGATAGGCCCCGCCGTGGAACCAGACCATGACCGGCAGGCCGCCGCCGCGATCCGGGGTCCACACGTTGACGCTCAGGCAGTCGGTGCTGTCACCGGGGTTCCACGGCGACGGGAACCCGGGGATCACCGCCGGTTGCGGCACCGACGCGCTGAACTCCAACGCGTCCCGCACCCCTTCCCACCGCTGCGGGGCAACAGGCGCCTGGAACCGACGCGCCCCGTCCAGCGGTGCCGCGTACGGAATTCCCCTGAAAATGCTCAACTCTTCGTTCGCGGTTCCCCGCACCGTGCCCTGTTCGGTCCGCACCACAAGATCCATGCCCCCCATAAAACCAGCGAAAGCGCGGCCGCGTTGCCCGATCGACGTAGTGCACGGTTCACGACCGGTCGTCGAGTTCGGCCACCGCGAACGGCACCGCTTCGCTGAGCTTCTCCAGGTCCGGCAACGCCGCGCGATTGGCGTGCACGCCCACGTGCACGGTGTCGCGGTACTGCGAGACCGCGATCGCCAGCGCGTGCCCGGCCACCAGCGGGGCGACCGGGTACAGCTCCACCAACTCTGCCCCTCCCAGGGCCGCCCGGAAACCCGGCAGCGGCACGTTGGTGATCACGGTGTCGAACAGCAGCGCGGCACCTTGCCCGGCCAGCGGGGCGGCCACCTGGTGCACGATCTGCGGGACCCGCCCGGCAAGCACCGGAAACGCACCCGGCCCGCGCAGCGGACCCGCGCTCTTGTTGCGACCCATCGCGACCCGGATCGCCTGCAACCGCGCCACCGGGTCCGGCTCCCCCACCGGCAGATCGCACAGGTAGCCGGACAGCTGGTTGTTCCCTCGCGCGTTGTCGCCGCGACGACGGCTGACCGGGATCAGCGCCCGCAGCGGCAGTTCGTCGACCGGGTGCCCGCGCGCGGCCAGCCACCGGCGGAACGCCCCGGCGAGCACCGCGAGCACGACGTCGTTGGTGGTGCCGCCGTGCCGGGCGCGGATCCGCCGCAGGTCAGCGAGGCCGATCGGGATCAGCGCCACCCGCCGCGCCGCGGAAGCGGAAGCGCGCAACGGCGAATCCGGGATCGGCAGCCGCATGCTGCGCACCACCGACGAGGCGATGCCGAGCGTTTCACCGGACTTCGACAGGGTTCCGCGAACCGCATCGAACAGCTGCTGCGGTTTGCGGAGCAGGTCCAGCGGGCTGCCGTCGGGATCGGGCAGCGGTTCCGGCGCCTCGGGCGTGAAGCCGTCGAGCAGCCCCAAACCCATCTCGACCGCTTCCCGGCCATCGGCGAGGGCGTGGTGGAACTTCACCAGCACCGCGAACCGGTCCCCGTCCAGCCCGGTGATCAGGTGCAGTTCCCACAGCGGACGGCGCCGGTCCAGCGGGTCCGCGATGAGCTCCGCGACCAGCTCGGCCAATTCCTCCCGCCCGCCCGGCGAGGGCACCTGGTGGCTGCGCACCTGCTCGGCCGCGTCGAATTCCGGCGCTTCCGCCCAACGGGCCTGGCCGGGCAGCCACGACTGGCCGAGCCGCAGCCGCAGCCGCGCGATCCGCTGGGCCCGCTCGGCCAGCAGCGCCAGCAGCCGCACCCGGTCCGCCGGTTCCGACGGCCGGAACACCGCGACCGCACCGATGTGCATCGGCGCGGTTTCCTGCTCCAGGCACAGGAACGCCCAGTCGAGCGCACTGACCTCGGTCGTCATCATCGCCGCACCTCACCACGCGATTCGAGAACAGCTTGCCGGAAACAATCCGGGCCGGAATCGGAATAGTTCACCGGACTAGTTACGGAATTGTTTCCACCCCGGAAATTCCCAGCGATCGGCAGACCCGGGAGGTGATCTGATCCGCGAGCGAATCGAATGACCGCCCCGACGAAGCGGAAAATGATTCGTCTTCTACGGGCCGCCCGGACTCGAAACCGAGGCCGCCGCCGACGGGGTGGGCAGGGCCTGGAGGTGCTGGCGACAACGGCACTGACGTGGTCCTTCCTGTCACGACGGGCAACGCCCGACGACGCCGGGCACCGCCGCGGCAACGCTTGCGGCTCGCTCCTGACGGCGCTTTCCATCAGGGTGCACCGTTGCACTTCCGTCCAAATTGGACCGATTGCGGCCGGATCGACTGAATTGAGCCGACCGAGCCGCGAATGCGTCGACTTTAAACCAAAACGAGGACGGATGAAAACGAGGACCGCCGGCAGCGACGAGCACGATGCAGGCCTTGATCGCTCCGATAGGTACCGATCAAACGCTCCGAGTCACCCAGAAGCATGCATGGCGGCCGCCCGCGACGGCGCGGCCGACGGGATTCGATGACACCGCGCACCCGCCGCGCGCGGAGCACGACGTCGCGCGGTGAGCGAACTCACCCAGCTGCCGGACCCGGAACGCGAGAACCGCCGCCCCGCTCGGGGACGGCGGTTCCCGGTCGCGCGAGGTCAGCTCACGGCGCCCAGTGGTCGAGCATGGCCGCGAAGGTCTCGAAGGCCGCCTTGTTGTAGCCGTAGGGCGCTTCCAGGTGGACGCTGAGCGGGAAGCCGAGGTCGTGCACCCCGTCGATGACCCGCTTGTAGAGGTCCACGACCCGCTGCTTGCGCTGCTCGAAGCCCAGCTCCGCGGTCTGCGCCACGAATTCCTGCTCGGCGGCCACGGCCGGGTTGCCCGGGTCCTGGATAAGCCACTGGATCAGATTCTTCCTGCTCTCCACGCCCGGGATGAACCCGAAGGACAGCAGGATCTCCGGGCGGTGCGACGTGGTCCGGGCGAACTCAGCGAGGAACCGGACGATCGCGTCGGAGTAGAGCAGCTGGGTCATGCCGTAGGTGGCGCCGCGCTCGCACTTGAAGCCGAACCGGCCTTGCTCGCCGTCCCGGGTCGGGATCAGGATCGAACCGCGGTGCGGCACCACGTCCTGGAACTTGGCCAGGGCGTCGGTGGGCGCGACGCCGGGCCCCTCGCCGTCGGCCATGTTGCGCGGCACCCCGACGAACGCGATGCCGTCCATGCCCGCGTCGCGCAGGTTGTGCAGGCGCTCGGTCAGCTGTTGCTCGTCGTGGAACGCGGTGACCTGCGTGCACAGCCCGCGCATGCCGCCCAGTTCGGGCTCGATCGTCCGCCAGAAATCGATGGTGTCCATCTTCTCCCGGAAGTCGACCGGCCGGTCCCCGTCCTCCTGGATGATGCCGGGGATCATCACGTGCTTGATGTGGCCGGCCAGCCCGGAGGCGCGACTGAGCTCGGCGACCTTGCGACCTTCCGCGACGGCCATCTGCACGCCACCGTCGAGGGCGGGCGGTACCAGTTCGAGTGCGATGGTGTTCATGTCGGCCTCAGGTTTTCCTTCTGTCGACTTTCGGTCACCACAGCGCCCGGTCGAGATGCACTCCTGCGACTGCTCTTCTCGACGAGCAGGGACCGTTTTTCCTCTGATGACTGGAGATTCTTTCGCGGAAATGCGAATTGCGGTATCCTGAAAGGATCGTCGTTCAGCCACTCGCAGAAAAGGCTGTGCATTCGGATCAGCGACGCGGCCGAGCCTCGGCCGGGTACGCGCTTTCGCCGGTCGGCGAATCCTATGGCGAAACCGGTTGCGCGGAGCGCGGTTTCAGCGCCGGGGCGGATGTCCGGCGGCTCCCCCCGGCCGAGGAGAGCCGCCGTTGCGACCCGGTACCGCTGCGCGAAAGCGAAGCGGTACCGGGCAGTTCGATCAGTAGCGGTAGTGGTCGGGCTTGTAGGGGCCGTCGACGTCGACACCGATGTAGGCGGCCTGCTCCTTGGAGAGCTTGGTCAGCTTCACACCCAGAGCGTCCAGGTGCAGGCGGGCCACCTTCTCGTCCAGGTGCTTGGGCAGCACATACACCTGCTTGTCGTACTCCCCCGGCTTGGTGAACAACTCGATCTGCGCGATCGTCTGGTTGGTGAAGGAGTTCGACATCACGAAGCTGGGGTGCCCGGTGGCATTGCCCAGGTTCAGCAACCGGCCCTCCGACAACACAATGATCGAATGCCCGTCCTCGAACACGTACTCGTGGACCTGCGGCTTGATCTCCTGCTTACGGACACCGGGCGTTTTCTCCAACCCCGCCATGTCGATCTCGTTGTCGAAATGACCGATGTTGCCCACGATCGCCTGGTGCTTCATCCGCCCCATGTGCTCAGCGGTGATGATGTCGAAGTTCCCCGTCGTCGTGACGAAGATGTCAGCGATCTCCACGACATCTTCCAGCGTGGTCACCTGATAACCGTCCATCGCCGCCTGCAACGCGCAGATCGGGTCGATCTCGGTGACGATCACCCGCGCACCCTGGCCGCGCAGCGACTCCGCCGAGCCCTTACCGACGTCGCCGTAGCCGCAGACCACCGCGACCTTGCCGCCAATGAGCACATCCGTGGCACGGTTGATGCCATCGATCAGCGAGTGCCGGCACCCGTACTTGTTGTCGAACTTCGACTTCGTCACCGAGTCGTTGACGTTGATCGCCGGGAACAACAGATCCCCGGTCTTGGCCAGCTCATACAGCCGGTGCACACCGGTGGTGGTCTCCTCGGTGACACCCTTGACCTCGCCGGCGATCTTCGTGAACCGCTTGCCGTCCGCGGCGACGCTGGCGCGCAGCGTCTCCAGGATGACCTTGTACTCCTCCGGGTCATCATCTCCAGCCTGCGGCACCACCCCGGCAGCCTCGAACTCCACACCCTTGTGCACCAACAGCGTGGCATCACCACCATCATCGAGGATCATGTTCGGACCCTCACCACCACCGAACTGGAACAACTGGTCGGTGCACCACCAGTACTCCTCCAGCGACTCACCCTTCCACGCGAACACCGACACACCCGCAGGCGCCTCCGGCGTCCCGTCCGGGCCCACCACAACCGCAGCGGCGGCCTCGTCCTGGGTCGAGAAGATGTTGCACGACACCCACCGGACCTCGGCGCCCAGCGCGACCAGCGTCTCGATCAACACCGCCGTCTGCACCGTCATGTGCAACGAACCCGCAATCCGCGCACCCCTCAACGGCTGCGAGGCCGCAAACTCCTCACGCGTCGCCATCAAACCCGGCATCTCATGCTCAGCCAACCGGATCTGATGCCGCCCGGCCTCAGCCAACCCCAGATCCCGGACAGCGAACTCCAGGCCGTTGACCTTCTGCAACTCGACGCTCATGACTACCTTTCTCTACTTCCGGATTCAGACAGGCGGGAATCAGGTGTTGAAGTACTTCGCCTCTGGATGGTGGGCGATGATCGCGTCGGTGGACTGCTCGGGGTGCAGCTGGAACTCCTCCGAGAGCACCACGCCGATGCGCTCGGCCGCTAACAGGTCGACGATCTTCGCCCGGTCCTCGATGTCCGGGCAGGCGCCGTAGCCGAAGGAGTACCGCGCGCCGCGGTAGCCGAGCTTGAAGTACTCCTGCACGTCGGCCGGGTCCTCCTCGGCCACCGAACCGCCCGAGGACCACAGAAGCTCCCGCCGGACGCGGCGGTGCCAGTACTCGGCCAGCGCTTCGGTGAGCTGCACGCCCATGCCGTGCACCTCCAGGTAGTCCCGGTAGGCGTTCTTGGCGAACAGCTCGTTGGCGAAGTCGGCGATCGGCTGGCCCATGGTGACCAGCTGCATCGGCAGCACGTCCACCTGGCCGGTCTGCTCGGCCTGCTCCCGCGACCGGAAGAAGTCCGCCAGGCACAGCCGGCGGTCGCGCTTCTGCCGCGGGAAGAAGAACCGGTGCCGCTCCGGGGCGTCCGGCTCTTCCTTGTCCAGCACGACGAGGTTGTTCCCCTCGGTCACGCACGGGAAGTAGCCGTAGACCACGGCCGCGTGCTGCAGGATGCCCGCGGTGGACAGCTCGTCGATCCAGTGCCGCAGCCGCGGCCGGCCCTCTGACTCGACGAGTTCCTCGTAGGACGGTCCCTCGCCCTTCTTCGCGCCGCGCAGGCCCCACTGGCCGAAGAACGTGGCCCGCTCGTCCAACAGCGCCAGGTAGTCGGCGATCGCGACGCCCTTGACCACCTTCGAGCCCCAGAACGGCGGCGTCGGCACCGGCGCGTTCGCGTCCACATCGGACCGCGTGGTGTCGGTGTACTCCGGCTCCGGCCCCTGCTCGGCCTTGCGCTTCTCGGCGATGCGCAGCGACCGCTCACGACGAGCCTTGCGTTCGGCTTTCTTCTCCCGCTCGGCCGCATCGTCGGCAGGCGCGTCACCGCGCTTGACGGCCATGATGCGGTCCATCAGGTGCAGGCCTTCGAAGGCGTCTTTCGCGTAGCGCACATCGCCCTGGTAGACCTCATCCAGGTCGTTCTCCACGTAGGACCTGGTGAGCGCCGCCCCGCCCAGCATCACCGGGTACTTCTCGGACATCCCCCTGGAGTTGAGCTCCTCCAGGTTCTCCTTCATGATCACGGTCGACTTCACCAGCAGCCCGGACATGCCGATGGCGTCGACCTTGTGCTCCTCGGCGGCTTCCAGGATGGCGCTGATCGGCTGCTTGATGCCGATGTTGACCACGCCGTAGCCGTTGTTGGACACGATGATGTCGACCAGGTTCTTGCCGATGTCGTGCACGTCGCCCTTGACCGTGGCCAGCAGCAGCTTGCCCTTGCCGCCGGAGTCGTCCTTCTCCATGTGCGGTTCGAGGTAGGCGACGGCCGCCTTCATGACCTCGGCGGACTGCAGCACGAACGGCAGCTGCATCTGCCCCGAGCCGAACAGCTCGCCCACGACCTTCATGCCGGCCAGCAGGGTCTCGTTGATGATCTCCAGCGGCGGCTTCTCCGCCATCGCCGCGTCCAGATCCGCTTCGAGCCCGTTGCGCTCGCCGTCGACGATCCGCCGCTCCAGGCGCTCGAACAGCGGCAGCTTCGCCAGCTCCTCGGCGCGCGAGGCGCTGCTGGACCTCGCGGTCTTGCCCTCGAAGAGCTCCATCAACTTCTGCAGCGGGTCGTATTCCTCGCTGCGCCGGTCGTAGACCAGGTCGAGCGCGACCTGCCGCTGCTCCTCATCGATCTTGCTCATCGGCAGGATCTTCGAAGCGTTCAGGATCGCGGTGTCCAGGCCTGCTTCCCGGCATTCGTTGAGGAACACCGAGTTCAGCACCTGACGCGCCGCCGGGTTGAGTCCGAACGAGACGTTCGACAAGCCGAGCGTCGTCTGGACGTCCGGGTGGCGCTTCTTGAGCTCCCGGATCGCGTTGATCGTCTCGATGGCGTCCTTGCGGACCTCTTCCTGGCCGGTGGTGATCGGGAAGACCAGGCAGTCGATGATGATCGAAGACTTCTCCAGACCCCAGTTGGTGGTCATGTCCTCGATCAGCCGCTCGGCGACCCGCACCTTCCACTCGGCGGTGCGCGCCTGGCCCTCCTCGTCGATGCAGGTCACCACGACGGTGGCACCGTGCTCGACCACGAGCCTCATAACGCGCTCGTACCGCGAGCCCGGCTCGTGACCGTCCTCGTAGTTCACGGAGTTGACCGCGCACCGGCCGCCCAGGTGATCCAGACCGGCCTCGATCACGTCCGGCTCCGTGGAGTCCACCATGATCGGCAGGGTCGAGGAGGTCGCCAGGCGCGACGCCAGTTCACGCATGTCGACCGTGCCGTCGCGGCCGACGTAGTCCACGCACAGGTCCAGCATGTGCGCGCCCTCGCGGGTCTGGGCCTTGGCGATCTCCACGCAGTCGTCGTAACGACCTTCCAGCATCGCCACGCGGAACGCCTTGGAACCGTTGGTGTTCGTGCGCTCACCGATGTTGAGGATCGACGCGTCCTGTTCGAACGGCACCGACTGGTACATCGACGAGATCGCCGGGAGGTGCTCGGGCTGGCGCACCTTCGGCGGCAGCGACGCGACGGCCTCGGCCACCGCGCGCACGTGCTCGGTGGTGGTGCCGCAGCAGCCGCCGACCAGCCGGGCGCCGAAGTCGTTGACGAACCCGACCAGCGCGTCGGCCAGCTCGTCGGGCTGCAGCGGGTACACCGCACCATTGGGGCCCAGCTGGGGCAGACCGGCGTTGGGCATCACCGAGATCGGGATCCGGGAGTTCTGCGCCAGCACCCGCAGGTGCTCGCTCATCTCCGCCGGACCGGTCGCGCAGTTCATCCCGATCAGGTCGATGCCCAGCGGCTCCAGCGCGGTCAGCGCCGCGCCGATCTCGGAGCCGACCAGCATCGTCCCCGTGGTCTCCACGGTGACCTGAGCGATGATCGGCAGCTGGCGACCGGCCTGGGCCATCGCCCGCTTCGCGGCCACGATCGCGGCCTTGGTCTGCAGCAGGTCCTGCGAGGTCTCCACCAGCACCACGTCGATGCCGCCGTCGAGCATGCCCAGCATCTGCTCGACGTAGGCGTCGCGCAGCACGGTGTAGGGCGCGTGGCCCAGCGTCGGCAGCTTGGTGCCCGGACCGACCGAACCGAGCACGTACCGCGGCCGCTCCGGCGTCGAGTACTCGTCGGCGGCCTCGCGGGCCAGCGCCGAGCCCTTTTCCGCCAGCTCCCGGATCCGCTCCGGGATGTCGTACTCGCTGAGGTTGGGCAGGTTCGCGCCGAACGTGTTGGTCTCGATCGCGTCCGAGCCGGCCTCGAGGTAGCCCCGGTAGATCGAGGACACCACGTCGGGCCGGGTCACGTTCAGGATCTCGTTGCAGCCCTCCAGGTTGGCGAAGTCGTCCAACGTCAGGTCGAACGCCTGCAGCGCGGTGCCCATGCCGCCGTCGGCGACGAGGACGCGTTCGCCGAGGGCGGTGAGGAACCCGCTCGGATCGTTCTGCCGGTCTGCCATGCCCCTGCTACTCCCGTTCTCAGCGAAGCTTCGGCTGGACCTCGGCCGCGGCGGCGTCGCCGTACGCCTCGGCGATGCGGGCGACGAACGAGTCGCGCTCCACGTCGTACTCCTGGGGGCCGTCGGTCTCCAGCGAAACGGTCGCCAGCGTGCAGCCGAGCTGCAGCGAGCGCTCCAGCCCGAAGTCGTGGGTCAGCCCGGCCAGGAACCCGGCGCGCAGCGCGTCGCCGACGCCGGTGGGGTCGCCCTTCTGGTTCTCCTTCGGCGGCACGACCTCGATGGTCGGCTCCGACTTGGACTCCACCTGCACGCCTTTGGGGCCGAGCGAGGTCACCCAGATGCCGACGCGCTCCAGCACTTCGGTGTGGGTCCAACCGGTGCTCTGCAGCAGCAGGCCGTGCTCGTATTCGTTGGTGAACAGGTACTCCGCGCCCTCGACGAGCTTGCGGATGTCGTCGCCTTCCATCCGGGCGAGCTGCTGGCCCGGGTCGGCGAGGAACCGGTAGCCGCGGTCCCGGCACTCCTGGGTGTGCCGCAGCATCGCGTCCGGGTCGTTGGCGGAGATCACCACGACGTCGAGGCCACCGAGCCGGTCGGCGACCGGCTTGAGCTCGATCTCGCGGGCCTCGGCCATCGCGCCCGCGTAGAACGAGGCGATCTGGTTGTGGTCGGTGTCGGTGGTGCAGAGGAACCGCGCCGTGTGCTTGGTCCCGGAGACGTGCACCGAGTTGGTGTCCACTCCGTGGCGCTCCAGCCACGCGCGGTACTCGTCGAAGTCCCGGCCGACGGCGCCGACGAGGGCCGAGCCGACGCCGAGCTGGCCGAGGCCGAAGGTGATGTTGGCCGCGATCCCGCCGCGGCGCACCTCCAGCTCGTCGACCAGGAACGACAGCGACACCTGCTGGAGGCGATCAGCGACGAGCTGATCGGTGAACCTACCGGGGTAGGACATCAGATGGTCGGTGGCGATCGAACCGGTCACCGCAATCCGCACTGCATTACTCCTTCACCAGGGTAGTCGGCTGCCGCTGCGGCACCGACCACGAAGCTCTACTGGACCCGGGCCGGCACAGCGGGCTGCGGGGCGCGCGCCACGCCCCGCAGTCCGCCGCCACGGCTTCGGTCAACGTCAGATGCCGGCGGCGCTCTTCAGCGCCTCGGCTCTGTCGGTGCGCTCCCACGGCAGGTCGACGTCGCTGCGCCCGAAGTGACCGTACGCTGCCGTCTGGGCGTAGATCGGCCGCAGGAGGTCCAGGTCACGCACGATGGCCGCGGGACGCAGGTCGAAGACGTCGTTGATCGCCGCCTGGATCTTGACCGGGTCGACGTTCTCGGTGCCGAAGGTCTCCACGAACAGGCCCACCGGGGCGGCCTTGCCGATCGCGTAGGCGACCTGCACCTCGATGCGGCTCGCCAGGCCCGCCGCGACCGCGTTCTTGGCCACCCAGCGCATCGCGTAGGCGGCGGAGCGGTCGACCTTCGACGGGTCCTTGCCGGAGAACGCGCCGCCGCCGTGGCGGGCCATGCCGCCGTAGGTGTCGACGATGATCTTCCGGCCGGTCAGGCCCGCGTCGCCCATCGGGCCACCGACGACGAACCGGCCGGTCGGGTTCACCAGCAGCCGGCTGTCGGCGGACTCCAGACCGACCCGCTGGATCTCCGGGTCGATGACCTTCTCCTTGATGTCCCCGGTCAGCATGTCTTCGAGGTCGATGTCGGCGGCGTGCTGGGTGGAGAGCACCACGGTGTCCAGGCGCACCGGCTGGTCGCCGGCGTACTCGATGGTCACCTGGGTCTTGCCGTCGGGGCGCAGGTACGGCAGCACGCCGTCCTTGCGAACCTTGGTCAGCCGCCGCGACAGGCGGTGCGCCAGCGCGATCGGCAGCGGCATCAGCTCGTCGGTGTCGGTGCAGGCGTAGCCGAACATCAGGCCCTGGTCACCGGCGCCCTGCTTGGCGATCTCGTCGATCACGCCCTCGACCCGCGTCTCGTGCGCGACATCCACGCCCTGCGCGATGTCCGGCGACTGCGAGCCGATGGCGACGTTCACGCCGCAGGAGGCACCGTCGAAGCCCTTGGCCGAGGAGTCGTAGCCGATCTCCAGGATCTTCTCCCGCACGATCGTCGGGATGTCCGCGTAGGCGTCGGTGGTCACCTCGCCGGCCACGTGCACCTGGCCGGTGGTCACCATCGTCTCCACCGCGACCCGCGACCGCGGGTCCTGGGACAACAACGCGTCCAGCACGGCGTCGCTGATCGCATCGCAGATCTTGTCCGGGTGTCCCTCGGTCACCGACTCGCTGGTGAACAACCTGCGGTTGATCTCACTCACGACTGCTCCTCACCTCACAGCTGATGCAGCTCTAGATCCTTGCGTACGATAGTGGCGATTTACGGCACCGGGGGGTCCGAAACTGTTTCCGGTCTCATCTTGCCGGGGGGGTACCGATTCCGTGCGTGGGCTTAACGGCTGCGCCGCTTCAAGGACGAAGACCAAACCTCGGACACCTCTCATGCTCGAGCGTGCATGATGCCCCAGGCCAAGTTGCCCGCTTTGCCACCGGCGACCCAGTTCTTCAGACCGGTCTTCATCTTGGTGCGGTACTCGTCGCTGATCCGGTCGGCGAGCTCCGCTTCCTTGCCCTCCAGGACCTCCAGCACCCGCGCGTAGTGCGTCGGCAGGTATGTGGTCAGGTCTTCGAAGTCGAAGTCCTGCAGGCCGAGGCGGGCCAGTTCGCGGCGGTAGAAGCCGGGCGAGCCCATGGTGTCCAGGTTGAGCCGGTCCAGGATCGGCCCGAGGTCCCGCAGCTTGGCGTCGTCGGCGGCCATCGGATCGGTGAAGATGAAGGAACCCCCGCCCTTGAGCACGCGGGTCACCTCCTCCAGGACCCGCTCCCGGTCGCCGCTGTGCAGGATCGCATCCTGCGACCAGACGATGTCGAAGGCATTGTCCTGGAACGGGATGTCCTCGAAGGAACCGTCCTTGACCTCGATCAACTCGTCCAGCCCGGTGGCGCGGTTGAACTCGACGTTTCGGGCGTTCTCGACCTCGCTGAGATTCAGGCAGGACACCTTGCAGCCGTAGGTCTCGGCCAGGTAGCGCGCCGCGCCGCCGTAGCCGGAGCCAATGTCCAGGATGCGGGTGCCCGGGCTGATCTGAATCTTGGCGGTCATCCGCTCCACGGTGCGCCGCGAGGCGGCGTCGATGTTCTCGTCCGGGGTCTCGTAGAGGCCGATGTGAATGTCGTTGCCGCCCCAGACGTGGTAATAGAAGTTGTCCGCGTCCTCGGAGTTGTAGTAGTCCCGCGCGGTGTGCACCGCGGTCGAGTACACGTCGGAGAGCTCCTCGTCCGGGCGGTACTTCTTCTCGGCCACGTGAATGAAGAAGTCCGGCTCGGTGTCGTGGTAGGTCTCCTGGAAGTCGCCGTAGGTGTCGATCCGCTGGAAACCGACTTCGCGCATGAGCCGCCGCATGTAGTTCTTCCGCAGCGGATACATGTTCAGGAAGAATTCAGATCGATCGGGGAACGTGTACTTGAATCGCGCCAGGCCGTCATCGATGTAATCGGGTTCCGCGGAAACGTCTTCGCCGGCGTAGTAATAGGTGTGCTTCGAGGAGAATCCGCTGTCCAGAATCGAGTCGTAATTGCGCTGATCGATGATCAGCACGCCGTCGTGCTTGAGCATCGCGTAGAACTCGGCCAGCGCTTTGCGCCGATCCCGTTCGGAGAACAGGTGGGTGAACGAGTTGCCCAGGCAGATGATCGCGTCGTATTCGCCGTGGACGTCACGATTCAGCCAGCGCCAGTCGGCGTGCACCACCCGCAGGATGTGGCCGCCGTAGGTCAACCCGTTGCTGAACGCCTTGGCCAGCATCTGGGGGCTGCCGTCGGCGCTGACCGCCTCGAAGCCCTCCTCCAGCAGCCGCACGGAGTGGAACCCGGTGCCGGTGGCCACGTCGAGGACGGAGCGGACACCGCGAGCCTTGAGCTGGTCGATGAAGAACGAACCCTCGCTCTGGTAGCGCTTCTTCCAGTCGATCAGCTCATCCCACTTCTCGACGAAACCGCCGACGTACTCGTACGTGTAGTGGTCCGATTCGCGCACCTCCAGCGGATTCTCGCCGAACACCTGCTCCTCGCGGGCCACCAGATCAGCGGTATCCGGAGATCCTTGGTGCTCGCTCGAGGCAAGGTCGTCCACGCTCTTGGCCATTCTTCACTCCCACCACTCACGTTGGTCATGCGCCACCGCAAACTCGGGTACGCGCAAAAATCTGTGCCCCGAGCTCCTCCCGTGGCCGTGCCGGGTCGCCGCTGCGAAAAAGGCAACACCTGGACCGGCGTGGGCAGCCGAGAAACGCTCAAGGCCGCAACACCTACGCCGATCACCGTCCAGTCGGCACCTTTGCCAACCGGCGCTGACGCGGTATTCCTGCGTCAATTAACCAAACTAGGCGAACGAGATAGCAAAGCAAGCATACAAACGTGTGACGCTAATCACCGGAATACTATGATAGCGTGATTCGGATTGTCACCCTGGGTGAATAAATGCGCCGCCACCTGCGCCGATTCGGCGCATTTTGGAGAGGGATAACGATCGCGCAAGTGCAAGTCGGCAACGATCTGTGTACACTGACGCGCGCATCGCGTACCACAGCAACTGCAAATTGCACAACCGCGACCGCCGACAAAAAATATTAAAACTAGGCATCGGGCGGTTGACTTTTCTTTTTCGGTCATTCCATCGCGGGATGGAGCACGGATGTTACGGTGCGCGCATCCCGGAAGCGAGCCATTTTCGGCGCCGCCGGAGATCCCGCTCGTCGGCCACCACCCACCGCCCTCCCCCATCAGGCCTGCTCCACGTTCCCCCAGCCGGGGCGTCGACGGAAGAAGCATCGCCGCACCGGCCCCAGCGAAGTGTGGCACGCACCATTGGCGCGTGCCACCGGAGCCACCGCCTCGTGCTCCAGCAGGACGCTCTCCAGCTCGAACGGCGAGATCCGGTAGTCGGAGGCCTTGAATCACGTCGTCGGTGCGGCCGACGTAGGTGATGTAGCCGTCGGCGTCCCTAGTTCCGACGTCACCGGTGTGGTAGTGGCCGCCGCGCGTCGCTTCGGTGGTCCGGTCGGTGTCGTCGGCGTAGCCGGTCATCAGGCCCACCGGCCGCGGCTGCAGCGCCAGGCAGATCTCGCTTCCTCGGCCGGCTCCCCGGTGACCGGGTCGAGCAGCGCCACCTCGAAACCGGGCAGCGGGCGGCCCATCGAGCCCGGCCGGACCGGTTGGCCGGGGGTGTGGCCACCTGCACGCTGGTCTCGGTCTGGCCAAAGCCGTCCCGGATGGTCACCGACCACGCGCGCCGCACCTGCTCGATGATCTCCGGGTTCAGCGGCTCCCCAGGCACCGACCACTTTGGACGGCGAGGTGGCCAATGTGCCGAGGTCGGCCTGGATGAGCATCCGCCAAACGTCGGCGGCGCACAGAAACTCGTGATCCCGCAACGTTGCATCTGCGCCATCACTGACCGGGGCTCCGCTTAGCCTGGTCACGGCCCGTGAGTGAATTGCGGCGTCATAGCACCCGAAAGTACTCACGGGTCCTGTTCTTTGTCTTTGAAGCGCCGAAAGCGCTTAGCCCACACTCGCAACCAACCCGGCGGCGTCGAACCGGGTGTGCTCGACCAACCGGCCGCGGTCGATGCGGTCGCGCAGGTCCGCCGGGCCGAACAGCGGGGTCGCGGGGATGATCACCGCGCCAGCTTCATCGCGGCCAGGATCGTCTCCCACAGCTCGACCTGGTTGCCGAGCATCAGCACCACCCGGTCACCGCGGGACACGCCCAGCCCGCGCAGCCAGTTGGCGACCTGGTTGGAACGGCGCGTCATGGCGCGGAAGGCGACCTGGTGCTCGCTGCCGTCGGCGTCGACGATCCACAGCGCCATGCCGTTCCACCGTTTGCCGATCGTGTCGAACCAGTCCAACGCCGGAGTTGAACTCCGCCGGCCGCGGCCATTCGAATTCGCGGCGCGCGGTGTCGTAGTCCTCGCGGTGCCGCAGCAGGAAGTCCCGGGCGGTGCGGAACACCTCGGTCGCGGTGCCTTCCTGTGCTGTGGAATAACCGGTCACGTGCACACCCTCTCCTGGACTCGGCTGCTGGCGCCGATGGCTTGAGCGGGCCAACAACGTAACCTCGCGAGGCCTACCGATCCATGCCGGTTGCTCCGATTTGCGGGCGCTCTTTCGGCCGCGTTGACTGTGCGTGCGTTCATGGTCATTGTTGCCGGTTGATGGTGATTGCTCTTCGCCTTTTTCGGCAAGCCGGTCTGGAGGCAATCGTGCTGCTGCGCGCCCTGCTGCTCACCACGCTGTTGGCCACCGCCTCCGGGGTCCCCGTGGCCGCCGCCGATTCCGCCGCGGCCGCCAACCCCTGGCGCCCCAAGCCACCGCCGCTGACCACGCCGTGGACCGACCAGGTCGGCCCGGACAACGCCCTCCCCGAGTACCCGCGCCCGCAGCTGACCCGCGAGCGCTGGCTGAACCTCAACGGATTGTGGTCCTACGGCGGCGGAGCCACCCCGCCGACCGCGGCGACCGAGCAGATATTGGTGCCCTATCCCCCGGAATCCGGTCTTTCCGGCATCCAGCGCCACGACGACCACATGCTCTACCGGCGGACCTTCGAGGTGCCGCGGGACTGGTCCGGGCAGCGGCTGCTGCTGCACTTCGGCGCGGTGGACCAGAAGGCCGAGGTGTCGGTCAACGGCCGGACCGTGGCGGTTCACGAGGGCGGCTACACCGAGTTCAGCGCCGACATCACCGACGCGCTCCGTCCCGGCGCCAAGCAGGAACTGGTGGTGGCCGTCGAGGACCGCAACGACGCCAACCCCTACCCGGTGGGCAAGCAGCGCAACAAGGCGGGCGGGATTCTCTACACCGGCGCATCGGGGATCTGGCAGACGGTCTGGTTGGAGCCGGTGCCCGACGCGCACATCGCCAAGCTCGACATCAACCCGGATCTGCGCGGTTTCGACCTGACCGCCCGGACTTCGGCGCGCGCCGGGGAACGGGTCGAGGCGGTCGTCCTCGACGCCGATGGCAACGAGGTGTCGCGCGCCAGCGGTCCGGCCGACACGGCCCTGCGGCTGCCGGTGGCAGATCCGCACCTGTGGACCCCCGACGACCCCTACCTCTACGACATCACGGTCCGGCTGGTCGGCGCCGACGGCCGCACCGTGGACGACGTCGGCAGCTACGGCGGCCTGCGAACCATCGAGCTGGTCGACGACTCGCAGGGGCGGCCGCGGATGGCGCTCAACGGCCGGATCCTGTTCCAGCACGGGCCGTTGGACCAGGGATTCTGGCCGGACGGGAACTACACCGCGCCGACCGACGAGGCGCTGCGGTTCGACGTCGCCGAAACCAAGCGGCTCGGGTTCAACATGATCCGCAAGCACGTGAAGGTCGAACCGGCCCGCTGGTACTACTGGACCGACCGGCTGGGCCTGCTGGTGTGGCAGGACATGCCGTCGCTGCCGATCGACCTCGCCGACCCGCCGGGCAGCAACCCGCCGCCGGGCGAGGAGGCCCGCGCGAACTTCCGCGACGAGCTCACCGCCATGATCGACCAGCTGCGCAGCGTCCCCTCTATCGTGGCGTGGGTGCCGTTCAACGAGGGCTGGGGCGAGTTCGAGACCGCCGAGGTCGCCGAACTGGTCCGGCGCACCGACCCGACCCGGCTGGTCAACGCCAACAGCGGGGTGAACTGCTGCTACTCGCTGCCGGACACCGGCACGGGCGACATCTACGACGACCACACCTACGTCGGTCCGGGCGGCCCGGAGGTGCGCGGCGAGCGGGCGTCGGTGGACGGCGAGTACGGCGGGCTGGGGCTGGTCGAGGAAGGCCACCTGTGGCCCGGCGAGCCGGGCGCGTACGAGATGACCAACAGCCGCGCCGAGCTGACCGACCGCTACGCCGAGGTCAGCCGCGACCTCGCCCGCATCGTCGAGACCAACGGGCTGTCCGCGGCGATCTACACCCAGACCACGGACGTGGAGAACGAGGTCAACGGGTTCTTCACCTACGACCGGCGGATCCTCAAGCCCAACCCGGACGTCGTCCGCGCCCACAACCTCGCGGTGATCGATGCGGGTACGCCGTGACCACTGGCGGACGGGACCGCCACCGACCACAGTGGAACGCCATCACGACGAGTGATCAACGCTCGGCCTCACCACCCTGGCTCGGCGCAATTTCGTGAGAAATCGCCCGTCACCCGGGTGAATGTCAATTTCTCACGAAATTGCCCACCCCCAGGAGGTTCAGGATGCGACGCTTCACCCGGCGGGACGCGCTCGCCACCGCTGCGGGCGCGACGACCGCCGCCGCCCTCGCCGGCCACGCCACCGCGCAGCCATCCGGTTCCGGTGGAGCGGGCCGGCAGACCGCGAACGGGCGGCTGTACGAGATCCGCTCCGGGCGGCAGCGGGCGGTGATCGCCGGGGTGTCGGCGACGCTGCTGTCGTGGCAGGTCGACGGCGTGGAGATGCTCCTGACGCACCCCGCCGACGAGGTCGGCGAGGGCTTCCAGGGCAAGACGATCCTGCCGTGGCCGAACCGCATCGACCACGGCCGCTACACCTTCGGCGGCGAGGAGTTGCAGGTCGCGATCAACGAACCGAAGCGCGATGCGGCGCTGCACGGGCTGATGAGCTTCGTGGAGTGGCAGCCGGTGCGGCACCGCGCCGACGGCGTGGTACTGGAGTACCTGCTGCCGCCGGACTACGGCTACCCATTCCGGCTGGCATTCCGCATCGAGTACGCAGTGGACGATTCCGGGGTGCGCAGCACGCTCAGCGCGAAGAACGTCGGCGACGGCGCCGCGCCGTTCGGCACCGCCAACCACACCTACCTCGCCGCCGGCGGGGACCGCATCGACGACATCGTCTTCGAGCTGCCCGCGGACACCTACTACGTGGTCAACGACCGGCTGATCCCGACCGGTACCGCCCCGGTCGAGGGCATCGAGTACGACTACCGGTCGCCGCGACG
This sequence comes from Saccharopolyspora pogona, assembly GCF_014697215.1. GTDB lineage: Bacteria > Actinomycetota > Actinomycetes > Mycobacteriales > Pseudonocardiaceae > Saccharopolyspora > Saccharopolyspora hattusasensis. The sequence continues at coordinate 3,101,481 of NZ_CP031142.1, forward strand.
GATCGGACCGACCGAAATGGACACCGCGTTCACCAGGCTGCGCCGCGGATCCGACGGCAACGCCGTGGTGCGGTTCGCCCGCCCGGACGGCGTGACCGCGGAGCTCTGGGTCGACCGCACGCACGGCTACCTGCAGGTCTACACCGACGACAGCCCGTCGACCGACCGCCCGGCGCGGGCCGGGATCACCGTCGAGCCGATGACTTGCGCGCCGAACGCGTTCGTCACCGGCGACGGCCTGATCACCCTGCGGCCGGGCGAAACCCACTGCGGCACCTGGGGTTACCGCATCTTCTCGTGAGTGATCGTTCCGGTTCTTACCGGAACGATCACTCACGAAGCCCTCTGCTTACACGTCGGGCTCGACCCAGTCTTGGTCGCCTTCCTGGAGCCAGTCGCTGATGTTGCTCAGCTTCGAGCCGAGCAGATCGGCTTGTTCTGGCCCGATCAGGATGTGCCGCCCGGCGGAATCGGTGACCCGCACTTCGGGAATCCGTAGCGCGACGGTGACCGGCCCTTTGTTGCCCTGTGGCGAAATGCGCCAGGTCTTCTCCTCGGCGGCCTCCGCCATGATCCGCAGGTCCAGTTCAGTCCGCTTCCGCGCGAGTTCGTCACTCATGCCCTCTCCCGAATTCCTCTCGTGTTCGCCCTGGTCATGGGCTTGTGACGGGAAGGTGCGCTTTTGCGACAGCTGCAAACAAGTGCGCATTCGTGTGATTGATCATGGATCCGTTCGATGCCACCCTGGAGATTGTCCACATCGGATCCGAACGGGGGATCTCCGATCATGCCAGGAAACGGTCACACCTCTGTCCGCTCCCGCCAGGTCGCCGCGCAACTGCGCAGGCTTCGCGAGCAAGCACAACTTAGTTGCAGCGATGTCGCGCGCACGCTTGGGTTGTCGGTGAGCAAGGTCAGTCGAATGGAGACCGCCAGCAGCGGCATGCAGATCGAGGACGTCGCCGCGATGCTCGGCCTCTACAAGGTCTCGGCGACGAAACGCCAGGAAATCCTCGACATGCTGCGCCGAGCCGACGAGAAGGGCTGGTGGCAACGCCAAGCGGGTCTCCCGCAGCTATGGCGGAATTTGATCGACTTCGAGGCCAAGTCGACCCGCATCCAGAACTTCGAGAACATGTTCGTGCCGGGGCTGCTGCAAACCGCGGAGTACTGCCGCGCAGTGATCCAGGGCATCAACGACACGCTCAGCGACGAGGAGATCGACCGTCTGGTGGCTACTCGGATGGCTCGGCAGGCGGTTCTGACGCGTACCCGTGCGCCGCAATTCCTCGCTGTAGTCGACGAAAACGTACTCCGGCGTCCCATCGGCGGTGATGGGATCATGCATCGGCAACTGCTCCATCTGGGTACTTTTGCCGAACGTCCGAACATCACTTTGCGGGTGGTGCAAAGCTCGGCCGGGGCCTACGTCGGCTTGCGGGGCACGTTCGTGATCCTGGAGTTCGACGGGGAACCTGACCTCGTGCATGTGGAGAACCAGAGCACGGGGATGTTCTTGGAAGAAGATGCCGATCTTGCTTCCTACCGCCTTGTGCTGAGCAATATCCTCAGTGCGGCATTGAAGCCTGCCGAGTCGGCCGACCTGGTTCGCCAGATCGCGGCCGAGGAATGATGCGAGAGGAGCGCGGAATGACTGCGCTGAATCTGACGACCGCCCGTTGGCGCAAGAACAGCTGCAGCACTGATCAAGCCAACTGCGTTGAGGTGGCGTTCCTTGACGCAACGTGGCGCAAGAGCAGTCGTAGTAGCGATACCTCCAACTGCGTCGAGGTGGCGTTCTCCGGGTCTGCTGTCGGGGTGCGGGACTCGAAGGACCCCGACGGCGCCGTGCTGGCCTTCCCGGACGAGCGGTGGTCTCGGTTCGTTGACTCGCTGCGCTGAGAGTGTGTGGTTGTTCCGGTTCTTACCGGAACAACCACACACGAGCGTGGCCAGTACAGTGGCCGGGTGGCCGAGTACATCCAGATTCCGACTCCTGCCGGGAAGTTCGACGCGCTGACCGCCGGTCCCGAGGGCGGCCGCCCGGTGCTGCTGCTGCACGGCTTCCCGGAGGCGGCGGTGCAGTGGAGCGAGCAGCTGTCGGTGCTCGGCGGCGCGGAGTGCTTCGCGGTGGCGCCCGATCAGCGCGGCTACTCCCCCGGTGTGCGCCCGGAGCAGGTCGCCGACTACCGGTTGGAAGAGCTCGTCGACGATGTGCTGGCGATCGCCGAACACTTCGGCTGGCAGCGCTTCGACCTGGTCGGCCACGACTGGGGCGCCGCTGTGGCGTGGGCGACCGCCGCCGAGCACCCGGACCGGGTCCGCACGCTGACCGCGGTGTCGGTGCCGCACCTGGACCCGTTCGGCGAGGCGATGCGCACCGACGAGGACCAGCACCAGCGCTCGGCGTACATGCAGGCGTACCGGTCCTCCACCACGGAGAAGGCCCTGCTGGCCGACCACTCCAAGAAGCTGCGGCAGATCTACTACCCGGGCGTGCCCCAGCACCACGTCGACGACTACGTGCAGCGGTTCACCGAACCGGGCGCGTTGACGGCGGCGCTGAACTGGTACCGCGCGCACCGCTTCGAGAACCACAAGATCGGCCCGATCACCGTGCCGACGCTGTACGTGTGGAGCACCGAGGACGTTGCGATCGGCTCAACGGCGGCGCTGGCCACCGCCGAGCACGTCACGGGCCCCTACCGCTTCGAGATGCTGGAAGAAGTCTCGCACTGGATCCCGGAAGAAGCCCCGGAAACCCTCACCCGGCTCCTCCTCCAACACCTGGTCGCCCACCAGGACTGACCGCGGGAAACCGCCGCTTGACGTACAGCGCGGTCGCTCGACCAGCGGCCGCCCGGGCGCAGCTGAAGCCGACTATTCGTCGGCGTCGCCGCTGCCCAGCGCGTCGGCGAGGAAGGTGACGAAGTCGGGGCCGATGGCTTCGAAGACCGACGGGTCGTGGCCGCCCGGGAGGACCGAAACCACCGGCGTGTGGGGGTATTCGTCGACCAGGCGGTGGATGCCGTCCAGGAACGGGTCCTCGTCTCCGGTCCACACGCCGACCGGCACGTCGCCGAGATCTCCCAGGCGGCGCAGCGGGTCCACTGCGGACCAGTCCTCCTCGGTGGCGAAGGCTTCCTTCTCCCGCATGCCTTCCCAGCTCACCTGCAGGGCCGGGGCGACCGCCGCGACCGCCGCGACCGGGTGACCGGCCAGGTTGCGGTCGGCGGCGTAGTTCAGCGCGCCGAAGCCACCGGTGGAGATGCCCGCGACCGCGAAGGGTCGGCCGTCGCGGTCACCCATGCCGCGCTCCTGCAGCCAGCGCGGAAGTTCGTTGTGAAGCAGGGCGGCCAGGTCGCCGTTGAGAGATCCGTCGTTCCAGTACGGGTTGTAGCCACCGTCGACGACTGCGAAGCCGAACGCGGGGATGGAGCCCTCGCGGTACAGCCGTTCCAGCGAGGCGAGCGTGTCGTACGGGATCGGGGTCGGCCAGACTCCGTCGCGGCCGTGCAGGTAGAGCACCATCGGGAGGTCCGCAGTGGACTCCAGCGCACCCGGGTACGCGAGGTAGAGCTGCACCGGGGCCTGGCGGTGCTCGGAGTACACGTACTCGGTGCGGATCATCGGCATGTCCTGTTCGGACAGTGCCGGCTCCACCACCGGGGCCGGTGACGACGCGTCGTGGGGCTGCGGCGCTGCGCAGCCGGCCAGGCCCGCGACCAGCAGCACCGCCATCGGCAGGCGGGGGGAGATCCGTTCGCGCACCACGTCACCCTCCACGGTCCGGTTGGTCCAGTTCGACACCTTAAGACCTGTTTCCGAAAATGTTTCGCGTGGGTGGTCGCTCGGCTGAGCCTCGGGCGACTTCTGGGCGGACGCGCCTGACCAGGGCCGTCGTCGGCGAAGGACATCCGGGAACCTGTGGCCGCGCCAGTTGGCGGCGGCTCGCCGCCTCGGAGGAAGTGCCCTGGAGTAGCCTTCGCGGCCCCCGCTGGGCGCTTGCTCGGACCGCGGGTGGCGGCGAGCATGGCAGCGAGATCCGTCCATGCGGACGGCATCGCAGCGAGATGTCTAGGAGTGGCGTGTGAAGGGTTCCGAGAGCCTGCTGGCCACGGCGACCGCGGCCGGCGTCCAGGTCTGCTTCGCCAACCCCGGCACCACCGAGATACCGCTCGTCGAGGCGTTCGACCAGGTCCCCGGCGTGCGCGCGGTGCTGGCGCTGTCCGAAGGCGTGGTGACCGGCGCTGCCGACGCCTACGCGCGCATGATGGGCATCCCCGCGATGACCCTGCTGCACCTGGGACCCGGATTCGCCAACGGCATCGCGAACCTGCACAACGCGCGCCGCGCCCGCAGCCCGGTGATCAACATCGTCGGCGAGCACGCCACCTGGCACCAGCCCGCCGACGCCCCGCTGAACAGCGACATCGAGTCCCTGGCCCGGCCGGTGTCCGGCTGGGTCGGCCGCACCACCTCGGCGGCCAGCACCGCCGCCGAGTTCGTCGAGGCCTACCAGGCAACGCTCCAGCAGCGGCTGCCCGCGACCCTCATCGCCGCCGCCGACCACATGTGGGGCCAGGGCGGCATGCCCGCGGAGGTCGCGGCCGCGCCGGGTCGGCCCGTGGTCGACGACCAGCAGGTCTCCGCGATCGCGAAGCTGTTGTCCAGCGGCCGCGGGCGACCGGCCCTGCTGCTGGGCGGGCACGTGCTGAGCGCCGAAGGCATCCGCACCGCGGCGCGCATCGCGGCGACCGTCGGCGCCGAGGTCCTGGCCGAACGCTCCCCCGCGCGCATCGAACGGGGCCCGGAGATCCCGCCGGTGCGATCGCTGCCGTACTTCCCGGAGGACGTGATCAAGGCCCTCGACGGGTTCTCGCACTTGGTCCTCGTCGGCGCGCGGACGCCGGTGGCGTTCTTCGGGTACCGCGGCATGCCGAGCTTCCCGCTGCCCAACGACCTCAAGGTGCACACCCTGGCCGACACCGACCAGGACGCCGTCGAAGCACTGCGCGCGCTGGCGGATGCGACCGGCAGCGCCGCGGCCGATCTGCCGGGCGCCGAGCGGCCGCAGGTGCAGTCCCCGGAAGGGCCGCTGACGGCGGCGAGCATCGCGTCGGCGATCGTGCTGACCCAGCCCGAGCACGCGATCGTGGTCAACGAAGGGGTGTCATACGGGGCGGCGTACCCGGCGATCGCCGCTGCCGCGCCGCCGCACACCGAGCTGACCAACACCGGCGGCGCGATCGGCATGGGCATGCCGGCGGCCACGGGCGCCGCGATCGCCTGCCCGGACCGCGCGCTGATCAACTTCCAGGCCGACGGCAGCGCCGCCTACACCGTCCAGGCGCTGTGGACGCAGGCCCGCGAGAGCCTCGACGTCACCACGGTGATCTGCGCGAACTCCCGCTACCGGATCCTGGAAGCCGAGCTCCAGCGGGCTGGCATCGACGGGCCCGGGACGGCGGCGGCGAGCATGACGAGCCTAGCCGAGCCCGCTGTGGACTGGACGGCCATCGCGCGAGGCTTCGGCGTGCCCAGCAGCCGAGCCACCACCGGCGAGGAACTGCTCGACGCGCTCCGCAGGGCGCACGCCGAACCAGGCCCCCACTTGATCCAAGCCGTGCTGTAGGTGGCTCGGGGGCCTGGGTGGGAGCCGACCGTGAGTCCCTTCGGACGTGGGTCCAAAGGGACTCACGGACCCCCAGTCATCAACCCGCGACGAGCATCCGCTCGTCGTCGAGCAAGCCGTGGCGCATCGCGAACGACGCCGCCTCCAGCCTGGAGTGCACCCCGAGCTTGGTCAGCACCGACTGCACGTGCGTTCGCACCGTCGTCGGCGCCACACCCAGTTGCTTGGCCATCGCCGTCGTGTGCGCGCCGTCGACGAGCAGCCGCAGGCATTGCCTTTCCCGCGCGGTCAGATGCGACGCCAGCCGCAGGGCGTCCGTGGTGCCGGCGAGCCGGGGCGTCGGCGCGGCGGCCAGCTCGACCACGGCCTCGCCGTCCATGACCCCGCGGATCGCCCCGGCCAGCACCGACAGCCCGCACATCTTGTTCACGTACCCCGCCGCCCCCTTGGCCAGCGCATCGCGCATGCCCCGGACGTCACCGTCGGCGGTGAGCACCAGGAGCCTCGTTCTCCCGCCTGCGTTGAGGATCTCGCCGATCGCGTCCAGCCCGTCGCCGTCGCCGAAGTAGCGGTCCAGCAGGCAGACGTCGGGCTGGTGTTCACGGACCGCCTCGACGACGCCTGGCACGTCGTGGGCGGTTCCCACGACGTCGCAACCGTGCCGCGGCAGCGTCGCGACCAGCGCATCGACGAAGATCACGTGATCGTCGCCGAGTACCAGATCGACCATGTTCTCGTTCCCCCCGCTCAGGCCGCGCAGCCGGACGGGAACACCAGCACGGCACACGTGCCCCGGCATGGCTCCGAGTCGATCTGCAGGTCGGCCCCGCAGCGCTGCGCCAGCGCCAGCACGATGCCCAAACCGAGCGATGACGCGCCCTGCGGTCCGTCGCCGAAACCCGGCCCGTCGTCGGTGATCTCGATGCGCACCTCGCCGAGCTCGCCGCGGCGAACCGCCACCGCGACCCGGCCGCCGCGCCCGGCGGCGCGCACCGCGTTGTCCAGCAGGTTCGACACCATCCGCCACAGCAGCGTCTGGTCGGTGCGCATCCAGACGTCCTCGCCGGCGTGCAGCGAGATCTCGGCCTTCCCGGACAACGATTTCACCGCGACGAGCTGGGTCAGCAGTTCGCGCGGCGCGAAGAGCTCCTCGCTTGGCTGCCCGGCCCGCAGGGCCACCAGCTCAAGCAGCCGGTCCAGCTCCAGTTCCATCAGTTGCAGCCGGTGCGCCGCATCGCCGGGCAGCGCCGGGTCGCCGCGCAATCCGTCCGCAAGATAGGACAGCGTCGCAAGACCGTGCCCGAGATCGTGCAGCAGGCTGTGCAACTCCGCGCCACCTCGCGAACCTGGACCCCGCGTCCGCTGATGTCCAGGCGCCCTCGCCGAATCGGTAATCATGTGCACCGCGACTCCTCTCCCCCAAATGGCAGTCTGTGCTACCCGGCAAATCGGATGCAGCGGTCGCGGCGTTGCACCTGCTACCCGAAGGGGACCTCGACTACTCCACGTGCAGCAGGCGTCCGCACGACAGGCGCGGGGAAGTACTGTTCTCGCGGTAGCCCCGCTACCGTCGGTCACTGACGGGCTGCGCAGGATGTTCCGAAACCCGTTTTCACGAACGGGTTCCGTACGCCCCGACGAGTGCGTCGGCGAGCGTCGCGATCCGGTAGCGGTCGTCCAACCGGGTGCGGGCCGTCGCGGCGAGCCGGTCGGCTACGTCGGGCGAGTCCAGCAGGTGCGCCACCGCCGCGGCCAGCAGTTCGGGGCGCCGGGGCGGCACCAGCAGCCCGGTCTCACCGGGAGCAACCACATCGCTGACCGCGTTGACGGTGGTGGCCACCACCGGCACGCCGCACACCATCGCCTCGACGACCACCAGCGGCAGGCCCTCGTACCGGCTGGGCAGCGCGAACACGTCGAATGCGGGCAGCAGTTCCGCGACGTCGTCGCGCTCGCCCGCCAGTACGACGCGAGCCCCGCTCGCGGCTATCTGCGCGCGCATCCGCTCGGTCAGCTCTCCGCCGCCGATCCACACCCCGACCACGCCGGGTCGGTCCAGCAGGCGCAGCGCGGTGACGAAGTCCTCCGGCGACTTCTGGAAGGTCAGCCGCCCCACCGCACCGACCACGACGTCCGTCGGTGCCAGCCCGAGCTCCTGCCGGGCGCGCTGCCTGGTCCGCTCGGTGCGCATCGGCACCTCGTGCTCGACGGCCACGCCGATGGTGCGGATGCGATCCGGGGCGATCAGCCCGCGCCGCAGCGCCTCGACCGCCACTCCGGTGCCCACGCACAGGGCGAGGTCGGTGATCCGCCCGAGGCCGCGTTCGATCTCGACGTAGCCGCGGCGCCGCAACCCGCTCTGGAACTGGTGGAACGGGAACCCGTGGTAGGTGTGCACGATCCGGTCGGCGCCGGCCCGGCGCGCCGCGATCCGGCCAACCGCACCGGCCTTCGAGCAGTGGGTGTGCACGACGTCGAAGCGGCGCCGTTTCAGCAACGCCGTCAGGCGGTGCAGGGCGAGCAGGTCGTGGCCCGGCGAGATGGGCGCGCGCAGCGCGGGCTCCACGATCACCTCCAGCCCGGCGGCCTCGGCGTCGGCCAGCAGCCGGCCGGACCCCGTGATCACCGCGACCCGGTGCGTGGCCGGATCCAGCGCCTTGGCCCCGCGCAGGGCCATCACCCCGGCGCCGCCTTCCAGTCGCGTGATCACCGTGGCCACCCGCAACGGGTCCGCGCTCACCGCTCGGTGGTCCCGTCCACTTCGCCGTCCACGCGCAGTCCGGCGGCGCAGGCGACGCTGACCGCCTCCAGCTGGCTGTGCACCCGGAGCTTGGCCAGGATGCTGCGGGTGTGGGTGCGGACGGTCTCGGTGGAGATCATCAGTTCCTCGGCGATCTGCGCACCCCTCTTGCCGGCGACCATGCCGGCGAGCACGTCCCGCTCGCGGTCGCTGAGCACGTCCAGCGGCCCGTTGCGCTGCCCAGCTCGCACGGCGTCCTCGCGCAGTCCGCGCAGCACGGCGCCGAGCAGTTCCGGCGGGTACCAGCTGTGCCCGCGGGGCACCCCGCGCAGCACCTCGGTGAGACCCTCGACGCCGCGTTCCTTCGGCACCCAGGCCGCCGCACCGGCCCGTGCGGCGTCGACGGCCTGCCGGGCATCGCGGCTCCCGGTCAGCACCACGATTCCCGCGGCGGGTCGGGCTTCCTGCAAGCGCCGCACCATGCGCCCGGCACCGACCGGTTCCACGTCGACCGTGATCACGTCCGGTCGGGACTGCCGCACCACGTCGGGCAGTCGCGGGTCGCTGGTCTGGCAGTGCCCCACGACCCACAGGTCAGGCACCTCTGCAAGCCGGGCGCTGAGAGCCTCGGCCAGCATGAGGTGGTCGTCCACCATGAGCAGCCGCACCACATCCACAGCCCCAGCGTGACGCCACCGGGCCGACGAGACCTCCCCCAGCTGCACGAGAACACCCTCCCGCGTGAAGCGCACCTTTGCCCCGTCCGTGTCTGCCTCCGCGGAGTTCCGCAATTTCCAATTGAAATCGAAGCTTCGATTTCAATGGAAATTGCGACACCACTTGCTCCGGGAGGTCTTGAGATGAGGCGTTGAGGAACTCCTTGGATGCCCTCCACCCTTCACTTGGTCGGGGTCGTGCGCGGGGTGACGGGCGCGTCGATGGTGTGGCGGCCGGGGCTGCGCCACCGTCCAGAGGACCTCGACAGCCACGCCGCCGGTATCGCATACAGCGCGATACCCGCGTCCAGCACTCTTAGCGCCAGGAAGAAGCATGCGAACAGCAGGAACCTCGGCTGCCGATGCAACACCGCGACTATGCACGTCAGCACCAGATCCGGGACCACCACACCGAAGAACAGCGTCGGCAGCGTCGCGAAACCGGCGACGAAGTCGTGCACCTCGTCCACGACCGGCACCGCGAGCAGCCCGTCGAACAGCAGGGGCACGATCAGCGCCAGCGCCACGAAGGGCAACAGCACCAGCATGAAGCTGCTGGCCAACATCTCCAACAGCAACAACGCAAGCATCAGGCTGAACAGGTTGGCCCGCGGCGGGTGCAGCCGGACCGTCTGCCACAGGCCGAGCGACCAGCGCTTGCACTGCTTCACGTAGTCCTTGAAGTTGCCCGGGTCCTGGGTGGCCGCCACCGCCGACGGCGTGAAACCGACCTTCCCCAGCCGTTTCTGGTACACCTCGAAGGTCATGTTGAAGTCCTCGATGACCAGCCCCGGTGGGTTGACCTCGATGCGCGGCAGCACCTCGGCGCGGTACATGCTGGCGAAGCCGGGCACGATGTGGGTGGCGTTGACCCGCCGCCAGGTCTGGCCGAACTTCATCAGGTACTGGGTCATGGTGTAGATCCGCTGCCGGTGGAAGGCCACCAGCCTGCCGATCGGCCCGAGCGCGCGGTCCCGCCACGACGTCCTGACGCAGCCCGCCACCGCGACGACCGCGGGATCGTCGAACAGCGGCAGCGCCGCCCGGAAGTAGCCGGGCTCGACGTGCGTGTCGGCGTCCAGCAGCATCACAACCTCGAAGCGATCGACCAGCCCGAACCGGCGGATCGCCTCCTGCAGCGCGCCGGCCTTGCCGACGTTGCGCGCCGTGCTGATCACGTGCACCCCGCATCCTTCCGCAAGTTCCACCGTGCGGTCGGTCGAGCCGTCGGAGACCACGTGCACGTTCTCCGGCGGCACTAGGGCGGTGATCGCCTGGATGCTGTCGACGATGACGCGTTCCTCGTTGTGGGCCGGCATCAGCACCGCCACGTCCTCGACGCCCACCCGCGTCGGCGGGTCATGGCTGTGCTGCCGGTCCCGGCCGACCACGACGCGCTGGCCGGACACCGACGTCGCGCCCCGTTGCTGCCACCAGCGCCGGGTCGAGGAGTCGAGCAGGCGCATCAGCCCGATCAAGCCCCACAGCGTGAAGTTGGTGCCGAACACCGCGATGGCCAGCACCCACCAAGGAATCATCCCACTCTCCAAAGTAGACGAATCGCGGACGGTGTCATTGCGCGCCGTCGAGCGGCAGGCTCTGCCGCAGCTCCCGCCACGTTTCGGTGTCCTCGTAGCCGAACATCCACAGGTAGACGCCGCGGATGCCGGAGCCGCGCGCCGCCTCGAACTTCGCCTTGGAGCTCGCGGCGTTCTCGAACCACACCTCGTGCTCCCGCCCCTGCTCGTCGGTGTAACGGAACCACGGTGACTGCGTCAGCCCGTCGTAGTTGACCTTCGCCCGGTGCTCGGTGGACAGCCGGAACGCCTGCAGCCAGGTCACAGCGGTGCCGTTGCCGTCCACCCAGTCGTAGCCGTACAGCGGCACGCCGAGCACGATTCGCTCCGGCGGGATCTGAGTCTTGGCGTAGTTCAGCGTCTCCCGGACCCAGGTGATCGGCGCGACCGGGCCGGGCGGCGAGGTGCCCCAGTGGTAGTCGTATCCCATCAGCCGGACCTCGTCGGCCGCCCTGCCGATCGCGGCGTAGTCCTGCGCCACGTTGCGCTCGTCGTATCCGGCGTCAGTGGCCTTCGCGAAGACCGCCACCGCCAGCGTCTTCCCCTCATCATCCAGGGCCTTGCCCAGTTCGGTGATGAAGTCGGTGAAGACCTGCCGGTCGCCGGCGCGCAGGTTCTCGTAGTCGATGTCGATGCCCGAGTAGTCCTCGCGCTTGACGAGCTCGACGATCTCGTCGATGTGGGCGCGCCGCTTCGCCGGGTCGTGCAGCATCTTGGCGACCGGTTCGTAGGCCCATTTGCCGTCGGTGATGTTCGCCAGCGACGGCACGATCGGGATGCCCGCCGCGCGCAGCTGCCCGATCTGCCTGCCGACCTCGGCGGTCTGCTCCGGAGGGTACTGGTTGGCCAGCCGGCCGTCCTGGCTCAGCCCGTAGATCCAGGGCGAAACCTCGTTGACCGCCTGCCGGTTCTGGGTCACCATCGACGTGCCGTTGTTGAGGTTCCAGAACGGTAGCGATGCGACGGCCAGCGAGCCGGGCTGCGGTGGTCCTCCGCCGCGCGGCATCAGCGTCATCACGACGAGCACCACCGCCACCGCGATCAGCGCCAGGAACCAGATCGACCCGCCCAGCCGGCTGAAGGCCCGGACCCGGTCAGCGGGTGTGTCCGATGTGGATGGTTGGGATCCGCGGGGCTCTCGCGCGCTCGCCGCGGGCCGGGCCCATTCCATGAGCCGGCGCATCGTATCGGTCTTCTGCCGCATGTCGCCCTCCGCACCTCAAGCCGTCACGGGCTGCCCGGCTCGCACCTGCTCGTCGATCACATCGCGGACGATGTCGTCGAGCGTGCGCTCCGGCCGGAAGTCGATCAGCTCGCCCGCGCGGGAGCAGTCCGGGACGCGACGTTGCAGGTCCTCGTACCCCGGCCCGTACGCCTCCTCGTAGGGGACCTGGATGGTGCCGCTGGACGAGTCGGTCATCGCGATGATCCGGGCGGCGAGATCCTCGATGGACACCTGCTCGGTGTTGCCGAGGTTGACCGCCATGCCCTGCGCCCGGTCCAGCAGCGCCAGCCGCACCAGCGCAGGAACCACGTCGGCGACGTGGCAGAAGCAGCGGATCTGCTTGCCGGTGCCGAAGATCGTCACCGGCCGGCCCTGCAGAGCCTGCGCAACCAGCCGCGGGATGACCATGCCGTACCGGCCGCTCTGCCGCGGACCGACGGTGTTGAACAACCGCACGATGACCGCCCTGAGCCCGAGCTCCCGCACGTAGTTGTGGGTGATGCTCTCGTCGATGGCCTTGGCCTCGGAGTAGGTCCAGCGCGATTTCAGCGGCGAGCCGATGATCCGGTCGTCGCCCTCGGAAAGCCCGACCTTGTCGTTCTTGCCGTAGATCTCGCTGGTGGAGGCGACCAGCACCCGCGCGTCGTGCCGCAGGGCGGCGTCCAGCACGTTCTCGGTGCCGTGGATGTTGGTCAGCAGCCCATGCAGGGTGCGTTCCTGGATGACGAACGCGCCGACGGCGGCGGCCAGGTGGAACACCACGTCCGCGTCGGCCATCACCTCGTCGACCAGGGACGCGTCCAGGATGCTGCCCTGCACCATCCGCAGGTTCGGGTCGCCGACCGGGAGGTTCTCGACACGCCCGGTGCTCAGGTCGTCGAGCCCGACCACCTGGTGGCCGTCCGCGAGCAGCCGCTCGACCAGGTGGGATCCGATGAAACCGGCTGCGCCGGTGACCATTGCGCGCATCACGACCTCCCCACCGGTACGGCGCCGCCGCGCCGCTGCCACAGCCGCGCATACAGGTCGTCGAGGCGGTCGGTGACCGCCTCGATGCCGTAGGCCTGGCGGATCGCGGGCTCGTCGGCGCGCGGCCGGGCGGCCAGGATCTCGGAGGCGATCTCCGCGCGCATCCGCTCCGCGTTGCCGGGCACCTGACGGGCTCGGTCGGTCTCGATGCCGATCAGCGCCGGGCAGGTGGTGTAGAGCACCGGGATGCCGTTGGCCATCGCCTCCAGCACGGACAGGCCGAAGGTCTCCTGCTCGGAGGAGGCGATGAACAGGTCCAGCGCGGACAGCATCGCGGCGACGTCGTGCCGCTGCCCGGCGAAGATCACGTGCTCGGCGACGCCGTGCTCGCGGGCCAGTGCCTCCAGCCGCGCCCGGTCCGGCCCGTCGCCGACGATCAGCAGCTTGGTCTCCTGGCCCAGCATCGGGGCCATCGAGTCGATCACCAGGTTGAAGCGCTTGTTCGGGTCCAGGCGACCGAGCACGCCGACCACGTAGGCTTCGTCGCTGATACCGTGCTCGCGGCGCACCCGGGCGCGCGCGGCCCCGTCGAACTCGACCCGGTCGAAGTCGACGCCGTTGGGGATGACGGTGATCTTGCGCGCGGGCATGCCCCAGTTACGCAACCGCTCCGCGACGGTTTCGGACACCGCGATGGTGGCGTCCGAGCACAGGTCGGTGCCCAGGTACAGCGCCCGGACCCCGAAGGTCATGCGGCGGCGCTCCAGGTGGGTCTCGCCGATGGAGTGCTCGGTGGAAACCACCACCTTGGTGCCGGCCAGCCGGGCGGCGAGCCGCCCGTACACGCACGCCCGGTACAGGTGGGTGTGCACCACGTCGTAGCGGCCTTCGCGGATCACGTCGCGCAGCCGCAGCACGGCGCCGACCTGGGTGTTGCGGGTCATGCCGAGGTCGCGCACCCGCACCCCGTCGCCGATGATCATCCGGGCCACGTCACCTGGGTTGTACAGCGAAACCACGTCGGCGTCGTGCTTGGTGTGCTGCAGGATCGACCGCAGCTGCAGCTCGGCACCGCCGACACCAAGCCCGGTGATCACGTGCAATACCTTCATTGCTTCCCCCATTTGGTCTTCCGAGTCATTTCTCGCAGCGGCGCGGGCGTTGGCGTCGGGTTCCGGCCGCCCGCAGGACGATCGCGGCCGTGCGCGCCACGATCACGACGTCCCACCACGGCGACCAGTACTCGATGTACTGGTTGTCGAACCGCGCCCGGTCCGGGATGGACGTGTCGCCGTGCAGGCCCTGCACCTGCGCCCAGCCGGTCATCCCGCCGCGCATCCGGTGCCGGTCGGCGTATCGCGGGATCTCCCGCCCGAACCGCACCGCGTAGTACGGCCGCTCCGGGCGGGGCCCCACCAGCGACATGTCGCCGCGCAGCACGTTGACCAGCTGCGGCAGCTCGTCGAGGTGCGTGCCGCGCAGCCAGCGTCCGAGCGCGGTGCACTGGTCGGCGGTCACCGACCAGTGCTCCCCCAGATCGCCGTTGACGGTGCGGAGCTTGACGACCTCGCTGGTCCGCCCGGTCCGCGTCACGCGCAGCTGGCGGAAGAACGTCCTGCCGCCACCGCTGACCGCGACCAGCGCGGCCAGTGCCAGCAGCAGCGGTCCCGACACGAACAACATCAGTCCACTGAGGACTACATCGGAGGCGCGCTTGACCAGCGCACCCGCCCGGCTGTGGCCGAAGCGGCGCAGCGGGATCAGCGGCACGCCCCAGATCTCGTCCATGCTGGCGCGCGGCAGCGCCATGCCCAGCTCGTGCAGCCGGGGCACGACGCAGACATCCGCCGGCAGCGGGCGGCAAGCGCGGATCAGGGTGACCAGGTACGAGTCGTCTGCGCACACGATCACCCGCGTGATGCGCTGCGTGGCGAGGATTTCCGCCAGCCCGCTCGGCTGGGCGAGCAACCGGGGCCGCAGCCCGAACTCGGGATGCTCGGCCGCCAGCTCGGCGATTTCCCCGGCCGGCGCGTGGGATCCGACGATCAGCGTCGGCTCGTTCAGCAGCCCGCGCCGATAGCCGCCGCGCAGCACCGAGTACAAGCCACCGCGAGCCACGAGCAGGCCGGCCAACCCCGAAGCGCCCATCAGGAGCAGCGCATCGCCGGAGTGCCACGGCAGCAGCACCACCAGCGGTGCACCGGCCGCGACCGCGAGCTGCGGCAGCTGGTCCGACACCCGCAGGCAGATCCGCAGCCGGTGCTGGCCCTGCGCGGCCAGCACCACCAGCGCCGCCAGCGCGAACCCCGCACCAAGCAGCCAGTGCACGCCGACCACCGGGATCAGCACCACCAGCACCGCGATGTCGACCGCTGGCAGCACCCAGCCCCCGACCTGCCGCGGCACCCGCAGCCCGTGGCCGCTCGCGGCAAGCGGCCACGGCTGCGCCACGGCGGGATCGGTCACGCTCATCCGGCACCCCCGACGACCACCGGCCGCGCCGTGGTCGCGTCGATCCGGGCGGTCATCATCCGAACCGCGTAGTCGGCGCCGTAGACGAACCGCATGACCGGCCCGTGGCTCGGCGCCACCAGCGGCCCGGCGAAGTACAGGCCCGGCACCGACGACTCGAAGTCCTTGCCGACGCTCGGCGTTCCGTCGATCGTGCGGATGGCCGACCGCAGCGCGGCCGACAGCATCGGCAGCCGGGTGATCTCCGGCGGGTAGCCGGTGGCGCAGATGACGTGGTCCGCGGTGAACGCGCGGACCTCGCCTCCGACGCGCACCCCGAGCCGCACCTGGTCGCCGGTGGCCTTGGCCCAGTCCAGCCGGTGCCCGACGTGCACCGGGAAGCGGCCCTCGACCCGCTCGCGCAGCCACCAGCCCCCGGCCGGCCCGAGCGCGGTGCGCGCCCGGTAGATCCTGGTTGCCCTGGGCAGGTGCCGGAACACCTTCGGGTGCTCGGAGTAGAACCAGGTGGACAGCCCCGAACCGAGCCCGGCCTCCGGCTCGCGCATCCGGCTCCACAGCTGACGATCCGGTAGCAGCGGCTTCCCGTTCCACGCGATGCCCGGCGCGCGCGCCACCAGCCGCGCGTTGGCGCCGTTCTCGTGCAGCAGCGCCGCAGTCTCCAGCGCGGACTGCCCGGCGCCCACGACGATCACGTCCTGACCGTCGAAGGAGCTCAGGTCGTCGTGCACCGAGCTGTGCGTGCAGAGTTCGGCGGGCAGCTCGGAGAACACCCCCGGGATCCGCGCGAAATACTCGACGCCGACCGCGACCACCACCTGGCTCGCCTCGACGCGCTCCCCGCTGCTCAACGTCAGCTCGAACCGGCCTGGCCGCTGCTCGATGTCGGCGACCAGCTCCTCCTCCACGTCCAGGCCGCGGCCCTGCTGGAACCACTCGCCGTAGTCGACGAAGTTCTCCAGCGACACCGGCACGCCGTAGTCCGCGTAGCGGCGCCCGGTCTCCAGGCAGAAGTTGCGCAGCGTGTGCGTGCCATCCGGGTCGGACAGGTTCGAGGCGAAGCCCTGCGACTTCAGGTACATGCCGCGCGGCATGTGGGCGCGCCACAGGTTCATCGGCAACCCGAACTGCCGATAGGACAGGCCGGCCCGGCGCAGGTGCGCGGCCAGCGACAGGCCGTATGGCCCGGCACCAACGATGGCAACGTCAACGAGATCGCTCATCTGCACTCCTCGAACGGCCGCTTGCGGCGGCGTCTGGTCGGCTTCCCCAGGGCGTGGTTGCGCCCCGGGACGTACTGGGGCTCGGCAAGCTCCGGATGGCGGGTGCGGCGGTACAACGGCCACGGCCGGGCAACCGCGCGGCAGACCATCCAGAGGCACATCAGGACGAACGGCAGCAGGTCGTCGCGGGCGAACCAGGCGGTCTCGTGCACGCCGCGCATCGACGACGCCCAGGACCGCAACCCCAATTCGCCGCGCCGCAAGTACCCCAGCGCCGCGATCGGGTCGTAGTTCTCCACCAGGAACCGCCTGCCGACCGGCTGCCGACCCTCCGGGACCTCCTGCCCCGTAAGGTCCAGGTAGGACGCGAGCGCGACGTCCACGCCCGCGTCGTCGCGGAACAACCGGAACTGGGCGCCCAGCCGCGGGTTGAAGTCCAGCAGCTTGTAGCGCCGGTCGCGGGCGTCCCACCGGAAATCGAGGTCCACGATGCCGCTGAACGCCAACTGCTCCAGCAGCTTCGCGGATTCCTTCAGCAGAGCCTCGTTCTCCACGCAGCGCCCGAGACTGGTCAGCCCCGCGTGCGCGGGATAGGAGCGCTCCTTGACGCCGGTGAAGGCCGGGCGACACACCGACGCGGCGTCGCAGTAGCCGTGGAAGAACCAGTCGTCGCCCGGCCCGCCCGGGATGAACTCCTGCAGCATCAGGCCGCCGACGGCGGCGTCCCCGCAGCGGCCGTAGAGCTCGGCCAGCTCCTCCTCATCGCCGACGATCGTGGTGCTGCGCACCTCGCCCGGCGTCCCGAGCCACGGCGCGGAGAGCTTCGCCACCAGCGGATACCCCACCTCGGCCGCGAATTCCAACGCCTCGTCCCACGCGCCGACCAGCGTCGCCTCCGCGCAAGGTACATCCAGTTGGCGGCACAGCTGGAACATCGAGTACTTCCCGGCCAACTGGCGCGGGAGATCGCGGGCCGGCTGGGCGAACCGGAAGAACGGCCGCAGCGGATCACCGTGCTCGGCCAGGAAGATCGCGGCCGCGTCGTCGGTGGGGATCAGCACCGACGGCCGGCCGATCCGATCGGCCAGCTCCGCGAGCCCGTCGCGGATCCGGTCGGTCTCCGCCGGATCCGGGCTCCACAGCCAACGCCCGCGCAGGTAGCGGGAATGCGCTGCCGGGGCCAGGGAATCCTCCTGCACGGCGTACACCGGCACCCCGGCCCGGCCGAGGCTGCGGATCACCCCGAGCCCGCCGTGGTGCATGACGTTCGGATCGAGTTTGAACACCACCGCGGGCGTGGACGTGTCGAACGGGAGCATCGTCGCCACCCCGTCACAGCACGCGCCGGTGCGGCACGGCGTCGAACTGGTAAGTCGCGTCGAGCACCCGCGGGCAGTTTCGCGCCCAGCCGTAGTCGACGCCGGGGTGCAGGGTGTGCAGCACGGTGACGTCCCAGTCCCGGCCGCGCGGCGCCGGCTCGCTGACCATCCGGGCGCCGTCGGCCAGGGTGATCTCCGACAGCAGCGGGTCGAAGTAGTGCACGTCGATCCCGATCCGGCGCAGCCCGGCGAGGATCGGCAGCGCCGGGGACTCGCGGAGGTCCCGCACACCCGCCTTGTAGCTGACCCCGGCGACCACCACCCGGGCCCCGGAGTGGTCGATGCCCGCGTCGGCGAGCATCTCCACCACCCGCTGCACCACCTGGCCTGGCCGCTGGTCGATCGAGCGCATCGCCTGCTCGATGAGCGGCGCCGAGACGCCCTCCCGCCGCAGCTGCCACAGCAGGTAGTACGGGTCGCACGGGATGCAGTGCCCACCAACGCCGGGCCCCGGGAAGCTACCCAGGAACCCGTACGGCTTGGTCCCGGCCGCGATGGTCACCTCGATCGGGTCCAGGCCGAGCGCCGAGCACGCGTCGGCCATCTCGTTGGCCAGCGCCAGGTTCACCGCGCGGAAGATGTTCTCGTAGAGCTTGGTGAGCTCGGCGGCCTCCGGCGAGCTCACCAGGTACACCGAATCGGTCATCCGCGACACGACCTCGGCGGCCCGGTCGGCGCACCGCGGCGTGACGCCTCCGACGACGCGCGGGGTCTCCCGTTGCACGTGGTCGAAGTTGCCGGGGTCGATGCGCTCCGGGCTGAACGCGACGTGCACGTCGGTGCCCACCCGCATGCCCCGCTGCTCCAGCGGCTCGACCAGCAGCTGCCGGGTGGTGCCCGCGAACGTCGTCGAGGTCAGGATGATCGTCTGACCTCGGCGGGCGAACGAGACCACGGTCTCGCAGGCCGCCCGCAAGGCGGTCAGGTCCGGCTGGTGCGCGGTGTCGACCGGCGTCGGCACGCACACGATCACCGCGTCCGCGCCGGCGAGCACCGACGGATCGCAGGACAGCTGCAGGTCGCCCGCGGCCAGTGCAGCAGTCAACGCGCGCCGCTCCAGCTCGGGCATGTCCACCTCGCCGGCCTTGATGGCCTGCAAGCGGTCCTCGCTGATGTCGAAGCCGATGACCCGAGCCGTCGGCGACTGCAGCGCGCACGCGGTGGGCAATCCCACGTAGCCCAACCCGACGACGACCACCGATTCGGTGCATTCGGGCAGCCTCGGCTCGAACGCGATCAGCCGGTCCGCCAACAGGCGTTCCCGGCCGTTGACCGCCAACGCAAGCGGATGTTCAGTCACGGTTCCTCCCCCAGTTCGCCGTGCTCAAAGCACTCTCGCACCTTGTTACCGACCGGTTCTCCCACAGCGGGGGGAGCTCGATTACCGAATCCTGACGAGGCCCGCGGATCAGTCCTGCCCGGCGGCGCGGAGGCACGACGATTTCGCGCGAAATCGGCGGTACCCGCGACTGGGCGGGGGCGATTTCGCGCGAAATCGGCGGTTCTCGCGCGAGCCTCTAGCGCTTGATCTTCAGCTCGTGGCGCAGTCGCTTGGCCAGCAGTCGCAGCGAGCCGTCCCGGTCCCCCACATAGGTGCGCGGGAGGGCGTGCCGGCTGGACAGCGGCGAACGCCAGATCGCGCAGGCGTAGTCGTACCCGGCCGCCTCGACCGTGTTCATCACCCGCAGGTCGACATCGCCGTATGGGTAGCAGAATCCGCTGACGTCCTGGCCGGTGAGTTCGCCCAGCAGCTCCCGGCTCTCGGCCACCTCCACGATCAGCTCGCCATCGTCCAGTTCGGACATCCGCTGGTGCCGCATCCCGTGCGAGCCGACCTCCATCCCCGCGTCGGCGACCTCGCGGATCTCCTCGGAGGTCAACAACCGCTTGCGCGGGCCGTCGGCGTCCCAGGCGTTGTGCCCGCCGGGCCGCCCGGCGATCACGAAGACGGTCGCGGTGAAACCGTGCTTCAACAGCGCTGGCTGTACATTGTGGACGAAATCCGTGTAGCCGTCGTCGAAGGTCAACCCGACCAAACCATGTCCGCCCCCGGTCCGGCGCGCCCACATCAGCTCGCGCATCGAGACCCCGCGCAGCCCGTTGCGGCGCAACCAGCGCAGCTGGCGGTCGAAGCGCTGCGGGTCGACGGTCACCAGGTACGGATCGCGGGCATAGGTGGCCACCGAGTGGTACATCAACACGTACGGGAACGGACGTTCGGTACCGGTCCGGACCCAATTGCTAACGGTCTGCGTCATGACGTGGCCGCTTTCCTCGGCAGCAGGTGCCGCAAAACGCTAGGCGCACGGCGGCGCACCTGGATCCGGCCACTGCGGTAAGCCCACTACCGCATCAGCAGGATTGTCACCAGGAGGGAGCACAATTTCGTGAGAAATTGACGTTCACCCGGGTGACGGTAAATTTCTCGCGAAATCGCACCCCACCTGGGAAAACGGGCCGAGGAGGACACGGAACGTGACGCTCGGCGTCACTCCGGGGCGGCGCGATTTCTCGCGAAATTGGCAGATCAGAGCGCTCCGTACTCGCCGACGCGGCGGCCGCCCACCCAGGTCTGCAGGGTCGTGGTCTGCCAGCGGGCCCGGCCGGGCGGCGGGTCCAGCGGGTCCTGGTCGAGGATGACGAAGTCCGCCCACTTGCCCGGCTCCAGACCGCCGAGCACCCGTTCCTGGTGCGCGGCGAACGCGGCATCAAGGGTGAACGAGCGCAACGCCTCCTCCGGGTTCATCGACTGCTCCGGGTGCCACCCGCCGACGGGCTGACCGTCGCGGTCGGTGCGGGTGACCGCGGCGTGCAGACCGTCAAAGGGATTTTCCGAGGACACCGGGAAATCCGAGCCGGAGGCGATGGTGATGCCCTGGTCGAGCATGGTCCGCCACGCGTAGGCACCCGCGATGCGGCGGTGTCCGACGCGCTTCTCGGCCATGTTCATGTCGTCGGTGGCGTGCACCGGCTGCATCGAGGCGATGATGCCGCGCGCCCGAAGTCGCGGAATGTCTTCCACCGCAAGGACTTGCGCGTGCTCGATGCGGTGCCGCATGCCGCCGCCGACTTCGGCCATGGCCGCTTCGTAGGCGTCGAGCACCATTCGGTTCCCAGCGTCGCCGATGGCGTGCGTGGCGACCTGGAAGCCGTCCCGCATCACCTGCGTAACGCGGTTCTTCAGCTCCGCGGCGTCCAGCTGCGGCAGCCCGGAGTTGCCCGGATCGTCGTCGTAGGGCTGGAGCATGGCG
This sequence comes from Saccharopolyspora pogona, assembly GCF_014697215.1. Taxonomy (GTDB): domain Bacteria; phylum Actinomycetota; class Actinomycetes; order Mycobacteriales; family Pseudonocardiaceae; genus Saccharopolyspora; species Saccharopolyspora hattusasensis. The sequence goes on from NZ_CP031142.1 coordinate 3,122,665, forward strand.
GCGCCGTGGCTGCCAAGCGCGCCGTCGATGTAGAGCTTGACGGTGCGGACGCGCAGCATGTCGTTGGCGACGGAGTCGGTGCGCGCCTTCGCGCCGAGCTCGTGGAAGGCGTCGTAGGTCAGGAACGAGTTGGTGCGGATGGTCAGCTCGCCGGAGTTCGCGAGCTGGTGCAGCACCGCGAGTTCGGCCGCGCTGGTGCCTGCATCGCTGACCGAGGTGAGCCCGACCTCGTTGAGCTTGCGCTGCGCGGCGAGGAAGTTCTGCTTGATGTCCTCGACCGTCGGCTTCGGCAGGTGCTGTTGGACGAGGTCCTGCGCCGCATCGACGAATGCCCCGGTCGGCGCGCCGTCGGCCCCGCGCACGATCTCGCCGCCGGGCGGGGTCTGGGTGTCGCGGGTGACGCCGACCTGCCGCAACGCGGCCGAGTTCGCCACCCCGGCGTGCCCGTCGACCCGGATCAGCCACACCGGCTGGTCGGGCACCACTGCGTCCAGGTCCGCCGCCGACGGCAGCCGGCCGAGTCCCCAGATCACGTCGTTCCAGCCGCGCCCGAGGATCCACTGCCGTTCCGGGTGCTGCGCGGCGAAGGTCTTGAGCGCCTGCATCGCCTCTTGCAGGGACTTCGTCCGGGCGAGGTTGAGCTGCGAGACATTGGCACCGAGCTGCCCGAAGTGCCCGTGCGCGTCGTGCAGGCCGGGGATCAGCACGCGACCGCGCCCGTCGATGCGCTCCGCTCCACCGGAGCTACCCACGTCGAGCCCCCCGACTCGGCCGTCCGCCTCGATCAGCAGGCTGCCGAACGCGCGCGGCCCGTCCGCGGTCAGCGTGAAGCCCCGCACGTTGTCGATCAGCTTCCGCCCGCCCGGCGCCCCCGCGCCGGTGTCACCGCTCGCGCAACCAGCTGAGACCGCCGCTCCGGCGGCGGCCAGCCCGACCAGCTTCAGGAACTGCGCGCGGGAGATCCGGAGTTGCGGGGAAGGCCGACAGCACTCCTGACACATCGCCGAACCTCCGTTGGTCGCGCACGGTTGATCACCTTTAAATCGAACGTAATTCGACGTCCTTGAGCAGTCAATGAACCGTTGGAGGGGCGCTGCCCACCGATCCTTGTGCTCAGTCTCCGACGCATCCGGGTCCAGACCGAGGTCGGTATCAGCGGCCGCGAGGACGACCACGCCACCGCCGGCACGGACATCAGGCGCCGCGGCCGGATCCTCGACGCCCAGATGGGGGTCATGCACCGGCTCTGGGCGGGCGAGGCCCACAGCGACGAGGCTGGCCCGATCGGCCCGGCGGTCCGGCCGGGGGTGCTGTTCGGCGGCTTCGTCCCGGCTGCGATCGACAGGGTCGGCCGCTGGGGCGACGGTTTCCTGGCGGCCGGCCCGCTGGAACACATGGAAACGACCTTCGGCCTCGCCGAGAAGTCCTGGCAGACCCACGAGCGCCCGGGCAAGCCCCGCTTCGTCGGTCAGCTCAACGCGGCCATCGGACCGGACTCCGTGGCCGACGAAGCCCAGACGGAAATGACGGAGTACTACGGCAATCCGAACTTCGCGAACGCCATGGTGACCCCGGCGAGCTGAACGCCCAACTCCGGCGACTCGAAGACCTCGGCGCCGACGAGGCGATCCTCTACTGCTGGTGCCCCGACCCGGACCAGGTCGACCGCTTCGCCGACACCACATCGTGACGCCGAGGGGTCGTGAGCGGCGAAGCCGGTAAGAACCGGCATTGCCACTCACGACCCCGTCGGACCCGGATCACCAGGCGACGGGCAGGGACTCGGGGCCGCGGTTGATCGTTCCGCGACGCCAGCGCATCTCCTCGGGGCGGCACGCCAAGCGCAGTTGCGGGAAGTGCCGCAGCAGGCCGGAGATCATGACCTGGGCTTCCATCCTGGCGAGCGCGGCTCCGGCGCAGAAGTGGGTGCCGTACCCGAAAGCGATGTGCGGGTTGTCGCCGCGTTCGACGTCCAAGCTGTGCGGGTCGGCGAAGATCTCTGGATCGCGGTTAGCCGCGAGGTAGGAGACGTACACGGCCTCGCCCTCGGCGATGGTGACATCGCCGAGGCGGATGTCCTCCGTGGCGATGCGCGGGAGGCCGACACCGTTCCGGTGCGGCACGAACCGGAAAAGCTCCTCGACCGCCTGCTGCACCGAGCCATCGAGGAGCAGCGCCTGCTGCTCGGGGTGGCTGAGCAACGCGTAGATCATGTTGGAGCTGTTGTTGCGGACCGCGTCCATGCCGTTGAGCTGCAAAATGACGGCAAGGGAGATCAGCTCGGGTTGGCTGAGCTCGCCTGCCGCCCGCGCCGCGACCAGGCCGCTGAACACGTCATCGCCCGGCTTCCTCCGGAGGCGTTCGGCCAGATCGGTGAAGTACTGGCGGAGCTCGGCCTTGACAGCGTCCGCTTCGGCGCGGGAATGGTTGCTGGACAACAAGGTCTGCCGCCAGGAATGCATCTGCGGCCAGTCCAGGCGGGGCACGCCCATGAGCTCGCTGATGACCTGCGTGGACAGTGGTCCGGTGAAAGAGCCGACGAGGTCCGCGGGTGGGCCTTGCGCGGCCACGCACTGGAGCAGTTCGTCGGCGATCCGCTCCGCTCGCGGCCGGATCGCTTCCACCCGGCGCGGGGTGAAGCTCTGCGAGAGCAGCCGCCGCAGGCGGGTGTGATCGGGTGGATCGGTGCGTCCGATACCGCCGGGGAGCCCGACGACGTGCGGAGTCATGCTGGTGACGGGCCGATCGACGGTGGCGGCGCGGCTGAACCCGGGATGCGAGGCGACGGCCCTGACGTCTTCGTGCCGGGTGACCAGCCAAGCGTCGCCCTCGCCGAAGCGGAGCCGGATCCGAGCGACCGGCTCCTCGGCGAGGAGCCTGGTGAGGAACGGATCGAAGGCGAGCCCGTCGAGGTCGTCGACGGGCCACAAGTGCGCGACACGATCGGAGCCCGGCTGCACACCGCTCATGCGTGGTCTCCTCCACAGGGCAGCCAACACGGCACGAATGACCGCCACACGGTTCCTAACACGACGACCTCAGAGTCACCCCGACCTGCTCCCCACGCCGCCCGAAACCCCCGATCCAGTGCCCCGCACGAGTCATGAGCGGGAATCGTCGCACCAACGACCATTCCCGCCCACGTCCCCGCAACAGCGGTCACTCCCCGGCGTCGCCCTGATTCGCCCGAAGCTCGCGGAGAGCACGTTCCCCTTGTGTTACAAGCCTTTCCAGGCCTGGCTCGGTGAAGACGATGTCCATCCCGTCCATCTGCCCGCCGACGCGGAACTCCACCTCATCGCCGAAGACCGCGTAGTCCATCGAGCAGTCCTCGATCCTGACCCACGCAGCAACCTGAAACCGACCCATGCTCGACCTTCCTTCTCCAACTGCTGCGAAACGAGTTCGAACTGGCGCATTTGAAGCGATGTCGCCAACAGCGCAGTCCCCGCCGCAGATCGCGAAAACTATCGTGAGCGATAATTTTCATCGCAACAACGAGAGGCACTCGATCAGGTACGCCGTTCACACGATCCGCCGAACAGACGCACGGTAGGCTGCGCACGGCGTATCGGCTGATCAACGGCAACGGATGCCAACGGAGGTGTCGGGTGGCACAGAAAGTCGCGAACGTCCGGCAGCGAAGAGTTGCTCGCACGCTACGCGATTGGCGCAGATCGAAGGGCGCGACGCAGGAAGAAGTAGCCAAACCGCTCCACTGGTCGGTGCCGAAGCTCAGCCGCTTCGAACGCGCCGACACCATCGCGGGCCCCGCCGAGATCATCGCCATCGGCACAGTACTCGGCGTCGAAGAAGCAGAACGCGACGGCTTGGTCCAACTGGCAGTCGCTTCGCTAGAGACCGGCTGGTGGAACACCTACGCACCCGACGCGGTTCGAGGGGAATTCGAGGACTACCTCGAAGTCGAGGAAGTGGCGACGCGCCTGCAAATATTCGAGATCCATCTCGTGCCCGGACTGCTGCAAACCGCCGAGTACTACGAGGCGATCCTCCGAGAAGCAGTCAAGGGCTCGCACGAAGAACTGCTGAACGCACGTCGGCAGCTTCGTCAGGAACGTCAAGCCAGACTGGACGCGGAAAGCCCGCTGGGCTACCACGCGATCGTCCACGAGTCGGCCCTGCGCCTGCCGATCGGCGGCTCCGAGGTCATGCGGAACCAGCTTGAACACCTGCTTGCCCGGAACGAGCTGCCCAACGTGACCCTCCAGCTCCTTCCGATCGACGTGGGCGCCTATCCCGGACTCGGATGCGCTTACCACCTGGTGACTTCCGGACCAGACGACGTCCAGGGCGTGTACCTGGAGAATCTGCACGACGGCCACTACATGGAGGACGACGCAGAGATCCAGGTATATACGCTGGCTTTCGAGCGCCTGGTGGAAAGAGCGCTCAGCCCGGAGTCTTCGGTCCAGCGGGTCATGGAACTCCGGGAGCATTGGAGTTAGAGACAAGGAGTCACGGCATGGCCGCGCCAGATTTCACGAGCGCCCGCTGGCGCAAAAGCACCTACAGCAACGAGGCGAACGCCTGCGTCGAAGTGGCTTCAGCAACCAGCTGGAGAAAGTCCACCCGCTCTCAGCTTGGGTTTTAACCTTTGGGTGTTGTTGTGGCCCCGGTTGATCATGGGAACAGCCCTTGGGTGATCATGCTTCTGACGAAAGAAGAAGATCAACCAAGCGCTGTCGTGATCAGTGTGCAGGATGACCGCCAGGCGGTCGAGTTCGGGGCTGTGACCGGGTTCCGGGATGGGTTTTACCGGTGTCTGTCGGCTCGGGCGGATGCGTTGTTCGTGCTCTGCGATGCGGTGTCCTGCGGTGAGCGGCCGGTGACCTCGTTGGTGGAGTTGTCGCTGTCGCCGGTGTTCCGGCGGGGGCATGGCGCGTTGTACGACGCGTTGGCGGCCGGGGAGATCGACGCCGCCGGGGTACGGGATGTGCTGGTGGATGGGTTGCCTGCCGCGGCGGACGAGGGACCGCTTCTGTTCACCGCTGATGTGACCGTGTGCCCGCGACCGGATGCGGAGTGCTCGGCGGATCGCGGTCACTGTCATACGTCGTGTCGCTGTGACGGTGACCGTAAGACGATCCCTGGCTGGAACTATGCGTGGCTTGCGGGCATCCAGTGGGGTCGTTCGTCGTGGGTGTCGCCGGTGGATGCGGTCCGGATGGATCCCGACGATGATCTCGTGGCGGTGACCGCCGCCCAGATCCGGGAGTTGGCTACTCGTCTGCGCGCCGCCGGGCGCACGGGTGGAGCGGGCCGCCTTCCACCGATGGTGGTGATGGACTCTGGTTATCCGGCTACCGCGATGACCGACGCGGTGTCTGATGTGGACGTGCAACTGCTGATCCGTCTCGACCGTGACGATCGGGTGTTTCACCGCCCACCGCCGCCGCGGGTGCCTGGCAGGACCGGGCGGCCACCGAAATACGGCGCCCGCTTCGAGTGCGCCAGCCCCACCAGTTGGCACACCCCGGACGCCACGCTGACCGTGGACACCGACCGCTACGGACGGGTTGAGGTGCATGCCTGGTCCGGGCTGTCGCCGAAGATCCAAGCCCGCGGCTGGTTCGCCGACCGTAGCGAACTACCCGTGGTCACCGGCACGGTCGTGCACGTCCGCGTGGAACACCTGCCCGACGGACGCGCCCCGCACAAGGACCTGTGGCTGTGGTGGGCCGCCCCCGAGGGCGTCCCACTGGATCTGGACATGCTGTGGCGGGTCTACCTACGGCGGTTCGACATCGAGCATTTCTTCCGTTTTGCCAAGTCGACCTTGGGCTGGACCGCGGCGAAAACCCGCACACCCGCCCAGCAGGACCGGTGGACCTGGCTGACGATCGCCGCCTACACCCCAACTCAGACTCGCCCGCAACCTCACCACGGACCTGCGGCGTCCCTGGGAACGACGCCCCGAGCCAGACCGGCCGTTAAGCCCGCACCGGGTACGCCGCGGGTTTCGCCACATCCATGATCGTCTCGGGACCCCCGCGCGTGTGCCGAAACCCACCCGGCCCGGCCCAGGGCGGCCCCCAGGCTCCCGCTCCGGTCCTGCTCAACGCCATCCCGTCCGCAAAAAAACCGAAAAAACGGACACCCGGCAACCGGCCGGAAAGAAGCAAGCAGGTTAAAACCCAAGCTCAGGGCGAGAACGCTTGCGTAGAGGTCGCTTCGACCCCCGACGTGGCCGGAGTCCGCGACTCCAAGCACCGTGGCCACGGCCCGATCCTCGCGTTCGACCGGGAGTTATGGAACCGCTTCATCGGCAAGCTCAAGTCCGGAAGCTTCGATCGGCCGTAGCGCCAGGTCCAGCTCGGGGCCGTGAGTCTTTTCGGCAGCCACAGCAGCCATAGCAGCCCAAAGACTCACGGGAGCACCTGGTGCTCGGCGACGAGCGGTGGTCAGCACTGGAAGTAGAAGTACCCCTCGTCGCCGATCGCGACGAGCTGCCGATCGCGGATCACCGTAGCCTTCAGTCGATCCGGCCGGGCACACGTCTCCGCTGGTGGTTCCGCAAGAGTGTCCGTGTACTCGATGCCGATGACTCGATCATCGTAAACGGCGGTGTAATCGGCGCATTCGTCGTACTGCAAGCACTCCTCGGCCACGGCGAAATCGAAGCCTGCTTGTTCCTTGGCCCGGCTGCTCAGCTCTGCGGCGTTCTTCTGGCCGATGAGCAGGCCAGCGCCGTGGGCGACTCGTGCGAGTTCTGCCGCGAACGCCAGGTTGTCCTCGGCCGTGAGCGCTCCATCCGAGCGGCTGTAGGAATCCAGGTTGTCGATCTCCACGGCGTCGAACCCCGCCGCCGAACATGACTTGATCGTCCGGTCCTCGATTTCGGTCAGCCGACGCCGCTTGTCCGCCGTCGAGGTGTCGACGATGAGCTCGTCCGGCCATTCCTCGTCGACGACCGGAAGCCCGTCGTCGCCGAACAGGACCATGTCACGGCGATCGCGCAGCCACAGCTCGCGTTCCGCCGGCTGCGTCTGGAACCCGCTCACGTAGCAGATGTTGTAGACACCGGGAGCGGGTTGGACGGTGCTGTCCCGGACCACCACCCCGAAGCCCGCGGGCGGAGGATAAGCACCACCCAACTGGTAGTCGACCGCCGCAGCCGCGGGAAATTCCCGCGCGGCATCGGGATCTGCCACCTCCCGGGCGGTCGCGGGTGCACGCGGCTCTTCGGCTGAGCCCGGAGGGAGCGAGCATCCAGCGATTGCGGTCACCGCCACGGCGACCACCCAGAACGATGAGCGCACCGCCGACTTCATGCCCTCTGCCTCCATCACGATGCTCGCGCGCATCTCCCCGACCTGATTCGGCGATTCGAAGTCAAGACCCGAATGTTCGACCGAGCCTAGGCGGCATTCAGATCGGGTGATGCGCGAGGGGCGCCTTCGGGCAACTCAATTGCTCGAAGGCGCCCTTCGCCTAGCTGGATGGGGCCAAGCTGCGTGAGGGGCACTCGGTGACCGAACCAGTTGGTCGCCGAGTGCCCCTCACCCCGTCAGATGGTCCAGGAGTCGTTGCCCGTCAGGAGGGAATGGAGGTTCGCGGGCTTGGCCTGCACCGCTTCCTCGACCTGGGCTCGGGCCAGGTCGTCGTAGGTCGGGCGGGTCACCGCTCGGAAGATGCCCGTTACCGCCGGGTTGAGGTCCTGGCCGCCCAGGCGGGACAGCGCGAAGGCGTAGGACGGGTCTTCGCGGTTGGCGTCGTGGACCACCACGTCGGATTCGTCCACTTCGGACAGCTTGGTGACCCGGAAGCCGTCGCGGTCGTTGATCACCCCGTAGCGCTCGTCCTCCGGGCCGAACACGATGGGCTCGCCGTGCTTGAGCGCGACGATCCGGCGCTGCTTCTCGTCGTTGTCCTTCAGCACGTCGAACGCGCCGTCGTTGAAGATCGGGCAGTTCTGGTAGATCTCCACCAGCGCGCTGCCGCGGTGCTCCGCCGCCGCCTTCAGCGTCTCGGTCACGCTCGCACGGTCCGAGTCGATCACCCGCGCCACGAACGACGCCTCCGCGCCCAGCGCCAGCGACACCGGGTTGAACGGGTGGTCCAGCGATCCGGCCGGGGTCGACTTGGTGACCTTGCCGACCTCGCTGGTCGGCGAGTACTGGCCCTTGGTCAGCCCGTAGATCCGGTTGTTGAACAGCAGAATCTTCAGGTTCACGTTGCGGCGCAGGGCGTGGATCAGGTGGTTGCCGCCGATGGACAGCGCGTCGCCGTCACCGGTCACCACCCACACCGACAGGTCCGGTCGGCTGGTGGCCAGGCCGGTGGCGATCGCCGGCGCGCGGCCGTGGATCGAGTGCATCCCGTAGGTGTTCATGTAGTACGGGAACCGGGACGAACACCCGATGCCCGAGATGAACACGATGTTCTCGCGCTTGAGCCCCAGCGACGGCAGGAAGCCCTGCACCGCGTTGAGCACGACGTAGTCGCCGCATCCCGGGCACCAGCGGACTTCCTGGTCGGACTTGAAGTCCTTCGCCTTCTGCGGCTCGTCAGTAGTCGGCACGCCGGCCAACCCGCCGAGGACCGGGATTCCCAGATCGGTGGTGGTCACGCGGGCACCCCCTGCACAACTTCGGTGAGCACGTTCTGCAGCTCCTCGGCCCGGAACGGGAGTCCGGCGACCTTCGTGTAGGACTGCACGTCTACCAGGTAACGGGCGCGCAGCAGCATCGCCAGCTGGCCGAGGTTCATCTCCGGGATGATCACCTTGTCGTAACTCCGCAAGACGTCGCCGAGGTTTCCCGGCATCGGGTTCAGGTAGCGCAGGTGGGCCTGGGCGATCGACATGCCCTGCGCGCGCACCCGGCGGCAGGCGGCGCCGATCGGCCCGAACGACGAGCCCCAGCCGAGCACCAGCACGCGGGCGTCGCCGACGGGGTCGTCGACGGTGATGTCCGGAACCTGAACGCCGTCGATCTTGGCCTGGCGCAGCCGGACCATCTTGTCGTGGTTGTCCGGGTCGTAGGAGATGTTGCCCTTGCCGTCGGCCTTCTCCAGGCCGCCGACGCGGTGCTCCAACCCGGGCGTGCCCGGCACGGCCCACTCGCGGGCCAGGGTCTCGGGGTCGCGCACGTAGGGCCAGAACTCCCCGGAGCCGTCCGGGGCGTTGGGCTCGGTGGCGAACTCGACCCGCAGGTCGGGCAGCTGGTCGACCTTCGGGATGAGCCACGGCTCGGAGCCGTTGGCGATCGCGCCGTCGGACAGCAGCAGCACCGGGGTCCGGTAGGTCAGCGCGATTCGCACGGCGTCCAGAGCGGCCTCGAAGCAGTCCGCTGGCGAGCACGGGGCGATCACCGGCACCGGCGACTCGCCGTTGCGGCCGTAGAGCGCCTGCAACAGGTCCGCCTGCTCGGTCTTGGTGGGCAGCCCGGTGGACGGCCCGCCGCGCTGGATGTCGCACACCAGCAGCGGCAGTTCCAGCGTCACCGCCAGGCCGATGGTCTCGGACTTCAGTGCCAGCCCCGGCCCGGACGTGGTGGTCACGCCCAGCGCACCGCCGAAGGAGGCGCCCAGCGCCGCGCCGACACCGGCGATCTCGTCCTCCGCCTGGAAGGTCGTGACGCCGAAGTTCTTGTGCTTGGCCAGCTCGTGAAGCACGTCCGAGGCGGGCGTGATCGGGTAGGTGCCGAGGAACACCGGCAGCCCGCTGCGCTGCCCCGCGGCGACGATGCCGTAGGCGAGCGCGGTGTTGCCGGTGATCTGCCGGTAGGTCCCGGTGGGCAGCTTGGCGGGCGCGACCTCGTAGGTGACCGCGAAGGCCTCGGTGGTCTCGCCGTAGTTCCAGCCCGCCCGGAACGCCAGGATGTTGGCCTCGGCGATCTGCGGCTTCTTCGCGAACTTCTCCCGCAGGAACCGCTCGGTGCCCTCGGTGGGCCGGTGGTACATCCACGACAGCAGGCCGAGGGCGAACATGTTCTTGCAGCGCTCGGCGTCCTTCTTGCCCAGCCCGCTGCCTTCGAGCGCGCCCTGGGTGAGGGTGGCCATCGCGACCTGGTGCACCGCGTAGCGCTCCAGTTCGCCGCTTTCCAGCGGGTTGGCGTCGTAGCCGACCTTCGAGAGGTTGCGCTTGCTGAACTCGTCGGTGTTGATGATCAGGATGCCGCCGTGCGGCAGATCGCCGATGTTGGCCTTCAGCGCCGCCGGGTTCATCACCACCAGCACGTCCGGCCGGTCGCCGGGGGTGAGGATGTCGTAATCGGCGAAGTGCAGCTGGAAGCTGGACACACCGGGCAGGGTTCCGGCGGGGGCCCGGATCTCGGCCGGGAAATTCGGCAGCGTTGCCAGGTCGTTCCCGAAGGCCGCGGCCTCCGAGGTGAACCGGTCTCCGGTCAGCTGCATGCCGTCGCCGGAGTCACCAGCGAACCGGATCACCACCCGGTTCAGCTTCCGGGTGCCGTTCGACCGGTGCCCGTTCGTCGTACTCAATTGGCCCGTTCCCCTTCACCTGCAGGCAACGTTCATACTGTGGCGAACGATACAGCCCCGGCTCTTATTCCGATCACGACCAGGGCCCACGCCACACTTTCCGCACGCGCCCGCACGAAACCCCCGAACCACCGCGATCTTCACCGAAACGATCGAGTTCCACATTCGGGCCGCAGGTGGCGACACCTGTATCGAACTACCCGGAACGCAGTGCTCGCAACCAGGCACGACGCGAAAACCCGCGCATGTGAGCTCGACCATACCGATCAACCGGAAATTCATGTGATACATGACACCTTTTCCGGTTTCTCATGATGTGGGAGCATATTTTCCCGGAACGGCCGATACCTTCCGCGCGGCATCCTCGGTTTACATCACTGCGACGATCCACTGCGCTGGAGGAAACATGCCGTTGCATCCGGACGCCGAGCCGTTCGTCGCGCTCATGCAGGAGTACTTCCCCGACCTCGGCGGCGCGGTCACCGACGCCGCGCAAGCCCGCGCGATGATGTCCGAGGGCGCGACGGCGCGGCCCCGCCAACCGGTGGCGAAGGTCGAAGACCGGCTCATCCCCGGCCCGCCCGGCGTGCGGATCCCGGTGCGCATCTACTGGCCGCGAGCCGGCGGCGAGCCGATGCCGGTGGTCGTGTACTTCCACGGCGGCGGCTGGGTTCTCGGCGATCTGGAAAGCCACGACGGCGTCGCCCGCTCGATGGCCAACGGCACCGGGGCGATCGTCATCGCCGTGCACTACCGGCGCGCCCCGGAACACCGCTACCCGGCAGCCGCCGATGATGCTTACGCCGCAACGCAATGGGCCGCCGAACACGCCGCGGAGCTCGGCGGCGACCCGGCCCGCCTCGCGGTCGCCGGGGACAGCTCCGGCGGCAACCTGGCCGCGGTGACGTCGCTGCGGGCCAACGAGGACGGCGGCCCGGACGTCGGCTTCCAGCTGCTGGTCTACCCGGTCACCGACCATGACTTCACCACCGAATCCTATGTGGACAGCGGCCCGGACTGCCTGCTCATGACGAGCCACATGATGTGGTTCTGGGACCAGTACGTACCCGACGCCGCCGACCGCGACCACCCGCACGCCTCCCCACTGCGCGCCGCCGACCTCTCCGGGCTGCCGCCCGCGCACGTCCTTACCGCCGGCCGCGACCCGCTGCGCACCGAGGGCCAGCGCTACGCCGAGCGGCTGCAAGCGGCGGGCGTGCCCACCAGCACCCAGCACTGCCCGGGCCTGTTCCACGGCTTCGCCGGCGGCGCCGAACTGCTGCCACCCGCCGGTGAAGCGATGGCCGAGGCGCACCGCGTGCTGCGAGAAGTCCTGAAATCGTAGGAGAAGTGACCGCGCGGGCAGAATCTGTTCGAACACCTCGACGCCCGGCGCAGCGTGCGGTTCGTCAGCTCCGACCCGTGCCGCGCGAGGCGATCGAGAGCGCCGGGATCGCCTGCGGCATGTTCATCACCGCGCTGCACACGATGGTCCCGGACCTGACCCGCAAGCCCATCGGCGAGGCGCTGATCTGGGCCTGACACCCGCGCGGTCCGTCCACATCGGAGAATCCCTCCGGCACCGGGCCCGTCCGATCGGAGTTCGAGGTGCGCGCCCCGACCTGCGGTGCTGGGCTGGTAGTCGACAGCGAACGAGGAGGTGGACGCGGTGGTCGAAGAGGTCGACGTCGTGGTCATCGGCATGGGGCCGGGCGGCGAGGACGTGGCGGGACGGCTGGCGAGCGCGGGCCTGGACGTGGTCGGGGTCGAATCGCGGCTGGTCGGCGGCGAGTGCCCGTACTTCGCCTGCATCCCGACCAAGATGATGGTGCGGGCCGCCGACGCCCTCGGCGAGGCGCGCCGGGTGCCCGAACTCGCCGGGCAGGCGACCGTGCGGCCGGACTGGACGCCGGTCGCGAAGCGGATCCGCGACGAGGCGACCACCGACTGGAACGACGAGATCGCGGTGCGGCGCTTCGAGGACACCGGCGGCCGGCTGGTGCGCGGCGTCGGCCGGATCAGCGCGCCCGGCGAGGTCACCGTCAACGGCCAGGTGTTCCGGGCCCGCCGCGGCATCGTGCTCAACCCCGGCACCGATCCGGTGGTCCCGTCGATCGACGGGCTCGCCGAGAGCCCGTACTGGACAAACCGCGATGCGGTGCCCGCGACCAGCGCGCCGGAGTCGCTGCTGGTGCTCGGCGGCGGCCCGGTCGGGCTGGAGTTCACGCAGGTCTTCGCCCGGTTCGGTACCGCGGTGACGGTTCTGGAGATGCATCCGCGGCTGCTGTCGGTGGCCGAACCAGAGGCCTCCGAGGTGGTCACGGAGGCGCTGCGCGCCGACGGCGTACAAATACGCACCGGCTGCGCGGTCGACCGCGTCAAGTATGACGACCAGTTCCAGGTGCACCTGGATTCGGGAGAGGTGCTGACCGCCGAGCGCCTGCTGGTCGCCACCGGTCGGCGCACCGACCTGCGCGCGCTGGGGGTCGCGGCCGTCGGGTTGGACGACCAGGCCAGGAGCATCCCGGTCGACGGCCGCATGCGGGCCGCCGACGGCGTTTGGGCGATCGGCGACATCACCGGTCGAGGCGCCTTCACGCACACCTCGGTCTACCAGTCCCGGATCGCGGCGGCCGACATCCTCGGCCAGGGCAGCGAGGTCGCCGACTACCGTGCGATGCCCTCTGTCATCTTCACCGACCCCGAGGTCGCCACCGTCGGGCTGACCGAATCCCGGGCCCGGAAGCAGGAACTCGCGGTGCGCACCGCCACCACCCAGATCTCCGCGTCGACGCGCGGCTGGATCCACAAGATCGACAACGAGGGGATCATCAAGCTCGTCGCCGACGCCGAACGGGGCGTGCTGGTCGGCGCCACCGTGGTCGCGCCCGCCGGCGGTGAGATCATCGGCGCGCTGGCCGTGGCCGTGCACGCCGAGGTCCCGGTGCAGCGCCTACGCGAGATGATCTTCGCCTACCCGACGTTCCACCGGGCGATCGAGGCGACCCTCGCCGAACTGGACGCCTGACGGGCCGGTCAGCGGCCGCCGCCGTGCGCCTCCCGGCGGCGGCGCTTGCTGATGTACATGTCGCGGTCAGCGTTGTGCAGCAGCACGTCCGGCGCGACAGCAGGGTCGGAAGTGGTGGTGTAGCCGACGCTGGCGCGCAGCCGCATTCGGGCTCCGTGCACCTTCACATCGGTGTTCAGGTGCTGCTCCACGCGATCCCGCAGCGACCGCGCGGCGTCCTCGTCCGGGAGCAGGCTGACCACGACGAACTCGTCGCCACCGATGCGGGCGACGGTGTCACCGGCCCGCACCGCCAGCTGCAGCTCGCGCGCGGTGGCGATCAGCAGCTGATCGCCCAGCGCGTGCCCGAAGCGGTCGTTGACCGGCTTGAGCTGGTCCAGATCGGCCAGCACCACCACCAGCACGCCGTCGTCGCGCGCCAGCTGCTGCAGCCCGTGGTCGAGCCGGTCGGCCAGCAGCGCCCGGTTCGCCAGCCCGGTCAGCGGGTCGTGCAGCGCCAGGTGCGCGAGGTGGGCGTCCACCAGGCGTTGCTCGCCGATGTCCTCATACTGGCTGACGACGAACGCCGGCGCGCCGTCAGCGCCCGGCACGGTGGTCGCCCGGATCAGCATCCAGATCGGGTGGCCGTTCTTGTGCCGGTAGCGCTTCTCGATGCTGATGCTGTCCCGGTTGCCCTCGATGAGTTCGTCGAGAGCGACCATGCCGTGCTCCTCGTCGTCCTCGTAGGTGACGTCGGCGAACGCCATCGACAGCATCTCCTCGCGCGTGTAGCCGAGCATGCCGCAGAGCGTGTCGTTGACCTCCGTCCACGCGCCCTTGAGGTCCAGCACCGCCATGCCGATCGGCGCGTTGGCGAAGCTGCGCTGCCAGAGCAGCTCCGCCTCCCGGCGCCGGGTGATGTCCTGGATCTGCGACAGGAAGTGGATTGCCCGGCCGTGGCTGTCCCGGATGAACGACCGCGCCACCGACGCCCAGATGACGCTGCCATCGGAGCGGATGTAGCGCTTCTCCAGAAGGTCCGGGGACTCCATCAGCCCCTCCGGGTCGATGTCGTCGGGGTGCGTGACGGCCCGGTAGTCCAGGCCCTCCAGCTCCTCCCTGCGGTAGCCGAGCATCCGGCACATGGCTTCGTTGACGTACCGGTAGTGGCCCTGCAAGTCGAGGATCGCCATCGCAGACGCAGCCTGGTCGAAGACGCGCTGCCAGGGCACGCCAGCGGCGAAGTTCGGCTCCGAGGGGGACATGAGAACCGAACCATAGCGGGCCGGACCCCGGCACGCATCGGCCTGGTGGTCCCCCTCGCGTGTCAGGCGTCGCCGCGATTCATCGCCAGCAGCCGGTCCAGCACCGACGGCGAGGCCTTGACGCCGTCGTGCTCGTACTCGTTGGTGACCCATGTGCGCGCGCCGCGCACCTGCTGCGCCGACTCCAGCGCCTGGTCGCGGTCGACGAACATGTCGTCGTGGTACACCGCTGCGGCGACCGGAACATCATTGTGCGCCAACCGGTCGAGGTCATAGAGGTGCGGCCAGTCCGCCTTGGCGGCCAGCAGCTCGGCGGCCTCCCGCAGCCGCACCAGCGACGGGTCCTGCTCGAACAGCCAGGGATAGATCATCTCGCCGGTGAAGTTGACCCGCCCGGACCGGGTCCAGTCGAACTCGTCGAACTCCGCGCGCACCCGGTGGGCGGACCACTGCGACGCGGCGCCCTGGCAGTAGATGGCCTCGTGCAGCGCGGCGTACAAGGGGCGCTCGGCGAAGGAGACCGCCGCGTCCACCCCGCGCAGGAACGTGTCCGAGAGGACGTCGACGACGAACGCCTCCTCCAGCAGGTAGTGCAGCGCGTCGAACCGCGACGCCTGGCCGAACTGGATGCCCAGCGTCTGGAAACGCTCCGGCGTCAGCTGCTCTCCCGTCGGCATGATCACCTCACGCTCGGCGAGGTGTTCGACGACGCGCCGCGCGATGGCGGCGTCCTCCGGGTAGCGGGCGAAGTAGGCGTCGTTCTTGCGCAGCGTGCGCGGGTACGCGGCGCGGTAGACGTCGTCGGCGTGCCCGGTCAGGGTCGGGATCCCGCCGGTGATCATCACCTGGCGCAATCCCTCCGGCCCCAGCGACAGGTAGGTCAGCGCGCAGAAGCCGCCGAAGCTCTGCCCCAGCACCGACCACGGCTGGTCGCCGATCAGCTGCTTGCGCAGCACCTCGGCGTCCCGAACGATCGAATCGGCGCGCAGCAGGGCCAGGTGCTCGGCCTGCTTGGCCGCCGACAGGCCCGCCAGCGTCTGGCGGTTGGCCGGGGTGCTGCGCCCGGTACCCCGTTGATCCAGCAGCAGCACCCGGTAATCCTGCAGGGCGCGGCGCAGCCAGGCGCTGGTGCTCAGCGGCCGTTCCGCCTTGCCGCCCGGTCCGCCCTGGAAGTAGACCAGCCACGGCAGTGCCCGGTCCTCGTTGCCGGGGGCCACCACCTCCCTCCCGAAGACCTCGATCTCCCCGGCGCCCGGGTCGTCGTGGCGCAATGGCACCCGGAAAACGTGGTCCCGGGCCGCCAAACCCGGACGGCGATACGTGACGGCGGACATCCGCCCTACCTTCCAGCGTGGACTAGAGTTTCACGGTTCGAGGTTTGCGCTGATCACGGCGGTGAGCCACTCGGCGCGGAGCGAACGGACCATTCACCCCGATAGGAGCCTGTTGCAAAATTACGCCCACCACGGACCGTGATCGATCGATCACGGCTGAGATGGCCACTGGCGGACAAACGGCGGCGATCGAGACTGATTTGGTACTTCGGTTCAGCCGTTTTCGCCGAAAACGCAACAGGCTCATAGACGGCACAAACGGGCCATTCGCTCCGCTCACGGCACCTTGCACCGTCGCGGGTCGCATCAGTACCCGGGGACGCCGATCTCGCGGCAGATCCGCACCAGCTCGGGGTGCACGTAGCGGCCGTCGAGCTCGATGGCCTTGCCGTCGAGGTAGATCGACGGGCCGAGCACGCTGCCGTCGGTGTGCGCCGCCGCGACCCACGGCTCGCCGCCGATCCACGCGCCCTTGGTGCCGATACCAATCTCCACGCAGCCGAACACCCGCTCATCCTCGACGATGCGGCCGGTGGGGACCAGCACGCCGGGGTTGAAGCCCAGCGACCAGTGCGCCAACCGGAACATGTTCGGGTCGTCGAAGGACTCCATCCAGTTGCGGAACACCTCGGCATCGCGGTCGCCGGTGATTTCGGTGACCACCCCGTTCTCCACCTTGCAGCGCACCGGAGAGCGCAGCAGCCCGATCTCGGCCGGCGGCCACAGCGCGCCGTCGAACACCAGGGTGCCGTTCTGGGTCTCCTCGATCGGGTTCCAGGAGATCTGGCCGGAGAGCATCACGGTCTCGCCGGGCTTCTCGGCGGGCTTGCCGCGCAGGTTGATCGGGCGCCCCTGGTTGCGGCCGACCAGATCGGTGCCGTTTGCGGCGGTGATGCGCACCTCGTCGGCCTGCTCCAGCAGGCTGACCAGCGCGCGGCCCAGCCGCATGACGCCCTCGAAGTCGGGCTTGCCGACGGTGTCGACCAGCATCGGGATGTCCATGCCGGTCAGGTTGGTGTAGCGGGCACCGTTGGCGATGGCGGCGCGGAAGGCGTCGCTGTGCATGATGTAGGCGACGCTGAACTCGATCCACACGTCGGCCTTGGCGACCGCACCGGCCACCGGCGCAGGCGGCTCCATCGCGGAGCTCGGCCGGGTCTCGTACCAGATCACGGTCGGCGTGGCCCCCGCGGCGGCGACGGCCTGCGCGGTCAACTCCACGACACGGCGGTCGGTCGAGGTGTCGCCGGTGAGCACCACCTGCTCACCGGGCTTGACCAGCATGACCTGCTCGACGAGCTTGCGGGCGCCGATCGCGGCCTCCCACGACAGGTACTCCGGCCGGGATTCGACTCGACTCACAACTTCCACAACAACTCCCCTACTCTCATTCGAGCCCGCGCAGGTCGGCACGTCAGGCACTTTGCCGCGGGTGGCGCGCCGCTTTCGCCTCGCGCCGCCACGCGGGCTGATTCCCATCGACTCCTACTTCGATTCGAAGATCCGGCTGGTCGAATAGAGCGCGTCGCCGGCGATGAGGCCCGCGCCGACCAGGTTGAGGTCCTCGTCCGCCTTGTCGCCGCGGCGCCAGCGGTAGACGATCCGCACCACCAGCGCGCCGAAGACCAGCCAGCAGGCTTGCGGGGTCGCGATCAGCAGGCCGGTGGCCAGCAGGACGCCCATCTGCCGGTTCGCGCCGCCGAGCAGCTGGATCAGCGCGCCCGGGATCGCCCACAGCAGCAGCGTCATCAGCACGTTCGGATCGGTCAACCCGGCGTGGATGGTGGCGGCGTAGACCTTGGCGACCGGCGGCAGCAGCCCGTCGCCGAAGTACGCCTGCCAGGACACCGCGACCGTGACGGTCGCCACGGCGAAGCCGACCAGCGAGGCCAGGTACTGCTGGAACCGGCCGGAGCGCTCGAAGACGTCGTAGGGCCGGTGTTGTTTGCGCAGCAGCCAACCGGCCTTGAAGTCGTAGCCCATGTCCGCGAACGCGGGACCGGTCGCGGAGGTGTAGCCCACGAACAGCGCCAAGGCCACCGGCGGGACCCCGAGGACCAGCCCGAGCACCAGGAAGATGAGCGTGACGGCGAAGGCCGGGAACCAGCCGGAGTGCATCGCGGCCAACCCGACGATGATCTCGTGGATGATCGCGGCCAGCGCGGCGGCGAGGATCCAGAGGATCAGCGCCGGCACCGAGAGCTCGGAGATCAGCCCGCCGGCCAGGGCGACCACGGCGGCGCCGAGCACGAAAAGCGCATAGCCCTGCAGCACGCCCTTGCGTAACGCCTTCTCGTGGACCTGCGGCACCTCGCTCGGGTCGATCGACGTGGTGCGTTCGGTCGTCTTGCCCTTCTTCCGGAACATCAGGTAGGCGGCCTGCCCGAGCGCGACCAGCCCGGCACCGATCATCACGCCGTGCGGGATGTAGAGGCTGCCGATGTTGACGTGGAACCAGGTGGGGCTGTACTGGCTGAACAGCAAGCCGATGCCGAACATGCCGAGCGCCCAGATGTTGCCGATGAAGGCCACGCCGGCCGCCGAGACCGGCAGCTTGAAGAAGGCGCCGATGAACCCGACGACGGCACCACCGGCCAGCACCGCGGCCCGCCGGCCGCCCTTGTCGCCGGCGATGATGGTGTCGGCGGCGGCGATGCCGGGCGGCCAGGCCGCCTGCGCGGGCAGCAGCCGCGAGTTGAACAGCCGGTACAGCACGTAGGAGTCGGTGAACAATCCGATCGCGACCCCGGCGAAGACCGGCCACACCAGGTCGGCCCGGCCGAAGGCGAACGGCACCGCGATGGGCGCCAGCAGCGAGTTGGCGGCGGCGAAGGTCGAACCGGATACCGCGCTCTGCACCAGGTTCTGCCGGTGCACGGAACGCATCTTGCGCAGCGCGGCGACGTTGATCCGGCCGATGATCATCGCGATCAGCGCGCCGATGACGGAGGTGTTGGCCGAGATCCCGAGCGTGGTGATCAGGTGCAGGCCGATGATCGCCCCGACCACGGAAAGCACGATGGTGATCACCAGCACGGTGGGCTCGAAGGCCCGTGGATGCGCGCGGTCGGCGCCGGCCACGGGGTCGCTGACAGTCATGGAGCAGCCTTTCCGGAAACGTTCGGTCAGCTGGGCGACCCGGCGCGGCCGGGGGCGAGCCGGTTGGACAGGTCGGTGCCCGCGGCGCGCAGCGGGGCGATCAGGTCGTCGATCCGGCTGATCACGCGTTCGGCCGGGCCGATCAGCGTCAGCGACGCAACTGTCGCACCGGAGAGCAGCAGCGGCACCGCGACGGCGCCGGCGTTGGCGTCGAACTCACCGTCCGAAATGGACACTCCGGTGTCCCGGACCTCCTGCCACCGCTGCGCCAGCTCGGCGTAGGTGGTGGGGGTGTTCGGGGTGTAGCGGGTGAGCGGTTCGGGTCCGAAGAGTTCACGGACCTCCTCGACCGGCTGCCCTGCGAACAACGCGTGCGCCGAACACCCTGCGTGACCGGGCATCACGTGGCCGACGATGGCGGAGTAGCTCAGCGGGCCGCGAGCGTCCACCGCAGCCACCGTGCGGTAGGAGCCGCCGTGCGCGACGTTGAGCACCGCGCTCTCCCCCGTTTCCCGGGCCAGCATGGCGAGCACGGGCCGAGCGATCAGACTCAGCGCGCCGCTGCGCTCAGCGACTCGGGAGAGCTGGGAAACCGCTGGTCCGAGCCGGTACCGCCGGGTTTCCGGGTCGGCGAGCACGAAACCGCGATTGGCGAGCGTCGCCAACAACCGCTGCGTGACGGACTTGTCGAGCCCGAGTTCGCGCGCGAGCTCGCTGACGCCCCACTCCGGCCGCTGGTCGGAGAAGGAGAGCAACACCTGCAGGGCCCGATCCGCGGTCTGCAGCAAGCCTGAACCCGCCAAATCGGCCTCCCATGATTGTGTGTTGCGATATCCACAACGCTGTCGCTATTTGCACATCAGCGCGGGTTACGGTGCGCTCGGACATGCGGATTTGTCAATAGGTCATGCTCGGCGTCGGCATCAAGACGGCGGTGGATATCGGCATCGCCAGCAGGTGCGTCGCCGACGACGCGCTGATGGAGGAGACGTAAGCGTTCGCCCGACGCCTGGCCGACGGTCCGCCGATGGCGTCCAGGCCATCAAGCGAACCGTGTACCGGTCGGCCCGCGCCGACCTGCGCACCTCCCTGGACCTGATCTCCTCGCACATGGTCGTCGTGCAGTCCACCGCGGACTGCGCCGAGGCCATGCAGGCCTTCCGCGAGAAGCGCAAGCCCGAATTCCGGGGTCGGCGACCACTGTGGACGGACGGCTGCACCTGGCGGTCGGTAGCCGTCGTCGGGGCCTCCGAACGCTCCGCACTGGCCGGCCGGCTCACCCGCTACCTGCAAGGCTTCGACGGCGCGGTCTACCCGATCAACCCGAACTACCAGGAGATTGCTGGTTGCGGCGGCGAACGAGCACGGCGACATCACCGCGACCGACGCCGCCAAGCTGCTGGTGGCCGACCCCAACGTCCGGGTGCTGGCCTGCTAACCGCAGCGCTCGGGCCGCTCCTCGGCCTGGCGCGGGAACGCGCCATCGCCTCGCACACCGGCGCACTGGTGCGCGCCGGCACCGCTTTCGACCTGCTGACCCGCGAATCCGGCGCAATCCAGGTCGGCGACCTGGACGAACTGCTGGACGTCTCGGTCGCGTTGACGGCCGCCCCGAGCTTGCGGGCGGGCCGCATCGGGGCGATCACCAGCTCCGGCGGGGCGGGCGGCGCTCGCCGCAGGCGAAACCGGCCTCTGGGAGCGGCTCATAGCCTGAGCTGCCGCCACCCGCGTCGGGCACAGCGCCGTCGTCGCGATGCGAGGCCGGGACGGGCAGACGCGGTGGCGGAACCACTGGCACGTACCGTGCCAGCCGCATCCCGTTCCCCGCACCATGCCCGATCCCTGGCAGCACCCCGTATTCTGTCGGTGTGACGGCGGCATCCGAATCCTCGGCCCACAACGGCTCCGCCATTCCGCGCGGCCAGGGCGGCGACGCGCTCTCCGTCGCGGCGCGCGAGATCTTCGCCGAGCGCGGATACCACGGCGCATCCATCCGCGACATCGCCAAGCGGGCCGGATTGAGCCTGTCCGCGCTGTACTACTGGCATTCCAGCAAGCAGGAGCTGTTCGCCGGGCTGCTCGAGGACAGCGTCAACGATTACGTGCAGGCCTGCGACGCGGCTCTTCGCGACTGCGGCGACGATCCGGTCGAGCGGCTACGCGCGATCGTGCGCGCCACGGTGGACTACCGGGTGCGGCGGCGGGTGGAAAGCACCATCGCGGTGCGGGAGATCCGGAACCTGGAGGACGAGCACGCGCGGCGGCTCGCCGCGCTGCGCGAGTCGGCGACCCGGCTGTTCCAGGACATCATCGACGATGGCGTGCGGCGCGGGGCCTTCTCCTGCGAGCACCCCGTCGAGGCCCGCCTCGCGATCCAGGCCGCCTGCAACGCGATCCCGCAGTGGTACGACCCGGAAAGCGATGTGGGACCGGCCGAACTGTCCGACCGCTACGCCACCATCGCGTTGCGCATCGTGGGCGCCTAGTTCCGGCGCGGGACGGCGAAACCTGGCCGTTCTCCGGGCCGCTTCAGCCCGCAGGGCGCGCTCGGCGACGAGCAGCTGGAAGCCGCCCGCGAGCTCGCGCGGCGCCGGGATTTCCGGGCTGGCCACATCCTCAACCACCTCTACCAGCACGCAGCCTTGTATCGGCTTCCATGGGCCAGATGATTGAATGACCGTTGTGAAGGCGAATACGGCGATGAAATTCCGCCGGTACCCCGATGCGGGGCCCTCTCCCGCCTGAAGGCAGGCGGAAGATTCCTTCACCGGCACGGCACATGGAGTACTGGAAACGCACCAAACAGCCCAATCCGGCCGACTTCCGGCTGCTGGGCGGGGAAAGCGAGTGAGCATGTCCGAAGTGGAGTACCGGCAGTCGCAATTCTCGGCACCTGCCGGATCCACCGACATCCTGCTGATCCGGCACGGGGAATCCGCCCCGGCGCGCCCGGACCAGCCCTTCCGGCTGGTGGACGGCCAGGGCGACCCGGAGCTCGCCCCGGCGGGCTGGGAGCAAGCCGAGCTGGTCGCGGACCGCCTCGCCGCCATGCAGCTGGACGCGATCTACGTGACCACCCTGCAGCGGACCGTGCAGACCGCCGCACCGCTGGCGGCCCGCCTCGGCCTGACCACGCTGGTCGAGCCCGACATGCGCGAGGTGCACCTGGGCGACTGGGAAGGTGGGCTGTTCCGGCAGAAGGTCTCGCAGAACGACCCGGTGATCCAGCAGATGCACGCCGAGCAGCGCTGGGACGTCATCCCGGGCGCGGAGTCCACCGAGGCACTGACCACGCGGCTGCGCGGCGCGATCGAACGCCTCACCGCCGCGCACCCGGACCAGCGCATCGCGGTGTTCACCCACGGCGGCGTCATCGGCCAGGTGATGGCCATGGCGACGGGCTCGCGGCCGCTCGCGTTCCTGGGAGCGAACAACGGCTCGATCTCGCAGATCGTGATCACCGAGGGCCGCTGGATCGTCCGCCGCTTCAACGACTCCGCCCATGTCGACGACGGTCTGAGCAAGACGGCCTCCGCCCTGAGCTGAGCACTTTTCTCAGAGCGCGTCTGTGAACTTGTCAGCCCGACGTGGTCCGTGCAGGCTCGGCCGAGGGCGCCCCGCGCGCCGCGATGAGTTCCGGCCGGATCGTGCGTCTGTTCTGGTGACCGTCGTGACGCCGTAGACGCTGCCCGGCACGAGACACCACGGAGGACACCATGACGACCACGCCGGACGACCCGACCACCGCGCTGCCCGGCCGCCCGCCCGTGGTCGACCTGGCCACCTGGCAGACCGCCCGTGACGAGCTTCTGGTCCGCGAGAAGGCCCACACCCGCGAGGGCGACGCCCTCGCCGCGGCCCGCCGCCGGCTGCCGATGGTGGAGCTCGACGGGACGGTCGAGGTCGTCGGACCCGACGGCCCGATCCCGTTCCTGGACCTGTTCCAGGGCCGCGACGAGCTCGTGATCTACAAGCACATGTGGTACGACGGCACGCCGCACCAGGGGCAGTGCGAGGGCTGCACCACCACGGCCTGGCACCTGAAGGACGCCGTCTACCTCAACGCCCGCGGCGTCTCGTTCGCCATCCTGACCACGGGCCGTTGGGATGAGGTGGCCTCCTACGTCGAGTTCATGGGCTACACCCAGCCCTGGTACTCGGTGCGCGACGTGGACGCGCCGGTCGGCGGCAGCATGGGTTATATCACCTGCTTCCTGCGCGACGGCGACCGCGTGTTCCTCACCTACTCCACGACGGGCCGTGGCAACGAGCCGGTCAACGGGTCCCTCGGCCTGCTCGACATGACGCCCTACGGCCGCAGCGAGGCGTGGGAGGACAACCCCGAGGGCTGGCCCGAAGGGGACCACTCGTGCTGGTCCTGGCGCTCGGACGCGGACGGGAACGCCACCTGGGGCCAGACCAGCCGCCCCGTGCCGCAGTGGACCCGCCCCGGCGCGGCCCCCGTGGAGACCCTCGGCCGGCACGGCCACCACCACTGACGCGCCTTCGTCGACGGCGTCGGCAAAGGTGTTAGGTGCCGGGCGGAACCTCCGGACGTGGGCCTCCCGACCGGCCAGCCGCAGCATGCGACAATCCCTTTCCGTCGTTGCCTCACGGACGCGCATAGCGCGCCTTGAGCTTTCCCTTGACCAGCTTGCCGGTGGGGGTGCGCGGCAGCTCGTCGAGGAAGTCCACGCTGCGCGGCGCTTTGTAGTGCGCCACCCGCTCCCTCGCGTAGGCGAGGATCTCCTGCTCCAGCTCCGGACCGGGCTCGGCGCCGGGCGCCGGTTGCACCACGGTCTTGACCGACTCACCCATCTCGTCGTCGGGCACCCCGAACACCGCGACGTCGAGGATGGCCGGGTGCAGCGCGAGCACGTTCTCCACCTCCTGCGGGTAGATGTTCACTCCACCGGAGATGATCACGAACGCCCTGCGGTCGGTGAGGAACAGGTAGCCGTCCTCGTCGAGGTAGCCGAGATCGCCCATGGTCGCCCAGTTCTCGTGCGCGTCGTGCTTGACCGACCGCGTCTTGTCCGGATCTCCCAGGTATTCGAAGAGGATCTCGTCGCGTTCGAAGTAGATGGTGCCGACCTCGCCGGGCGGCAGCACGCGGCCCTCGTCGTCGCAGATGCGGACCTCGCCGAGCACCGCGACGCCCACCGAACCGGGTTTTTCCAGCCACTGCACGGAATCGATCATCGTCATGCCGATGCCTTCGGTGGAGGCGTAGTACTCCCGCAGGATCGGGCCCCACCACTCGATCATCTGCCGCTTGATCTCGATCGGGCAAGGCGCGGCGGCATGCACCGCGACCCGGTGGCTGGACAGGTCGTAGCGCCGCCGGATCTCCGGATCGAGCTTGAGCATCCGGATGAACATGGTCGGCACCCATTGGCTGTGCGTGACGCCGTGGCGCTCGATCGCCCGGAGCGCGCCTTCGGCGTCGAAGCGCTCCATCATCACCACGGTTCCGCCGAGCATGTGCACCGAGGCGCAGTACCGCAGCGGCGCCGCGTGGTACACCGGCGCCGGCGAGAGGTAGACGGTGTCCCCGCCGAATCCGTACATGGCCCGCAGGATTTCGACGAGCGTGTCACCGGGCTCGTGCACCTCGCGGTCCGGCAGGCTCGGCTTGATCCCCTTGGGCCGCCCGGTGGTTCCGGAGGAATACAGCAGGTCCGCGCCTCTCGGCTGCACCGCGGGCACCTCGGTGGACGCGGCGGCCAGGGCCTGCTCGTAGTCCTCGTGGCCGCGCACCTCGCCACCGTAGGCCATCCGCAGGCGCACCCCGGGAACCTGGCCCGCGACTTCCTCCGCGAGCTCCTCCAGAGCCGCCGACACCACCAGCGCGCTGGCGCCGGAATCATTGACTATGTAAGCGACTTCGGCCGCCTGTAGGTGGTTGTTGACCGCGCACACGTACATCCCGGAACGCACCGCCGCCCAGTAGACCTCGTAGGCGTGGACCGAGTTGTCGGTGAGCAGGGCGACCACGTCGCCCTTGGCCAGCCCGGCGGCGCGCAGCAGGTTCGCCAGCCGCAGGGATCGGTCGTCGAGCTCCCGGTAGGTCAACCGCTCCCCCGAGCCGGCCATGATCAGGGCCGGCTTGCCGGGGTTCGCGGCGGCGTGGATTCCTGGGTACACGCGGTCCTCCTCGAACCTCATGCGACGATCACACGATGCGCCCCAGCTCTCCGAACAGTCGCTTGTTCTGCTCGGCGTTGGGCACCACGAAGGCGCCTTCGGCTTCCACCAGCACGGTGTCGGGGTCGTCTGCGGTGCTTATCGTGGCCACCGAGTTCGTCCACCGCCCGTCGAGCCGCACCACCCGGCCGACGATGCTCAGCGGCGTCGTCAGCGGCACCGGGCGCCGGTAGCGCAGCGACAGCTTCACGGTCATGCCGGGCTTGCCGTTCGCCGCGTGCGCGTGCCCGAGGATCTGGTCCAGCAGCATCGCGCTGATGCCGCCGTGCACGTAGCTGGGCGGGCCCTCGTAGGCCAGGCCCAGCGTGCAGGTGCCGATCGCGATCCCGTCGACGATCTCCACCCGCATCGGCGGCGCGATCGGGTTGCCCGGCCCGGCCGCCGGGTTGTAGAGCCGCCGGGGCCGCTGACCATCGTCCACAGTGGCCGGTTGGCCGCGCTCGCGGCGCGCGGAGGACAGCGCCGGCACCAGGGCGCGGACCTGCTCCGCGGCCTCGACGAGGGTCTCGGTGTCGACCTCCGTCGACACCGCCGCCTCGGTCAGCTCGCGCAGCGCGGCACCGAGCTCGCGCACCGCGCGGCGTCGGTCCCGCAGGTCGGATTCGGCGTCGTACGACAAGGCGCTCACTCACCTCGCCAAACCGGTGCGCGCTTCTCGGCGAACGCCCGCGCGCCCTCCTGGGCGTCGGCGGAGGTGAACACCGGCGCGGTGATCTCGGCCTGGTTGGCGAAGGCCTCCGCGTCGGTCCAGCGGACCGCCCCCGCCACGATCTGCTTGGTGGCGCGGACCGCCAGCGGTCCGTTGACGGCGACCCGGGCGGCCAGCGCCTTAGCTCCGGCCAGCGCCCCGCCGGGCTCGGTGAGCTCGTTGACCAGGCCGTGCGCATGGGCGACCTCGGCGGTCAGCGGGTCGCCCGTCAACGCGACCTGCATGGCCAGCTGGTACGGCAGCGTCTTCGGCAGCCGCAGCAGGCCGCCCGCCGCCGCGACCAGGCCGCGCTTGACTTCGGGCAGGCCGAACTTGGCCTCGCGCGAGGCGACGATCAGGTCGCAGCTGAGCGCCAGCTCGCAGCCGCCGGCCAGGGCCCAGCCCTCGACGGCCGCGATCAGCGGCTTCGACGGCGGGCGTTCGGTGAACCCGCCGAAACCGCGGCCGGGGATCGACGGCCGCTCGCCGCGAGTGAAGGCCTTGAGGTCCATGCCCGCGCAGAAGGTGCCGCCGGCGCCGGTGAGGATCCCGATGACCGCGTCCGACCGCTCTTCGAGCTCGTCGATCGCGGCGGCCAGCCCCTCGGCCACCGTGCGGTCCACCGCGTTGCGGGCTTCGGGCCGGTCGATCGTGATCACGGCAACGCCGCCGGCGATCTCGGTCAGGACGCTGTCACCCACGCTATCTCCTCCGGTTGCAGGCAAAGAGTGACTTCCAGTCTTACCCGCCGGTCACCAGCAGTCCAGACCGACCGTCCGGTCTGACGCCGATCCAACACCGCACAGGCCCATAGCCACGATCAATAACAGCCTCCTATCCTGCGGTGATGGATCTGCGGTTGGTTGAATACTTCGTGGCGGTCATCGACCACGGTAGCGTCACGAAGGCCGCGCAGGCCCGCTACATCGCGCAGCCTTCGCTGTCGCAGGCGATACGGGGCCTGGAGCGGCAACCGGGATGCAGCTGTTCCACTGCACCGGCCGCCAACTGGTGCTCAGCCCCGACGGCGAGGCGTTCGTCAAACCGGCTCGCCGCATCCTCCAGGACGTCGACCGGGCGCGCAGCGCGGTCCACGAGGTGCGCGCGATGGGCAGCGGGCAGCTGGACATCGCCGTTCTGGCGACGCTGGCCCAAGATGTCCACATCGGACATTTGCGTGGGCTCCGGAAATCAACGGTCGGCGACTGCCCCGCCCCGACGAGGACGCCCGCCCCGGCTGAAATCCTCCGCGGCTCGACATGTGGTCATTCGACTTCGCGGTCGGCAGACCATATCCGAACGGCCTCCAGCACCACATTCCCGCGATCAGCCTCCGATCGGCCGTCGTACCGCTGAGCCATTCGCCGCAACCTTCTGGTCGCTTGGCGTTCGCGGTTCCGACCGCTTCTGGTGGTTCACAATGCCGTCAATTTCCGGAAAGGTCGGGCCCCGACATGGCCAAACCGGCGTGGAGGTGACGGGAAGTTGGGTCCGGACGGCCAGTTCAGCCGTGGCGAGCGGTTCACCGCAGTGACGACCGGCCTGATGGTCGCGTTGTTGCCGGTGCTGGCGCTGCACGGCGATTCCCCGATCGAACCCGCCGACCAGTCCGCGCAGGCCGCGCCGGAACTCCCGCCGGGCGTGGCCGCCGACGGAGAGCTGCCCGCCGACGATCGGCTGAGCCCGGAGTTCCTGGAAGAGGTGCGCACCGAGCCGGACCTGTCCGCGCACGCCGAGCCCGCCGACCAGGTGCCACCCGGCCCGCTGGGCATCCCGGCACCGGCGCTGGCCGCCTATCAGCGCGCCGAGCGCACGTTGGCACGTACCGATCCGGGGTGCGGCCTGCACTGGTCGGTGCTGGCCGGGATCGGGCGCATCGAGTCGAACCACGCGCGGTCCGGCCGGGTGGACGTGAACGGCAGGACCCTGTCGCCGATCCTGGGGCCGCAGTTGTCCGGTGGACCAGGTGTGGCCGCCATCCGCGACACCGACGGCGGCCGCCTGGACGGCGACCGGACGTGGGATCGCGCGGTCGGTCCGATGCAGTTCATCCCGTCCACCTGGCGCAGCCACGCCGCCGACGGCAACGGTGACGGCGTCAGCGATCCCCACAACGTCTTCGACGCGACGCTCGCATCCGGCCAATACCTGTGCAGCGGCAACGGGAATCTCCGCGACCGCGCGCAGCTGGCGGCGGCGGTGTTCCGCTACAACCACTCCGAGTCCTACGTCCGCTCGGTGCTCACCTGGGCCGACGCCTATGCCCGCGGCGCCATGCCCACCCCCAGCGACGCTTCGATCCCTGGCTATCCAACCCTTCTCGCGTTCGCCCCTCCACCACCGGGCACCGACCCGGTGCCCGCCGCAGGAGCAATGGCCGCTCCCCCGCCCGGCGCGGCTCCACCTCCCGCCGCCGCTCCACCTCCCGCCGCCGCACCACCTCCCGCCGCCGCACCACCTCCCGCCGCCGCACCACCTCCCGGCGGAGCTCCGCCACCTCCCCCACCACCACCGTCGTCCGAGCCGCCACCACCGCCCCCTCCGTCGTCAGAGCCGCCACCACCGCCACCATCGTCGTCCGAGCCCCCTCCGTCGTCCGAGCCACCGCCTCCGACGAGCTCGGCTCCGCCGCAGAGCAGCTAACAACCACCGCCCAGCGGCGCATCGACCGTTTCGCCCAGCGCGTAGCAGCAGCCATACCGGTCGCATGGGAACCTCACTGCGGGCCGCCGCGTTAGACGGGACCGGTGCGCGCTGGTCGCGCTACCGGGAATTCCCGCCTGCGCCCGATAGCCACCACAGTGCCCACCTCCATCGAAGGCCTCACCTCTCACTCTTTCGGCTAACTTGAGTTATCCACAGCGGACAGGTCTATCCACAAATTGCCGAAATGACGTGGAGCGCAACCGAAGTCTCGGCAATCGTTGAAGGCATGTCTCGCAGTTGCGCACCGATCCGGGCACCGTTCTAGAGCAACTTCGTGGCGCATACCGGCTAGCGATGCAACGCCCACGCCCTCCAGTCACTGCCGTAACCCGATCGACCAAAGCGTGAAGCGCGCCTTTCCCCAAGCACATTGGCAAAAGGCATCCTTCACTCAGGCCGCATCGAAGCGCCACTCCAGCGCATCTCAACCAATCGAGTGATAGGTGGGGGGCACCCTTGGGCGGGTGAACCGCTCAAGGGTGCCCCGCACCTCGAAAAAATTACGTGATTGGGCGGTCTGTTGGGGCGATCGGGGCTGGAAGGACGGCTCGCCCGGTCAGGTAGTTGTCGACTCCTGCTGCCGCCGAGCGGCCCTCGGCTATCGCCCAGACGATCAGGGACTGGCCTCGGCCCATGTCCCCCGCCGTGAAGACCCCGTCCACACTTGACATGAAGTTCTCGTCGCGGGCGACGTTGCCGCGTGCGTCCAGTGTGACGCCCAGGTGTTCCAGCAGACCTGCTCGTTCCGGGCCCACGAAGCCCATCGCGAGCAGCACCAGCTGTGCCGGGAGCTCCCGCTCCGTGCCCTGCACCGGCTCGAAGCCGGCGTCGGTGCGCCGCACCTCCACCAGGCGCAGCGCTCGCACCTCGCCTTGGTCGTCGCCCAGGAACTCCTGGGTGTTGACCGAGTACAGGCGCTCCCCGCCCTCCTCGTGCGCCGAGGAGACCCGGTAGATCATCGGGTAGGTCGGCCACGGGTGCGCCTCGGATCGGGACGCCGGCGGCATCGGCATGATCTCCAGCTGCGTGACCGAAGCCGCGCCCTGCCGGTGCGCCGTGCCCACGCAGTCCGCTCCCGTGTCACCGCCGCCGATGACCACCACGTGCTTGCCCTCGGCGTGGATCGGCGAGCGCGCCAGGTCGCCCTCCTGCACCTTGTTCGCCAGCGGCAGGTACTCCATCGCCTGGTGCACGCCGTCCAGCTCATGCCCCGGCACCGGCAGGTCGCGGGCCTGCGTCGCACCGCCCGCGAGCACCACCGCGTCGTAGTCGGCGCGCAGCTGCTCGACCGTCACGTCCACGCCGACGTTCACGCCGGTGCGGAATTCGGTGCCTTCGGCCCGCATCTGGCCCAGGCGCCGGTCCAGCCGGCGCTTCTCCAGCTTGAACTCCGGGATGCCGTAGCGCAGCAGCCCGCCGATGCGATCCGCCCGCTCGTAGACAACCACCCTGTGGCCCACGCGGGTCAGCTGCTGCGCCGCCGCGAGTCCGGCGGGCCCGGAGCCGACCACGGCGACTTTCTTGCCCGTGACGGCGCGAGGCAGCTGCGGCCGGATTAAGCCGTCGTCCCAGGCCTTGTCGACGATCGTGATCTCGACCTGCTTGATGCTGACCGGGTCGGAGTTGATGCCGACGACGCAGGCCGTCTCGCACGGCGCGGGGCACAACGTCCCGGTGAACTCCGGGAAGTTGTTCGTGGCGTGCAACCGCTGCGCGGCTTCCTGCCAGTCGGCCCGCCACACCAGGTCGTTCCACTCCGGGATCAGGTTGCCCAGCGGGCAGCCCTGGTGGCAGAACGGGATCCCGCAGTCCATGCACCGGCCGGCCTGCTTCTGCAGCTTGGGCTGTTCCAACTCCAGGTAGACCTCGCGCCAGTCCTTGATGCGCACGTCCACCGGGCGACGCTGCGGCGTTTCCCGCGGCGTCGTCATGAATCCCTTGGGATCAGCCATGTGTGGCCTCCATGATCGCCTCGTTGACGTCGCGCCCGTCGCGTTCGGCGGCGCTTCGGGCTGCGAGCACCCGCTTGAAGTCCTTCGGCATGACCTTCCCGAAGCGCTCGACCGCGGTGTCCCAGTCGGCCAGCAGTTCCCGCGCCACGGCCGACTCGGTCTGCTCGTAGTGCCGCCGCACCCGGTCGTGCAGGAACTCGCGGTCCGCGTCGTCCAGCGGGTCCAGGTCGACCATCTCGGGGTTGATCCGCTTGGGGTTTAGGTCCAGCAGGTACGCGATGCCGCCGGACATGCCGGCCGCGAAGTTGCGGCCGGTGCTGCCGAGGATCACCACGCGACCACCGGTCATGTACTCGCAACCGTGGTCACCGACGCCTTCGACGACGGCCACGGCACCCGAGTTGCGCACCGCGAACCGCTCGCCGACCACGCCGCGCACGAACATCTCGCCACCGGTCGCGCCGTAGAGCAGCACGTTTCCGGCGATGATGTTCTGCTCGGCCGCGAACGACGCCAAAGCGTCCGGGCGAATCACGATTCGCCCGCCGGACAAGCCCTTTCCGACGTAGTCGTTGGCGTCGCCCAGCAGCCGCAGGGTGATGCCCCGCGGCAGGAACGCGCCGAAGGACTGCCCGGCCGATCCGGTGAACGTCACGTCGATGGTGTCGTCCGGCAGGCCTTCGCCGCCCCACCGCCGGGTCAGCTCCGAGCCGAGCATGGTTCCGACCGTGCGGTTGACGTTGCGCACCGGCATGTCCAGCCGAGCCGGGGCGCCTTCCTTCAGGGCCCCCTCGCACAGCTGGATCAGCATGTTGTCCAGCGCCTTCTCCAGACCGTGGTCCTGCTCGGCGGTCTGGTGCCGCGCAGCGCCGCGCGGCAGTTCCGGCACGTGCGTGATCGGCGCCAGGTCGAGGCCTTGCGCCTTCCAGTGCCGCACTGCCTCGGAGGTGTCAAGCAGGTCGGCGTGCCCGATCGCCTCGGCGAGTGTCCGGAATCCCAGCGCTGCCAGGTATTCCCGCACTTCCTGCGCGATGAACTCGAAGAAGTTCACCACGTACTCGGCCTTGCCGGTGAACTTCTCGCGCAGCTGCGGGTTCTGGGTGGCTACGCCCACCGGGCAGGTGTCAAGGTGACAGACCCGCATCATGATGCAGCCGGAGACCACCAGCGGCGCGGTGGCGAAACCGTACTCCTCGGCACCCAGCAGAGCCGCGATCACCACGTCACGTCCGGTCTTGAGCTGACCGTCGGTCTGCACCACGATCCGGTCGCGCAGGTCGTTGGCCAGCAGCGTCTGCTGCGTCTCGGCCAACCCGAGCTCCCACGGACCACCCGCATGCTTGATCGACGACAGCGGCGAAGCACCGGTGCCGCCGTCGTGCCCGGAGATCAGCACGACATCGGCGTGCGCCTTGGAGACACCCGCGGCAACGGTGCCGACACCGACCTCGGACACCAGCTTGACGTGGATCCGCGCCCTGGGGTTGGCGTTCTTCAGGTCGTGGATGAGCTGCGCCAGGTCCTCGATCGAGTAGATGTCGTGGTGCGGTGGCGGGGAGATCAGGCCCACGCCCGGCGTGGAGTGCCGGGTCTTGGCCACCCACGGGTACACCTTGTGGCCGGGCAGCTGCCCGCCCTCGCCGGGCTTCGCGCCCTGCGCCATCTTGATCTGGATGTCGTCGGAGTTGACCAGGTATTCGCTGGTCACGCCGAACCTGCCGCTGGCGACCTGCTTGATCGCCGAGCGCCGCGAATCGCCGCTGGTGTCCGGGGTGAAGCGCTCGGCGTCCTCGCCGCCCTCGCCGGTGTTGGACTTGCCGCCCAACCGGTTCATCGCGATGGCCAGCACCTCGTGCATCTCCTGCGAGATGGAGCCGTAGGAGATGGCGCCGGTGGCGAACCGCTTCACGATGGACGAGACCGGCTCGACCTGCTCGATCGGCACCGGTTTTCGCGCGCCCTCGCGGAATTTGAACAGCCCGCGCAGGGTCATCAGCTCCCGCGACTGGTCGTCGACGGCCCTGGTGTACTCCTTGAACACCTCGTAGCGCCCGCTGCGGGTGGAGTGCTGGAGTTTGAACACCGTCTGCGGGTTGAACAGGTGCGGCTCGCCTTCGCGCCGCCACTGGTACTCGCCGCCGACCTGCAGTGTCCGGTGCGGCGCCGCCACGCCGTCGGACGGGTAGGCCCGGCGGTGGCGTTCGGCGATCTCCTGCGCCAGCACGTCGAATCCGACGCCGCCGAGCCGCGAAGTGGTGCCGGTGAAGCACTGCTGCACGACCTCGTCGCCGAGCCCGATGGCCTCGAAGATCTGCGCGCCGGTGTAGGAGGCCACAGTGGACACACCCATCTTGGACATGGTCTTGCGAACGCCTTTGCCCAGCGCCTTGATGAGGTTCGCGGTCGCTTGCTTTGCGTCCACGCCCTGGATGACTCCGCCGCGAACCAGGTCCTCGACGGTGGCCATCGCCACATACGGGTTAACGGCGGCGGCGCCGTAACCGATGAGCAAAGCGACATGGTGCACTTCGCGGACGTCACCGGGTTCGACGATCAGGCCCACCTGGGTGCGCTTCTTCTCGCGCACCAGGTGGTGGTGCACGGCACCGGTGGCCAGCAACGACGGGATCGGCGCGTGCTCGGCGTCGGCCGAGCGGTCCGAGAGCACCAGCACGTGCGCCCCGTCCCCGACGGCGGCCGAGACCTCTTCGCAGATCTCGTCGAGCCGCGTGCGCAGCGCCTCGCCACCACCTGCGACGTGGTAGGTAATCTGGATCACCGCGGGCTTGAGGCCCGGGCGGTCGCCGTCGTCGTTGAGGTGCACGATCTTGGCGAGCTCGTCGTTGTCCAGCACCGGGAACGGCAGCGCCAAGTTCCGGCAGGCCCGCGGGTCGTGGTCGAGCAGGTTGTGCTCGGGCCCGACGTGGGTGCGCAGCGAGGTGACCAGCTCTTCCCGGATCGCGTCCAGCGGCGGGTTGGTGACCTGCGCGAACAACTGCGTGAAGTAGTCGAACAGCTGCCGTGGCCGCTCGGAGAAGGCGGCGAAGGGCACGTCGTTGCCCATCGAGCCGATCGGCTCGGCGCCGGTGGTGGCCATCGGCTTGAGCAGGACGCCCAGCTCTTCCTGCGAGTAGCCGAAGACCTGCTGCCGGTGCACCAGCGAGTCGTGCGAGGGCAGCTCGCGCTCGCGGTCCGGCAGGTCCGCCAGGTGCACCACGCCCGCGTCCAGCCACTCCTGGTACGGGAATTCGGCGGCGAGTTCGCCCTTGATCTCGTCGTCGTCGATGATGCGGCCCTTGCCAGTGTCGACCAGGAACATCCGGCCCGGCTGCAGGCGGCCCTTGCGGACGACCTTGTCCGCGTCGACCTCCAGCACGCCGACTTCGCTCGCGAGCACCACGAGCCCGTCCTCGGTGACCCAGTAGCGCCCCGGCCGCAGGCCGTTGCGGTCGAGCACCGCGCCGATCTGGGTGCCGTCGGTGAACGCCACCAGCGCCGGGCCGTCCCAGGGTTCCATCAGGTAGTTGTGGAACTCGTAGAACGCGCGGCGGGCCGGGTCCATCTCGGCGTGGTTCTCCCACGCCTCCGGGATCATCATCAGCACCGCGTGCGGCAGCGACCGGCCGCCCAGGTGCAGCAGTTCCAGCACCTCGTCGAAGGTCGCCGAGTCGCTGGCGTCCGGGGTGGCGATCGGGAACAGCCGCCGCAGGTCACCGGGGATCAGGTCGGTGGCCAGCATGCTCTCCCGGGTCCGCATCCAGTTGCGGTTGCCCTTGAGCGTGTTGATCTCGCCGTTGTGCGCGATGAACCGGTACGGGTGCGCCAGCGGCCACGACGGGAACGTGTTGGTGGAGAACCGGCTGTGCACCAGGCCGATCGCGCTGGCGAAGCGTTCGTCGCGCAGGTCGGGGTAGAACGCGCCGAGCTGGGCCTCGGTCAGCATCCCCTTGTAGACGATGGTGCGCGCCGACAGGCTCGGGAAGTACACGTCGGCTTCGTGCTCGGCCCGCTTGCGGACGCAGAACGCCCGCCGCTCGAACTCCAGCGCCGTCTCGCCGTGCGCGGCATCGGTGCCGTGGCCGACGAAGAGCTGCCGGAAGCCGGGCATTGTTTCGCGCGCCGAACTGCCGGCGCAGCCGGTTTCCACCGGCAGTTCGCGCCAGCCGAGCAGCCGCAGGCCCTCCTCGGCCACGATCCGCTCGATGGTCGCCACCGCGTGCGCCGCTTCATCGGTGTCGGCGGGCAGGAACGCGGTTCCCGCCACGTAACCGCCGCGTTCGGGCAGGTCGAAGGGTACGACGGCGCGGAAGAACTCGTCCGGGATCTGCGTCAGCAGACCGACGCCGTCCCCGGTCTCGGGGTCGGCGCCCTTGGCACCGCGGTGCTCCAGGTTGCGCAGCGCCGTCAGCGCTTTCGCAACCAGGTCGTGGCTGCGCCGACCGCGCAGGTCGGCGACGAAGGCGACACCGCACGCGTCGTGTTCGTTGGCCGGGTCGTAGAGACCGTGGGCAGCGGCGCTACGCTGCGCCGATTTTCTTGCATGGTGGGAAAGGGGCATCAGACCTCCCGTCGTCAGGCCGCGGGCTGCAGCAGGGCATGACCCACCCACTGAGATCCCGTAAGAACCTTTGGGGGCACTGACAAAAGGATGCGCCGTTGCACTCTTGGTCAGTTTGAGGCACTCTACATAGCGAGCGGCCGAAAAGCTACCGTTGAGTAACACGAAGTTAAGCGAAGATTACGGGACTCCCGGCCATTGGGACATCGTTGTCGCAATCCCTGCGGGCTCGGGAATTCTGCACCACGGCAATGTCCATACGCGACCGTTTGGCGCTCCAAGTGGCGTTGTTCACGATCTTCTTGCGGAGCACCGAATCACTGCCCAACACCTTCGGATTCGGTTCTCCAACCAAGCGTTTTCCGTAATCGACCGCACACCGAGCGTGCAGCACGGCAGAATCACCCGATCGCCAACGAATTCGTCCCGTTGACCGTCCAATGTCGAGCAGATGCCGGAAAACCCGGCGCCGAAGGGGCGCCGGGCAGCCGAATCAACTCCGGATCGCGGGCGTCGCGAACGGTTCTTCCGGCGCAACCACCAAAGGACAATTTCGGGCAAAATGACCGAGGAGCGTGAGCAACACCAAACCGAGCAGCAGATAGGGGTTGCCGAACAGGTGCTGCAGCGGCGTCCACGGCGGGCCGGTGGGCAGCATCCGGAATGATGCTACGAGCACGGTCACCAGGGTGACCCCGGCGACCACTAGCCAACCCGGGTTGCGCAGCCGGGCGGCGTAGGCGAGCAGCACCAGCAGCCCGGGCGCGCACCAGACCCAGTGATCCGACCACGACGTCGGCGACACCAGCAGCGCCAGCAGGCCGTTGGCGGTCACGGCGAGCGCCGGCTCGGACCGGCGGATCGCGAACGCCACGACGGCCACGCAGGCCAGCGAGATCACCAGCCACAGCCCGTTCTGCGCCACCGCGGGCAGTTCCAGCCGGGCCAGGCCGCCCATGATCGACTGGTTGGTGTGGAAGGCGGAGCCGCTGACGCCGTGCGCCGGACCCTTGCCGAACCAGTACTCCACTGCCGCCTGGTAGTTCAGCGCGAAGCCCGCCAGGGTGCCGAGCACGGCGGTCGCCAATGCGGTCACCACCGCCCGGAAGTCCTTGCGGAACAGGAAGAACAGCAGGAAGGCCGCAGGGGTGAGCTTGATCGCCGCGGCGATGCCGATCAGCAGGCCGCGCGGCCAGCGCGGGTTGCGCGTCAGGCAGTCGACGATCACCAGGCCCATCAGGACGATGTTGATCTGGCCGAGCCCGAACGAGGCGTAGACAGGCTCCAGGAACAGCGTCCACGGCAGCAGCGCCACCGCCACCGCGAACGCGCCGCGCCTGCCGACCACCGGCCACAGGTGCCGGGTGACCAGGTACAGCGCGGCGCCGATGGCGAGCAGGTCCACGCCGTAGAGCGCGACCAGCCCGGCGACGAACGGCAGCAGCGCGAACGGCAGCAGCGGCAGCAGCGCGAACGGCGGGTACACCCAGGGCAGCACCCGGCCGATGCTGACGGTCGGGGCGGTGTTCATGATGTCGCCACCGGTCAGCCAGGTGTGCACCGCCCAGCGGTACACCTGGTAGTCGATGCCGGATCCCTGGTCCAGCCCGGCCCGGCGCATCAGCACCAGCAGCGCGAAGGATGCGATCAGCAGCGGCACCGAGAGCGCGATGACGGCGCGGGAGTGGTTCACGACGATTCGGCGAAGCCGGCCCGGCAGGCCGCCGAGGTTCAGGACAGCATGGCCGGACTCGAACTGCACCGTGGCCAACTGGGTCCTCTCGATCAGGCGACCGGCGTCGACCACCGTCGCGTGATCACCCGATCATGCCGAGTTCGCCAGGTCGCGGGAAACACCCGTGAACAACCGAGGAACTTTAACCCACCTCCGGCCTCGGCCAGCACGCGCCTCGCCGCTGCACAACGAGTTACCGGGCGGTTCCATCGAGTGTTTCCAGCACCTTGGCCAGCAGTTCGCCCAGTTTCTCCCGTTCGTCCGCCGCCAGCGGCGGTCCTCAGCTTTCCCCCGGGTCCAGGTGGTACAGCTCGGGGAGGTTGACCACGATCGCCTCCTGGGTGCTGCGGGCGATCACCACCACCGCCGGGTCGTTCGGGTCCGGGTTCTCCTCGCGGTGCGGCACGAACGGCGGCACGAAGATGTAGTCGCCCGGCTCGGTCTTGATCCGGACCTCCTCGACGCCGTCGTGGAAGACGAACTCCGGGTGGCCGCTGACCACGTAGATCGCCGTCTCCGACTCGCCGTGGTGGTGGTTGTCCGACGACGTCGACGGGCCGACGTGCGTCTCCCCCATCCAGATCCGCTCCGAACCGACCAGGTCACCGCTGATCGCCGCCAGCCGCCGCATGCCCTCGGTCTGCGCGGTCTTGTTGTCGAGGTCGGCGGCCCGGACGTGGTGCAGCCGGGTGCGCAGCGAGCGGCGCCGCTCCTCGGGCACCGAGGTCTGGAGATCCGGGTGGAACGCGTCATGCTGGGTCATCAGATTCCTTCCTTGCTCACCCGATCGCCGACCAGCGGCACCCCGTCGAGGAACGCGGTGACCTGACGGCCGAGCTCGCGCCACACCTCGGCGCCGGGTGAACCGTTGTGCACCGAGGTAACCCCACCTTCGACCGCTCGCACAACCTCGCCGATGGTGATCTTCTCGGCCGGCCGCGCCAGCGAGTAGCCGCCGTCGCAGCCGCGCTGGCTGGTCACCAGCCCGGCCCGCCGCAGCTCGACCATCAGGTTGACCAGCGAATTCAGCGGGATACCCTGACTCCGGGCGATGACCTCGCACTTGACCGGTTCGCTGCCGCTCCCGACCAGTTCGCGCAGCGCCCGCACCGAGTAGTCGGTACGGGCCGAGATGTGCACCGGAGCGGACCTGCGGGCGCGCGGCGCGGCCGGCGTCTCGGGCAGCAGCACCGCGCCCTTGCCGATCTCCTCGCAGAACAGCACGATGCGCGCGGCCACGCTCCGGTGGAACTTGTCGTTGAGGATGTCGTGCACGCCGTCCTTGAACACCGCCAGCGAACTCTGCGGGTGCTTGGCCGCCAGCGAGGTCACCGGGGCGACCGGCGCGAGCGTGTCCGCGTCGCCGTGCAGCAGCAGGACCGGCACGTCGGGCAGCTGCTTCGGCGGCTCGGGGACGTCCTCGGTCAACCGGCCCCACTCGAACTCCGAATCGTTCTCCAGCAGTTCGCGGTGCACCGGGCACGACGTGCGCGCCCCGATCTCGTCGGCCCGGTCGACCGGACTCTGCCCCCGGGCGAGCGGGGTGCCCGCGAGAATCAGGCCGTCCACCTCGATCTCCAGCCCGAGCGCCCACGCACGCAGCGCCCCGACGTCGGTGCCGACCAGGAACCGAGCCGCGCCGGGCTGGAACCACGTCTCGGGATCGGTGTCCGGTTCCGGCACCACCACGCCGTAGCCGTCGGCGGACAGCCTCCGGCCGAAGCGCTGGTAAACGGCCGGGTTCTCGCCTCTGCCGAGCAGCACCGCCAAGGTGCCGCGGCAGGCCCCCTCAGGAGCCCAAGTCCGGCTCATGTCAACTCCTCACTTGCCGGGGTACAGGTTCCGGTCGCAGGCCTTGGTCACGTCCACCCGCTCGCGCAGCACGCCCGCCTCGTAGTAGCGGTCGGCCACGGCTTGCAGGTCGGCGACCACATCATCGGTCAACGGCCGGACCTCCTGCTTGGTCCGGGTCAGGATCTGGTGCGCCACCTGCGGTTCCAGCGACGTCAGCTTCTCGTAGACGCGCTGGTACTCCTCGGGGTGCTGGTCGCTCCACCGCCACGCCGCCTCGAACCGGCGCATCGCGTCGGCCAGCGCCTCCCGCTTGAGCGGGTCGGCGGCGGCCGCGGCGGACACCGACAGGATGCCGTTGCGGCCGTTGATGCCTTGGCCGTCGCGGATCACCCGGGCTCCGGCGTTCTCCCCGATCGACAGGTACGGGTCGAAGGTCGCCCAGGCATCGATGTGCCCGGCGCTGAAGCCCGCCTGCGCGTCTGTCGGCAGGCTGAAGGTGATCTGCACGTCCTGCTGCGTCAGCCCGGCCTCCTCCAGCGCGCCGAGCGCGGTGTAGTGCGAGACGCTGCCGGGCGCGGTGGAAACCACGAGGTGCTTGCCGCGCAGGTCCGCCACGGTGCGGATCGGCGATCCCGGGGGCACGATGATCGCCGTCGATGACGGGGACGCTGCGGTGGCCATGGCGGGCCGGGCCGGCACGCCACCGGCGATGGCCTGCACCGTAGGCGCGTCGGCTGCGGTCGCGGTGTCCACGTCGCCGGAGCGCATGGCCTCGAAAAGCGGTGCCGCGCCTTGGAAGTTGGCCCAGCGGATCTTGTAGGGGGCGTCCTTGAACGCGCCGGACGCTTCCACCCTGGCGCGCAGTCCACCGGCCTGGTCGCCGAGCACCAGGGTCACGTCGGACAGCGATTTGGGCGAGTTGCTTCCGGCGCAGCCGGCCACGGCGAGAAGCACCGCGCCCAGCACCGCCACCAGGGTTCTAGTGTCCTGCGCCGGAGATTCGTTGACAATATGATCGGAGTGACTCCAAGATCTCGTCAGCGCTCTTCGTCCAGATGAACGGCCGGGGATCGTTGTTCCACTCGTCGATCCAGTTGCGGATATCGGCCTCGAGTGCCTGGACGCTGGTGTGCACGCCGCGTTGCAGGAGTTTGGTGGTCAATTCGCCGAACCAGCGTTCGACCTGGTTGATCCAGGACGATCCGGTCGGGATGAAGTGGATTTGGAATCGGGGATGCTTCGCTAGCCATTTCTGGATGATCTCGGTTTTGTGGGTGGCGTAGTTGTCACAAATGACATGGACGCCTAACTCCGCCGGTACGGTTTTGTCGATCTTGGTGAGAAATTTGCGGAACTCGACCGAGCGGTGCCGGCGGTGCAGCGAGGAGATGACCTTGCCGGTGGCGATGTCGAAGGCGGCGAACAGGCTGGTGACGCCGTGACGGACGTAGTCGTGGGTGCGCCGCTCGGGCATGCCGGGCATCATCGGCAACACCGGCTGGGACCTCTCCAGCGCTTGCACCTGGGATTTCTCATCGGTGCACAGAACCACTGCGTTCTCGGGCGGGTTCATATACAGGCCGACGACGTTACGGACCTTCTCGATGAACTGCGGATCGGTAGAGAGCTTGAATGTGTCGGCCAAGTGGGGTTTAAGGTTGAACGCTTTCCAGATCCGTCCCACGGTCGATTTACTCAGCCCGGAACGCTTCGCCATCGATGTACGCGACCAATGCGTCGCGTTGTTCGGTTTCTCTTCCAACGTCGAGACGACCACCTTCTCCACCTGTTCGTCGGTGATCTTCCGCGGCGCGCCTGGGCGATCCTCGTCGACCAACCCCTTCAGTCGTCGCTGGACAAACCGCGACCGCCACTTGCCCACCGTCGGCCGCGACACCCGCAACTTCTCGGCGACATCCACATTGGACAAACCATCGGCGCATGCCAGCACAATCCGACACCGCAACGCCAAAGCCTGCGAACTCTTCGCCCGCCGAGCCCAACGCTGCAACGTCGAACGCTCATCGTCGGTCAGCACCAACTCAGCCTTCGGCCGCCCAGTCCTCGCCATTCCCGCAGTATAGCCATTTCGACCATGAATTTCCGGTGCAGGACACTAGTCGTTCGCACTCTGTTGTCTCCAGTCTCAGTCGAGCAGATCCGGCTGCTCGTGCACGATCTCCTCGAAAGATGGTGGTGTCTCCGCGCGCTGGCCGATGGCGATTTCGCGGGCAATCGCGACGCCGTGTCAGGCCGCGGCGCGGCGGGCGATTTCCTGGCGTACCAGCGGGATCAGCTCGCGGCCGTAGTCGACCGCGTCGTCGAACGGGTCGTAGCCGCGGATCAGCAGGGTCCTCACGCCGATGTCGACGTAGTCCAGCAGCGCCGCCGCCACCGTCTCTGGAGTTCCCACGAGCGCGGTCGAGTTGCCCGCCGCGTTCGTGGCCGCCGCCGTGGGCGTCCACAGTGCACGGTCGTGCAGCTCCCCCGCCTCGGCGGCGGCGAGGAGTCGCTGCGAGCCGACGTTGGCGACCTGCTGGCCCGGTTTGAGGGTCTTCGGCCCGGTGAACGACGCCAATCCGCCGCGCGGGGCGTTGATCCGGTCGAGGATGCGGTGCGCCCGCTCCCACGCCTGCTCCTCGGTCGCGCCCAGGATCGGCCGGAACGACACGCTGATCCGCGGCGGCTCGGAGCGCCCGGCATCGGCTGCGGCCTTGCGGACCGCGGCGATCTGCTCGGCGGTCTGCG
Source organism: Saccharopolyspora pogona (assembly GCF_014697215.1). Lineage (GTDB taxonomy): Bacteria > Actinomycetota > Actinomycetes > Mycobacteriales > Pseudonocardiaceae > Saccharopolyspora > Saccharopolyspora hattusasensis. The sequence goes on from NZ_CP031142.1 coordinate 3,164,222, forward strand.
CCAGCGGCTCGCCCCACATCGCGTAGACGTCGGCGTGCTTGCCTCCGACGCGAAGCGCGGCCTCCGAGGAGCCGCCGAAGTACAGCGGAATCCCGGACTGCTGCACCGGGCGGACGACCGCGTTGTAGTCCTCGAAGCGGTAATGCGCGCCCTCGTGGCTCACGGGCCCCTCTGCGGTCCACACCCGGCGGAGGACGTCCAGGTACTCGTCGGTGCGCGCGTACCGCTCGTCCTTGCCCAGGTAGTCGCCGTCGCGGCGCTGGTCCGCGTCGTTGCCTCCGGTGATGATGTGCACCGCGATCCGGCCGCCGGTGAGGTGGTCGGCGGTGGCGAAGGTGCGGGCCGCCAGCGTCGGGGCCACGAAGCCGGGCCGGTGCGCGATCAGGAAGCCCAGCCGCTCGGTGTGCGCCGCCGCGTAGGCGGCCAGCTGGGTGTTCTCCGGGCTGCTCGACCCGTAGCCGATCAGCACCCGGTCGAACCCGGCCGCCTCGTGGGCCTGGGCGAACTTGCGCAGGAACGTCGGGTTGACCACCGGTCCGTCGGCGGCGTGGATCTCCGAGACGTGCTGCGCCCCGATCATCCCGATGAACTCGACGGTCATGACGAACTCCCTTCTCCGGTCCCGACACCCAGCCAGGACAGCAATTCCGCGCGCAGCGCCAGGAAAGCCGGATCGGTCACATCGCGCGGGCGGTCCAGGTCCAGTACCTGGTCGTAGCCGATGCGGCCGTCGCGCATCACCAGCACCCGGTCGGCCAGCAGCAGCGCCTCCTCCACGTCGTGCGTGACGAGCAAGATCGCGCAGCCGTGGCGTTGCCACAGCTCGCCGACCAACTGCTGGGCCTTGATGCGGGTCAGCGCGTCCAGCGCCGAGAACGGCTCGTCCAGCAGCAACAGGTCCGGTTCTCGCACCAGTGCGCGCGCCAGCGACGCCCGCTGCGCCTCCCCGCCGGAGAGCACCTTCGGCCACACGTCCACGCGGTGGCCGAGACCGACCTCTTCCAGCGCCGCCACCGCCCGCTCCTTGTCCTGGCGACCGGACAGTCCGAGGATCACATTGCGCCACACACGTTTCCACGGCATCAGCCGCGGCGCCTGGAACGCCACCGCGCGCCGGACGGCCACCTCGACCTCGCCGGTCACCTCTCGATCGAGGTCGGCCAGAATCCGCAGCAGCGTGCTCTTGCCGCAGCCGCTCGGGCCGAGCAGCGCCACGAACTGACCGGGTTCGATCTCCAGGTCCAGGTCGTCGAGCACGGTACGGTCGCCGAAGCGTCGGCTCAGGCCGCGCACCGACGCGGGTTTCACTACGCTCCGCTGAACGCCGGTCGCCATGCCAGCACGGTCCTTTCCAGCAGTCGGACGATGAAGTCGGCGACGAGGCCGAGCAGTGCGTACAGCACCAGGCAGACCACGATCACGTCGGTCTGGAAGAACTCGCGGGCCATGTTCATCTCGTAGCCGATGCCCGCGGTGGCGTTGATCGTCTCGCCGAAGACCAGCGCCAGCCACGCCGAACCCAGCGAATACCGCAGCCCCACCAGGGCGTTGGGCATCGCGGCGGGCAGGATGATGTGCCGCACCTGGGCGAACCAGCCGAGCCCGAGCGTCTTGGCCGCCTCCACCAGTCCCGCATCGACGTTGCGGATGCCGCCGTAGATGTTCATGTACAGGGGGAAGGTCACGGCCAGCACGATCAGCACGATCTTGGGCTGCTCGCCGATGCCGAACCAGATGATCAGCAGCGGGATCAGGCCGATCACCGGCACCGTGCGCAGCATCTGCATCGGCGCGTCGATGAGGTCCTCGCCGCGCCGGAACAGCCCGGACAGCGTCGCCAGCACGATGGCGACGACGACGCCGACCACCAGCCCGGCGCCGACCCGTTGCAGCGAGGCCACGATCGCCTCCTGCAGCCGCCCTTCATCCCAGAGCTCTACCGCGGTGCCGGCGACCGTCGCGGGCGAGGCGAGGGTGTCGTCGCTGAGCACCCCGGTGCTGCTGAGGACCTGCCAGAGCACCACCAGCGCGATCGGGCTGATCAGCTTGAAAAGCCAACGGGGAACCCGGTTTTCACGCCGGGCGGTGCGGGTTTGCACGGTGGTGACGGGGATCGGATTTCGTTCGGTCGGTGCGCCGGTGGGCGCGCGTTCGGTGGATACAGTCATCTGCACTCTCCGGAGGGCGTGAGGACGCAGCGCGGCCACGACGGATCGGCCGCGCTCGGGAATCACGTAGCGCCGGAGCCCCATTTCCACTGGTCAAGTGCCGTGAGTGCTTTCAGGTGCTATGGCACCCGAAAACGCGCACGGGTGTTGACCCGGTGGAGCTGAAGGTGTCGCGCTACGACGCGCGTGAAGCAGCGGAGAAAGCCGTTACCGGCAACAGAGTGCGGAGGACACGCGCACGAGGTCCACGTAACCTCGTGTCGTCAGGGCCGCTGTCCGGATCATGCCCAAGACCGTAACCGGACACCCAAGTCGTGTAAACCCAACTCCACAGATTGGGATTGTGATCGGATCCACCCGTTCAGCCGCCGAGCGAGATCCCGTCGTGGCCTTCGGTGGACCACTCGGGCCGAAGCGCCTTCACCTGGACACACATGCTTCCCCCGGCGACCGGAGTGGATGCTCCACGATGTTCGCCCGGCGCTACCGTGGGCGGATCCAGCCGGAACTTCCCAGCGAGTCGGGCCGATCCGCCTTCGCGATGCGCGCGGACGGCGGGCTCGCCGCCGTGCCGCGCGGCTCGGGAGGCCGTTCGTGATCAAGGAACTGCTGCCCGCCGAGGTCAGCTCCGCCGAAGCCTTCACCGACCCGCCGGATGCGGTCCTGTTCCCGGAAGAAGAAGCGCTGATCGCACGCGCACGGGACAAGCGCCGCCGGGAGTTCACGACCGGGCGGTGGTGTGCGCACCAAGCACTGAGCCGACTCGGCGTGCCGCCCGCACCGCTGCTACGCGGCGAGCGCGGCGCGCCGCAGTGGCCGGCCGGGATCATCGGCAGCATCACGCACTGCGCCGGCTACCGGGCCGCAGTCGTGGCCCGCGCCGAGCAGGTGTACACCGTCGGCATCGACGCCGAGCCGCACGCTCCCCTTCCCGACGGCGTGCTGAACGTCGTATCGCTGGAAGCGGAACGCGCCCACCTGGCGGATCTGTCCACAGTGCACCCCGACACACACTGGGATCGAATCCTGTTCAGCTGCAAGGAAAGCGTCTACAAGGCCTGGTACCCGATAACAAACCAGTGGCTGGGTTTCGAAGACGCCCGGCTCGAACTCGCCCCCGGCACCTTCACCGCACACCTCCGCAAGGAAGGCGCGGAACTGGCGGGCCGACCGCTGACGACCTTCACCGGCCGCTGGCTGGTCCGCGGCGACCTCGTCGTCTCCACCATCACCCGCACCCGATCGGACGACGAGTGAAGGGCACCTCCCGCCAAGTTGGAGCCTGTTGCAAAATTACGCCTACCACGGACCGTGATCGATCGATGACGGCTGAGGCGGCCACTGGCGGACGAACGGCGGCGATCGAGACTGATTTGGCACTTCGGTTCAGCCGCTTTCGCCGAAAACGCAACAGGCTCGTTGGTCGGCAAGAGGTGCCCTTCACACCGATCTCAATCGGTCGGGTCAGGCATTGGCGCCGTTCTTGAGGGCCTGGGCGACCGCGACCACGCGCTTGGCCTGGACCGCCGCCGCCGCGCGGGTGACGTCGTCGACCTTGTTCGCACCCTGGGCGTCGACGTGGCTGGTGCCGTATGGGTTGCCGTCGGCGAACTTCGCGCCGTCGGTGTAGCCCGGGGCCACCACGATGCCGCCAAAGTGGTGGAACGTGTTGTACAGCGCCAGCAGCGTCGACTCCTGGCCGCCGTGCGCGGTGGAGCTGGAAGTGAAGCCGCTGTAGACCTTGTCGGCCAACTGCCCCTGCGCCCACTGGCCGCCGAGGGTGTCTATGAACTGCTTGAGCTGCGACGCGATGTTGCCGAATCGGGTCGGCGAGCCGAACAGCACCGCGTCGGCCCACACCACGTCCTCCGGGGTGGCCTCGGGGACGGACTTGGTGGCCTCGACGTTGGCACGCCACGCCGGGTTGCTGTCGATCGCCGCGTCGGGGGCGAGCTCCGGGGCGCGCCGCAGCCGAACCTCGGCGCCGGCCGCCTCGGCCTCGGCGACCAGGGTGTTGGCGATCTCGGTGCCCGTTCCGGTGGCCGAGTAGTAGATGACGCTGACCTTGACGGGGGTGCTCACTGTCTGACTCCTGTTCGCGGGGCCAGTCGCCTTATCTCTTTCGAGGAAAAGAATACTCGGAATGGAATCTTCTTTGCAAGAGATTTCCTGGCGAGCTGTTTCAGGTAGACTGGTGGGGCCGCAAACGCAGGAAGGAGCATCCCGGTGAGCAGCAAGACCGGCCCGGACCCATGCACCGACGATGACGAGATCATCACCTGGTGGGGACTGGTGATCGAGGGCTACCACGTCACGCAGGAGCACATCGCGGCCGAGATCAGCGAGCGCTTCGGACTCCCCCAGGCGTCCTTCGACATCCTGCTCCGCCTGGTCCGCACCCCCAAGCACCGGATGCCCATGACCAAGCTCGCCCACGAGGCGGCGCTCAGCAGCGGCGGCTTCACCAAGGTCGCCGACCGCCTCGCCAAGGCCGACCTGATCCGCCGCGAGCCGTGCGACACCGACCGACGGGTCACCTACGCGGTGCTCACCGAGCACGGCCGCGACATCGCCGAACGCTCCCGCGCAGCGTGCGCCGAGATCCTGCGCAAGCGCGTCCTGGCGCCACTCGGCAAGGCCGACTCCGCCGCGCTCGCCGACGCCATGCGCACCCTCCGCGCCGCCAACAGCCCGGACTGACCACAGCCCTTCGGCCTGCCGACGAATGACACCGCTGGCCCAGCGCGGAACTCATCGCGCCGGGCTCTCCGGCTGCTGGACATCCACGCACCGCCCCGGCCGGACGACGCGGAGAGCTTCGCCGCCGAGGTGACGCCGAACAGCGTCGCTCCGATCGTGGTTTGAGGCGAACGGACCGTTCGTGCCGATAGGCGAGGTGAACGGGCCGTTCGTGCCGATAGGCGAGGTGAACGGGCCGTTCGCTTCAGCCGCCGGGCGGCGTCCTCGGCGGCCTCCGGGCGGGCATCGGCGAGCTCCACGGTCAGCCCGGCGGTCGCGGCCAGTTGGGCGATGCCGCGCCCCATCACGCCGGTGCCGATCACCCGCACGGTGTTGACCCGCTGCGCCCACTGCATGGTCGACCTCCCAAGGTTTTTCCGACGCACCATCGCACGCCACGCCGATACCGTCCAATACTGAATTGGCCCATCAATGAGACGCCGCACTACATAATCCCGACCATTTCGTCTGCTTGCGGCGCTGTGCTACGAACGAAACGGCGGCGAGTGGCCGCCACCGGGACTCGAAGGAGCAAGCGATGCGCGAAGCGGTGATCTGCGAACCGCTGCGGACCCCGATCGGCCGGTTCGGCGGGGTGTTCAAGATGCCCGCCGTCGAGCTGGCGTCGACGGTGATCAAGGCCCTGGTGGAGCGCACCGGGCTGCCCGGTGGGGCGATCGACGAGGTGATCCTCGGCCAGTGCTACCCGAACTCCGACGCCCCGGCGATCGGTCGAGTCGCCGCGCTGGACGCGGGCCTGCCCGTCGAGGTCGGCGGCACCCAGGTGGACCGGCGTTGCGGGTCCGGTCTGCAGGCCGTGCTGGACGGCGCGATGCAGGTGCAGACCGGCGTCAGCGACGTGGTGCTGGCCGGCGGCGCGGAAAGCATGAGCAGCGCGCCGTTCTACACCACCGAGGCGCGGTGGGGTATCCGCGGCAGCGGGCTGGAGTTGCACGACGCGCTGGCACGCGGTCGGGTGACCGCGGGCGGCAAGAAGTTCCCGGTGCCGGGCGGGATGCTGGAAACAGCCGAGAACCTGCGCCGCGAGTACGAGATCTCGCGCACCGAGCAGGACGAGCTCTCGGTCCGCTCGCAGCAGCGCGCCGCCGCCGCGCAGCAGGCCGGGCGGTTCGACGACGAGATCGTGCCGGTGACGGTGCGTTCCCGCAAGAGCGACACCGTTGTCGACGTGGACGAACACCCGCGCCCGGATACCACGATGGAAAGCCTGTCGGCGCTGAAGCCGGTGCTCGGCAAGTCCGACCCGGAGGCGACTGTCACCGCAGGCAACGCCAGCGGGCAGAACGACGCCGCCGCCGTTTGCGTGGTGACGACGCCGGAGCGCGCGGCGGAACTCGGACTGCGCCCGCTGGTGCGGCTGGTGTCCTGGGCGCGGGCCGGCGTACCGCCGCGCACGATGGGCATCGGCCCGGTCCCGGCGACCGCGAAGGCCTTGCAGCGCGCCGGAATCGGCCTGGCCGACGTCGATCTGATCGAGCTCAACGAGGCATTCGCGGCGCAGGTGCTGGCCTGCACCCGCGAGTGGGAGTTCAAGCCCGCCGACTTCGACCGGCTCAACGTCAACGGCTCGGGAATCTCGCTGGGCCACCCGCTGGGCGCCACCGGCGGCCGCATCCTCGCGACGTTGTCCCGCGAGATGCACCGCCGCGAAGCCCGCTACGGCCTGGAAACCATGTGCATCGGAGGCGGCCAGGGCCTCGCCGCTGTCTTCGAACGCATCTGAATCCCGTTTCCAGACGCATTCTGCGTGTCACGGCGGTGCTGCGTGTCACGGCGGTGCTGCGCGGAACACCCGTAAGTCTTTGGGTTGCTGTGGTACCGAAGGGGCCGTGATGTCCACTTCGGAGCGCAGGAACGCGGTATTCCGGCACCGAAAACGCTCACGGGACCTATCCGGGCACGCGCCCCTGGTTCTGGCGAGTTCAGTCGTAGATGGCTGCGAGTTGTTCGGCGGCCTTGAGGCCCGAGCCGGTTAGGATCACGACGGTCGTGTCCTCCTTGCCGATGGTGCCGTCGGCGATGAACCGGTCCAGCGCCGCGGCAGCGACCGCACTCGTCGGCTCGGCGTACAAGCCTCGCGCCGCCAACGCCCGGACGGCGGCGCGGGTCGAGTCGTCGTCGATCGTGATGGCCGTGCCGTTCGAGCGGCGGATCGCCTCGACGTTCTCGGGTAGGCGAACGGGCGCCGCGATGGAGGCGCCTTCGGCGATGGTGGGCTTGCGCTGGCCCGGAGCCGGGCCGCTCGTCCCGTTGACCCCATGCGCGATCGTCGCCCAGTCCTCGGGCTGCGCGACCAGCAGCCGCGGGCAGGTTTCGATCTGTCCGGCTTGGAGCAGTTCGGTGAACGCGAGGTCGCAGCCGAGGATGTTGCTGCCCGCGCCCGCCACCACCACGACGTTGTCGGGCGCGCGGAAACCGAGCGCCTCCCACATCTCGTATCCGATGGTTTTCGTGCCCTGCAAGAAGAACGGGTGCCAGTTGTGGCTGGCGTAGGTGATCCGCGCCGACTGGCGGATGGCCTCCGCCGCGACCTCATCCCTGGTGCCCGGCACCAGTTCGACCTCCGCGCCGTAGGCCCGCACCTGCCGGATCTTGGCCGCGGAGGTCGCGGTCGGGGCGAGGACCTTGGCCTCGATCCCCGCAGCCGCGCAGAACGCGGCCACCGATGCGCCGCCGTTGCCGGAGCTGTCCTCCAGCAGTTGCGTCACACCCAGGCTCGCGAGATGCGAGACCATCACCGCGGAACCGCGATCCTTGAAGCTCGACGTGGGGTTGAACCATTCGAGCTTGAAGTGGACGCGCCGACCGCTCCAGTCGAACGGCACCAGCGGCGTGCATCCCTCGCCGAGGCTCACCCGCGCTCCCGGATCGACCGGGATGGCCGCGCCGTACCGCCACAGCGAGCGTTCCGCGGTCTCGATCTGCTCCGGGGTGATCCCGGGCAGGGCGCTGACCATCAGCGGCGATCCGTCGTCCCCGCGCCAGCGCGGCTCCGACAGGTCGTACCGCCGCCCGGACCGGTCGATCAGGTGACCCGACAACGCACACCTCCACTTCGAACGTCACCGGCAAACTATCCAGCCACCGGACGGGAGTCCAGATCGCCCGCGCTCAACCGGAAATCGGCACGGCCGCGCCGGTGACGGTCACCTGGGGATCATCGGGGTCGATGCTGACGACGAGTTCGCTGCGCCGCCCCATGTCCTGCCCTTGCACAATGGTGATCCGGGTGGGGCTCGACATCTTCCCCAGGGTCCGGAGGTAGCCGCCGAACGCGGCCGCGGCCGCGCCCGTCGCCGGGTCCTCGACGACGCCTCCGATCGGGAACGGGTCGCGGGCGTGCACGATCTCGGCGTCCTGCTGCCAGAAGATGTGCACCGTGGTCCAGCCGTGCTCCCTCATCACGTCGGCGAGCCCGTCGAAGTCGTAGTCGAGGTCGGCCAGGCGTTCGCGGGATCGCGCGGCCAGCACGAGGTGGTCGTTGCCGCCGAACGCGACGTGCGACGGCCAGGCGGGATCGAGGTCACCGCGAGACCAGCCCAGGGCGCCCAGGGTGCGGTCGAGTTCCGCGTCGGTCGCCGACCGCGACCGGGTGGGCACGCTGGTGAGGCTGGCGACGATGCTGTCCTGCTTGTCGGTCCGCACCTCGATGGTGCCCGCCGGGGTTTCGAAGCCCAGGTCGCCGACCCCGTCGCGTTCGGCCAGCGCGACGGCGGTGGCGATCGTGGCGTGACCGCAGAAGGCGACTTCGGCAAGCGGGCTGAAGAAGCGGAGCCCGTAGCGGCGCGCGGCCGGATCGATCGGGCTGAGGAACGCCGTCTCGGAGTAGCCGACGTCGGCGGCGATCCGCTGCATGGTGGGGTCGTCGAGCTCCTGGGCGTCGAGCACTACCCCGGCGGGGTTCCCGCCGCTGGGGTCGGTGGTGAAAGCGGCGTAGCGCTGCACATCGGTCATGCCACGAACACTGCCCGCAACGCGCTATCGTGTCCAACGATAGTTACCGATCAGCCCCATTTCAGAAGTCGATACCATTGACCTCACCGACCACGTGATGCTGGAACTGATGCTGACCCGGCCCGGCGAACGGGCTTCGACGATCGTCCTATGTGGTCAGATCTCGTAGGTGGCGCCGGCCCGGACCAGCTCCGCGGGGCCGTCGAAGGCTTCGGTGGCCTCTTCGAGGAGTGCTCTTGTATCCGTCCACGGGGAGTAGTGGGTGAGCAGCAGTTTGCCGACTCCCGCCGATGCCGCCGCTGCGCCTGCTTGTTTGCCCGACAGGTGCATTCCCTTTGGCTGGTCCGGCGAGTCCAGCCAGGATGCTTCGGACAGCAGGACGTCCGCTCCGGCCGCCAGCTTGGCGATTCCGTCGCTGGGGCCGGTGTCTCCAGTGAAGGCGAACACCCTGACCTCCGCCTCGATGCGCAGGCCCCAGGTCGGGCACAGGTGGTCGAGCGGGACCGCGCGGATCTCGAACGCACCGACCTGCACCGGATCGACCGGTGGGGCCAGGAACTCGAACGTGTCCGAGAGGTCCGTGTCAGCGAGCTGCTCGGCGTTCGGCGCGTAGAGCGCAGCCAGGCGGCTCGGCGCTTCCGGCGGCGCGTACACGGGCAGGCGTTGCTGTTTCGGGTCGCGCGGCGGGTTCGGCCGGTAGCGCAGGTACACCGCCAGCGGGGCGACGTCGGCGCAGTGATCGGGGTGGAGGTGGGTCAGCAGCAGCGAATCGACGTCGAACGGGTCGGCCCAGCGCTGCAGCGGGCCGAGGGTTCCGTTCCCCAGATCGATCGCGAGCAGGCTGCCACCGGAGCGCAGCAGGTATCCGGATGACGGTGACTGCGGTGCCGGCGCGCTGCCCGAGCAGCCGAGAACGATCAACTCCATAAGATCATCTCCACAGGCGATTTCGGCCGGTGTTCAGGTTCACCAGCGCATTGATCGACGCCGCGAGGTTCCCCGCCGAACGGCCCGGCACCCCATCGGCCGAACGGCCGAATCATGAACCCGCAGGTGCGCCAAGTATCGGCATCGGCATGTGTCCTCGCCCCCCGCCCCCCCGAATACCCGGATGGTCGACCGCCCGCGCACCCGCACGAAGCGGGTGGACCGAGTACATGCGGCTGGGGCTGGTCGGGACGGTTGATCGCCAGGGTGCCGGCCGTCGTCGGCGACCCAACGACACGCCGTCCCGGTGTGCAGCTAACGCCGCTGGCTGCGGCTGGTGCGTCGTGGTCACTTCGTCCGGTAGCGTGATCTAGCAGGGACCAACCCGGACTATGGGGTGAATGCAATGCTTTGGACGGTCATCGGCTGGCTCGTTTTCGGGCTCATCGCGGGCTTCATCGCTCGAGCGGTCGTGCCGGGCAAGGACGACATCGGCATCCTGATGACGATCGTGATCGGCGTCGCGGGATCGGTCGTCGGCGGTTTCGTGTTCGGCCTGCTCACCGTCGGTTTCCGCGGCTTCCAGCCCGCCGGGTGGATCGGCTCCATCATCGGCGCCGTCATCGTCCTGGTCATCTACAACAAGGTCACCGGGCGCAAGCGACTCCGCCGCTGACCTGCGCACCCGGTGGGCCGACGAGCGCCCGGCCCACCGGGGCGGAGCCCGGCTTCAGTCGTCGTAGGGGTCGTCGTTGCCCGCGGTGCCGTACTCGCTGGCCTGGCTGGGATCGACGATCGCGAAGCGCGCCCCGGTCGGATCCCGCAGGACGGCGACGCGGCCGAGGCTGGAGTCGTAGGGATCGACCCGGATCCGGCCGTCCAGGGCGACCGCCCGGTGCACCAGTTCGTCGGTGCCCACCTCTTCGTCCACGCCGAGGTAGAGCAGCCAGTGCGGTCGGGCTTCGGTGCT